>DAORJC010000014.1:0-33921 GCA_035438885.1 Aquabacterium sp. | reverse complement strand
CCAGATCCGCGTCAAGACCCGTGCGGAACTGGTGGCGGCGTGGGATGAGCTCCAGCATGTCTCGTGCGTGCTCGAGAAGATGCTGCCGCTGGCCTTCGAGGTCAGCGTCATCGTGGCGCGCGCCCGTTCGGGCCAGATCGTGACCTTCCCGGTGCAGCGCAACCTGCACCGCGACGGCATCCTGGCCGTGACCACGGTGCCTGCCCCTGGCGTGAATGCGGCCCTGGAGGCCCAAGCGGTCGAGTCGGCTCGCAAGATCGCGGCCTCGCTGTCTTACGTGGGCGTGCTGTGTGTCGAATTTTTTGTGCTGCAAGATGGTTCGCTGGTGGCCAACGAGATGGCGCCGCGTCCCCACAACTCGGGGCACCACACCATCGATGCATTTGATGTGTCCCAGTTTGAGCTGCAGGTGCGCGCCATGGCCAACCTGCCCCTGGTCGAGCCCGTGCTGCACAGCCCCTGCCTGATGGTCAACCTGCTGGGCGACCTGTGGTTTGACGCGGGCAGCGACGTGCAGCGCGAGCCCGACTGGGCGGGCGTGCTGGCCCTGAGCGGCACCCACCTGCACCTGTACGGCAAGACCGAGGCACGCCGTGCGCGCAAGATGGGCCACCTCACGGTGACCGGTGCCACCGCCGAGGCCGCGCACCAGACCGCCTTGAAGGCCGCGGCCATCCTGGGTATCGAGCCCTTCTGAGCCAGGCGCCCCATGACCGCACCCACCCGACTGGACCCCGCGCAAGACCCTCAGGCCATCGAGCGCGCGGCTCAGCGGCTGGCGCAGGGTCAACTGGTGGCGTTTCCGACGGAGACGGTCTACGGCCTGGGCGCCCGGGCCGATGACGACGCCGCCGTGGCGGGCATCTTTGCGGCCAAGGGGCGCCCCTCCAATCACCCCTTGATCGTGCACGTGCATCACCGGGATGCCGCGCTGGCCTTTGCGGCGGTGCTGCCGCCCGTGGCCCAGCGCCTGATGGAAAAGTTCTGGCCCGGCCCCTTGACCGTGATCGTGCCCCGTCAGGTCGGCATCGCTGCGGCTTCGGCGGGCGGGCAGGACACCATCGGCCTGCGCTGCCCCGATCACCCCGTGGCCCTGGCCCTGTTGCGGGCCGCGGCCCAGCAGGGTGTGCTGGGCGTGGCTGCGCCGAGTGCCAACCGCTTTGGCCGCATCAGCCCCACGCGGGCCGAGCACGTGATGGGCGAGTTTGCCGATGACGACCTGTGGGTGCTCGATGGCGGCGCTTGCGAGGTTGGCATCGAATCGGCCATCGTGGACTGCTCGCGGGCCCACCCGGTGCTGCTTCGACCGGGGCGCCTGACCCGTGACGAGCTGGAGGCGGCCGCTGGCGAGCCGATCAGCTGGTCACGCCCGGAAGCGCCCGACCCATCGGCCCCGCGCGCCTCAGGCACCCTGCTGGCGCACTACGCGCCGCGCGCCAAACTGCGCCTGATGGACGAGACCCCCATGCTGCGCGAACTGGACCTCCTGATCCCGGCCCTGTTGGGCTGGCACCACCCGATCCCGAAGGTGGCGGTGTATTCGCGCAGTGCCTGGGCCCATCGCCCGGTGCAGCCGGGGGTGCTCATGCGGGCCATGCCGGCCCAGCCCGGCCCGGCGGCCCATGACCTGTTTGCCGACCTGCGCGAGATGGACGCCCAGGGGGTCGAAGAGATCTGGGTCGAATCGCCCCCCGAGGACGCGGCCTGGGCTGGCGTGCGCGACCGACTGCTGCGCGCGGCCGCGGCCTGAACGGGCACCGCTCAGAGGCGGTATGCTTGCAGGATTGACCGCAGGTGCCTGGGACGGATCCCGGCCTGTGCCCCGTTTGCTGGAGATTTCATGTCGTTTGCTGCCTTTGTCCGCGCTGGTGTTGCCGCCCGCGCTGTTCGCCGACTCACCGCCCTGGGGGCTGCTGCGGCCGTGGCCGTGGCCTTGACCGCCTGTGGTGGCGGCGACCAGGTCAACCCCTTCAAGCCCAACAAGATCGTGACCTTCGGGGACGAGTTGAGCTACATCGGCACGCAGGACGTGGCAGGCGATGTGCTCAAGGGGCAGCGCTACGGCATCAATTTTGTGGCCACGCTGCCCAATGCCGTGTACCGCGACGCGGGAGTGGCACAGTCCTCGACCCAGATCACCGACAAAGACATGACCAATGCCGCTCTGGCCTATGCCGGCGAGGTCTATTCCGTGGACTCGGTGGGGGTGACGGTCACCAATGAGATCGTGTGGCTGACGGATACCCAATTGACCGTGGTCAAGACCGAAACATCGGGCACGACCCCGGCCTACACCCGCGAGTCCTGGGCCGTCTGGAATTGCACGGAAGCTCGTCAGTGGATGCAGATCCTGGCCAACGCCTACGGTCTGGGCTACAACACGGCGTGCCCTGCGGATGCGGCCGGTGCCGTGTCGTACGCCGTCATTGGCGCCAAGGTTGACGACGTGATCCAGCAGATCGAGGACCACCGTGGTGAACTCGACAGCAAGACCCTGGTCACCATCTGGGCAGGTCAGAACGACGTGATCGAGCAACTGGCGGCCTACCGCACGACGCCTGGCAATCTGAACGACATCAAGAGCGATCTGGAAGCGCGTGGTGTGCGATTGGGCCAGGCGGTCAACCGCTTGCTGGAGACGGGCGCGCGTGCGCTGATTGTCTCCCTGCCGGACCTGGGCAAGGCGCCTGGTGCGGGGGTGGACGGTGTGGCGCTGACCCAGATGACCGAAGCTTTCAACCGTGGCTTCATCGGCGTCAAGGGCGTCAAGAACGATGGCACCAAGATTGGTCTGGTCAAGGCCTTTGAGCTGATGCAGGACATCGAGCGGGTGCCCGGCGATTACGGCTTGAATGTGGACCAGGCGGCCTGCGATTCGAGCTTGTTCAAGACCCCCACGGGGACCACCTCGACCTCTCTGCTCGACTGCCGCCAGACGACCCTGATTGCCGGCGCCAATCTGTTCAGCCACCTGTGGGCCAGTGATTTTGTCCTGGCCCCGGGTGGGCAGGCCCGTGTCGGTGCCCTGGCGTTCGAGCGCGTGAACGACAACCCGTTCTGATCGTCTGCGCCAAGAGGGAAGCTGCGGTCAGGGCTTGCGCCCATACCGCAGCTTCATGCCCAGGATCAACAGGGCCAAGGCCAGGGTGATCCCGTTGGCCAGGATCATGGGCCAGGAGCCCTTGGCCAGGCCGTAGAGCAGCCACAGTGCCACGCCCAGGGTGAAGGCGCTGTACATGCTCAGCGATATGCCGCTCACATCCCGCGTCCGAAACGTCAACCAGGCCTGCGGGATGAACGAGCCGGTGGTCAGCACCGCCGCCAGGCTGCCCACGCTTTCGACCAGGGCGGGCCCCAGTGTGGTCAACCAGGTCGTGTCAAGGCTCATGGGGTGTCCTCGGTGACCCATTGCAGCAAGGCCTGCAGGGCGCCGCGGGCCCGCTCGGCTTGCGGGTCATTGACCACCGCGACCATGGCATAGCGGCGTCCGCTCCAGCCCTGCACGATGCCGGCCACGCTGACCACATCGTCCAGCGAGCCGGTCTTGAGGTGGGCCCGCCCGGTGGCGGCCGTCATGCGCCGCGCCGTGCCATCGAGGCCCGCCACCGGCAGAGACGCCAGCCATTCGGGCATGAACGGGTCCTGCCACATCACCTGCACCCAACGCCCCATGCAGCGGGCCGATGCGCCTTCGGTGCGTGACAGGCCGGAGCCGTTGTCCATCAGCAAGGCGCCTTCCACCTCGCAAGGGCGGCTCCCATCGGCCTGGCGGGTGGCGGCCTGCACGTGCCCGGTCACCACCGTGCGCGCCTGGATCAGCGCGTCGGGGAGGGATGTCGTGGTGGCGTCCGCATCGGTCGCCAGGTTCGACTTGGGCGGCTGTCCCAGCGTCAGGAACAGGTGCCGCGCCATCACGTTGTTGCTGAACTTGTTGATGTCGCGGACCACCTCGGCCAAGGGGGGTGACGACCATGACGCCCAGGGCGTGGCCTGTGCAGGCCAGGGGCCCTCGCGCACCACCCCGGTCATGGCGCCGCCCAGGCTGGCCCAGGTGGCGGCCCAGACTCGGGCGCTGTGCTCCAGCGCGTCCTGGGCGGGCCAGCGCAGGGGCCAGTGCTGGGTACCGCAAGCCACTGGGTAGCGCCCTTGCAGGCGCCAGGTTCGGACGCCTTCGGGGGTGGTGATCACCGTCTGCGCGATGCCGGCACGCCAGTCACCACAGGGCCCTTGGGGTGCCAGTTGCACCTGGTTGTCCAGCACCAGGCTGTGAAGGCCCGGAGAGGCGGTCACCAGCGGCTGCCCGGGCGCTCCACCGTCAATGCGCCAGCGCAGGGTGATGGCGCCATGGGCGATCAGCCAGGGGTCAGGCCCCGCGTTGTAGGCCTTCAGGGGTTCGCCATCAAAGGCGCCAGGGTCGTGCGGCGGCAGGCGCCACAGGCTTTTGTCGACGACCAGGTCGCCGCGGATCTCCTGCAGGCCGGCCTCGCGCCAGGCCTGCAAGGCTTCACGCAGCCGGGTGGCGTCCATGCTGGGGTCGCCCGAGGCCCGGATGAACAGGGGGCCATGCAGCACACCCTGGCGGTCGATGGTGCCCCCCAGGGCCACCGGGGTGGTCCAGGTGTGGGCCGGGCCCAGGGTGCGCAAGGCCATGCCGGTGGTGATCAGCTTCATGACCGAGGCCATGCGCCGGGACTGGTCGGCGGCCACGCTCAACAGGGGGCGGGGCTCGTTCACGTCCTGCACCCAGACCGACAGGCTGGACAGGGGCAGGCCGGTTTTCTGCCAGGCCTGGATCAGGGCGACCGGCAGCTCGCCACTGCCTTGCACGGTGGTGGACGGGCCCTGTGCCCAGCCGGTTGCCGGCCCCACCAGAAGCCCCGCCAGCAGGGGCAGGGCATGCCAGAGGGAGCTGCGCATCAGGGTGTTCTTCATGGAAGGCGATCATAGGCGCACGCTCAGGGTGTCTGCACTCGCTACACTGACGGCCATGTCAAGTTCCGCCACGCCCTGCCTGATCGCCCTGGACACCGCCACCGAGGTGGTGCACCTGGCCCTGTGCGAAGGCGGGCGCGTGCATGCGCGGGCGGTGGGTGGCGGGGCCCAGGCCTCGGTCA
This sequence comes from Aquabacterium sp., assembly GCA_035438885.1. Classification (GTDB taxonomy): domain Bacteria; phylum Pseudomonadota; class Gammaproteobacteria; order Burkholderiales; family Burkholderiaceae_C; genus Aquabacterium. The sequence goes on along the minus strand of DAORJC010000014.1, from coordinate 28,807 downwards.
GCACCTTGCCGGCCTTGAATGCCGCGCTGGCGCAGGCCGGCCTGGCCTGGTCGGATGTGCAGGCGATTGCCTTTGGGCGGGGGCCGGGCGCGTTCACGGGCTTGCGCACCTCCTGTGCCATCGCCCAGGGGCTGGCCCTGGCGCTGGGCATTCCCGTGCTGGCGCTGGACACCCTGCTGGCAGTGGCCGAGGCGGCTCGCCAGGACCACCCGGGCATTGAACAGGCCTTGCGGCAGGACTCGGAGGCACGCCTGTGGGTGCTGCAGGATGCCCGCATGAGCGAGGTCTACGCGGCCAGCTTTCGGTGGGTCGATGGCCAATGGCAGGTCGATCAGGCGCCGGTGTTGTGGCCCCTGGCCCACCTGCGCGAACGCGTGGCCAGAGGCCAACTGCGTCTGGTGGCTGGTTCGGCCTTGTCGGCTTATCCGGATGACGTCGCAGGTCTGGCCGAGCAGGGCGCTTCTCTGGCGCCCGATGCCCGCCCTCACGGGCGCGCCCTGGCTGCCCTGGCCCAAGCCGCCTGGGCGGCGGGTGAGGCCCTGGATGCGGCCCTGGCGCTGCCGCTGTATGTGCGCGACAAGGTGGCGCAAACCACGGCCGAACGCATGGCAGATCGTCAGCAGGCCCCAGGCGCGGCGGTTGCCGCAGGCGTGGTGACGCCATGAGGGTGCTGGTGCCCCAGGCCTTGGCTCAGCCGGTGCTGCGGCCCATGACCCGCGAGGACATCCCGGCTGTGCGGGCGTTCGAGCAGGCGGCCTGCGCCGATGCCTCCCATGCCTGGAGCGAAGAGAATTACCGATCCTCCCTGTCCAGCGGCTACTGGCTGCGGGTGTGCACCTTGCCAGGCGGTCAGGTTGTCGGGGTGTGCGTGGCCATGTTCGGGGTGGACGAATTGCACCTGCTCAACATCGCGGTGGACCGGGCATGCCAGGGGCAGGGGCTGGCCTCCTTCATGCTGGATCGCCTGGTCGATCTGTGCCGGGCCCATCGCCTGGCCACGCTGTGGCTGGAGGTGCGCCCGAGCAACGCCCGCGCTCGCGCCTTGTACGAACGCCACGGTTACGCCCAGGTGGGCTTGCGCAAGAACTATTACCCGGCCCTGGATGGGCGCGAAGACGCGGTGGTGATGCGGCGGGAGGTGGCCCTTGATGCCCCGCTGGACTGAGCGACGACTGGCCATGCTGCGCGAGATGGGCGTGCAGCATTTCTGGCCCACGGATGAGGCCGAGCCCGAGGTGGCCGTCATGCCTGCGCCTCAGCCCGCCTTGGGGCCGGTGTCGGTGCAGCCCATGGCCGAGGCCCTGCTGGCAGGGGCACCTGCGGGCGTGCGGACACCGCCTGTGCCAGCCACGTCGCCTGCTGTGTCGCGCCCAGCCCCATCGCCCGCGACGCGCTCAGGTTCGCGCACACCCGTCGCTGCTGCGGCGGCGCCTGCCGCCCCGGTGGTCCTGGGGCCTCGGCCCGAAGGCGTCGCCACCATGGATTGGTCCGCCCTGCGCGATGCCGTGTCCAGTTGCCAGGCCTGCACCTTGTGCCAGACGCGCAGGCAGACCGTGTTCGGGGTGGGCCACCCCCAGGCGTCGTGGATGCTGGTGGGTGAGGCGCCCGGTGAGCAGGAAGACCGTCAGGGCGAGCCCTTTGTGGGGCCTGCCGGGCAGTTGCTGGACCGCATGCTGCGCGCCGTGGGCCTGAGTCGTGCCGACGCCCCGCCCGAACAGCAGGTCTTCATCGCCAACGTCATCAAATGCCGCCCACCGGGCAACCGCAACCCGCAGCCCGAAGAGGTCGCGCAGTGCGAGCCCTTCCTGCAGCGACAGGTGCAACTGGTGCAGCCCCGCGTGATCCTGGCCATGGGGCGTTTTGCGGTGCAGTCCTTGCTCAAGTCCACCGAGCCCATCGGGCGTTTGCGGGGGCGGGTGCATGACTACCAGGGCGTTCCCCTGGTGGTGACCTACCACCCCGCCTACCTGCTGCGCAACCCGGCCGACAAGGCCCTGGCCTGGGACGACCTGTGCCTGGCGCAAGAGGTCATTCACCGGCGCTGATCCACCCGGGGTGGGCTGACCCGCCGGGCCTGAGCTCAGTCGCCCAGGTAGCGTTTGTGCCAGAACAGCCAGACCAGTCCACCGGCCACGCCCAGCATCAGCAAAAAGGCCACCCAGAAGCCGGTGGCCGTGTGGATCAGGGGCAGGGCATCGAAGTTCATCCCGAAGATGCCCGTGATCAGGTTCAGCGGCAGGAAGATGGCCGTCAGCACCGTGAGCGTGCGCATGATCTGGTTGGTTCGACTGCCCTGTGCCGAAAAGTGCATCTGCACCGCGCTCTCGGCCGAGCTCTCCAGCCGACGGACATGGCCGAGCACGCGCTCGATGTGTTCGTGCACGTCGCGTGAGCGCACGCGCAGCAGCTCCCGCTCTCGGGCGCTGACCTTGTCTTCGGGTGTGGGCCACTCGTCCATGGCGTCGATCCACTCCTGCAGGGCGCTGCGCTGGTCTTCGCAGGTGTCCTCCAGCAGGTGCAGGGCGTTGCGCGATTCCAGCAGCGCCTGCCAACTGGTGAAGCGGTTGTTGCTCGACAGCAGTTCGTGCTGCAGGTAGCCAAACTGGCGCGTCAGCAGCCGTCGCAGGTCCAGGTAGCTGTCGACCATGTGGTTGACCACGCGCAGCATCATGTCGGGCGGGCTGGCGGGCATGCGGGACGCGGCGCCGCGGCCCGAGGTGTGGGTCGGGTCGGACAAGCCCTCCAGGGCATGGCTCGCACCCAGGTGCGCATCGCCATCGTCGTGCTCGGGCAGCGAAGAGGCTGAGGCGACGGTGGCGTGCGACTCCTGGCGCGCCGGGGTGGCCCCGATCTGACCGAGTCGATGGATGAAAAAATCCCGTACCGAGCAGTCGGCCGGGTGCACGGTCAGCAGGACCTTGTCAAACACGGCAAAGCCCACGGGGCTGGTGTCGATGCTGGCCAGCGCCTGGCGTGCGGTGGAGGCCGTGCCGTGCTCTTCGTCGAGGAACATGCGTTCGGTGCCGGGGCCTGCGGCCAGGCGGCGAAACACCAGCAGGTCGTACCAGGAGGTGTAGTCAAACTGAGAGGGCAGTTGCGGGTTGAGCAGGTCCGAGATGTGCAGGTCCACCAGCGCGCCGCCCGCCAGCCGATGAAGCTGGGCCTGGATGTCGCTTTGCAGCACCTCGAACTCGCGCCGGCCGCTGGTCACCCACAAAAAGCCTGGACCCGTGAGGGTCTGGGGCCATTCGCTCAGTTCGGTGAAGGTGTCGCTGATCCAGAAAAATCGCACATCAGGCTTTCAGGGCGCGGGCCGCATCCAGGGCGAAGTAGGTCAGCACGCCATCGGCGCCCGCGCGCTTGAAGGCCAGGAGCGACTCCATCATCACCGCGTCCAGGTCCAGCCAGCCATTCTGGGCGGCGGCCTGCAGCATGGCGTACTCACCACTGACCTGGTAGGCAAAGGTGGGCACACGGAACTCGTCCTTGACCCGGCGCACGATGTCCAGGTAGGGCATGCCGGGTTTGACCATGACCATGTCGGCGCCCTCGGCGATGTCCAGCGCCACCTCTCGCAGGGCCTCGTCGCTGTTGCCCGGGTCCATCTGGTAGACCTTCTTGTTGGCCTTGCCCAGGTTGGCGGCCGAGCCCACCGCATCGCGGAAAGGGCCGTAGAAGGCACTGGCGTATTTGGCGCTGTAGGCCATGATCCGGGTGTGGATCAGGTCCTGCGACTCCAGGGCCTGGCGGATGGCGCCGATGCGCCCGTCCATCATGTCCGAGGGGGCGACGATGTCCACGCCGGCCTCGGCCTGCACCAGGGCCTGGCGGGTCAGCACGCTGACCGTCTCGTCGTTGAGGATGTAGTGGTCCTCGTCCAGCAGGCCATCCTGACCATGGCTGGTGAACGGATCCAGCGCCACGTCGGTCATGATGCCCAGCTCGGGGAAGCGCTGCTTGAGTGCGCGCACCGTGCGGGGCACCAGGCCTTCGGGGTTCAGCGCCTCTTGCCCGTCGGCGGTCTTGAGGCTGGCATCGATCACCGGAAACAAAGCCATCACCGGGATGCCCAGGCTCACGCATTGCTCGGCGGCGGCATACAAGGCGCTGCGACCCAGGCGCGAGACGCCCGGCATGGAGGCAATCGCCTGTGTGCCTTCGTCCTGGTCCAGCACGAACACCGGGTAGATCAGGTCATTGGATGTGAGTGCGTGCTCTCTCACCAGGCGCCGTGTGAAGTCGTCCTTGCGCAGGCGGCGGGGTCGGTGGTGCGGGAATTGCTGCGGAAAAGTCATGGCAGGACGGCGGTGACGCCAGTGTGAACGAATGCAAAGTTTGTCCCCGAAAGCGCCAAATAGCTGGCGTTTTCGGACGCGTGCGTCTCGCATCGCGTCGAGAACCTGTCTATAATCGACACCGGATGATACGCCGCAAGGCCGTCATTCCCTGCTTTTCCTCCCTGAGCAGGTGCCTTACGTGATGACAGCGTTAAGGCTTCACAGCCCCGGCGTTTGCCGGGGCTCTTTTTTTTGCGTTGTCGGTTTTTCAGGGCCCGCCATAATGCGGGATGCTCTGGATCAAAGCCCTCCACATCGTCTTCGTGGCCAGCTGGTTTGCCGGCTTGTTCTACCTGCCCCGAATCCTGGTCAACCTGGCCCAAGTGCCACATGACAGCCATGCCGAGCGCGAGCGCTTGCTGCTCATGGCTCGCAAGCTCTACAAGTTCTCCAACATCCTGATGGTGCCTGCCCTGGTGCTGGGCCTGGTGCTGTGGTTGCATTACGGCATCGGCAAGGGGCCTGGCAACGGCTGGATGCATGCCAAGCTCGCGCTGGTGGTCGTGGCCATTGGCTACCAGCACATGTGCCGCGGCATGCTGCGCCGCTTCGAGATGTTCACCAACCAGAAGACCCACACCTGGTACCGCGTCTTCAATGAGGTCTCGGTGCTGGTCTTTGCCGCCATCGTGATCCTGGTGGTGGTCAAGCCCTTCTGATCCGGTCATGTCCTTGCACCGCAGTTCGGCCTGGCCCCTGACCTGGGTGGCCGTCGCCCTGATCGCCTACGCCACCCTCTACCCCTTGAGCGGGTTTCAGTGGCCGGCTGCCGGGGTGTTCACCGGCGCCTTGCCCAAGCAGCAATCGGAGATCACCCACGACCTGATCGAGAACCTGCTGGGCTACATGCCGCTGGGTGCCATCTGGTGCCTGGCGCTGTTGCGCAGCAACTGGTCGGTGCTGCCGGCTGCGGCCATGGCGCTGGCCTGCGGGTCGGGCCTGTCCTATGGCATGGAGTTGACGCAGTTCACCCTGCCCATGCGCACGCCGTCTGTCTCGGACTGGGCGCTCAACACCCTGGGCACGGCCTGGGGCGTGCTGGCGGCCATCACCGCCCAGGCCCTGGGGCTGGTGGACGTGTGGCACCGCTGGCGCGAGCGCTGGTTCATTCCTCAGGCCGGTTTCGGGCTGGCCCTGATGTGGCTGTGGCCGCTGGGCCTGCTGTTCCCGCCGCCTTTGCCACTGGGGCAGGGGCAGTTGTGGCCGGCCTTGCGCCTGCAGTTGATCGACTGGACGGCAGACACTCCCTGGCAGGCCTGGTTGTTGCCCGAGGGCGATCCGCTGATGGTGTTCCAGCAGACGGCCTCGCCGGTGGCCATCGAGATGCTCTCGGGCCCCTGGCGAGACGTCCTGATCGTGACGCTGGGTTTGCTGGCTCCCATGTGTGTGGCGTGCGCCGTGGCGCGCCCTCAGACGTTGCGCATCGTGCTGCTGGCCGGTGCCGTGACCATGGCGGTGGTCGCCAGTTCGGTGTCGGCCGCCATGAACTTTGGCCCGGACCACTTCTTCACCTGGCTCAGCGTGCCTACCCTGTTGGGCTTGTCTTTGGGCGCGGTCGCCAGCGTGGCCTTGCTGGGGCGCACCCGCACGGGTGCCGCGCTGATCGGCCTGGGGGTGCTGGCAGGATTGGTCTTGCTGATCCACCAGGTGCCGCCTGACCCCTATTACGCCCAGACACTGCAGGCCTGGGAGCAGGGGCGCTTCATCCGTTTTCACGGTTTGTCGCGCTGGTTTGGTCTGCTCTGGCCCTTTGCGGCCTTTGTCTGGTTGGGGGCTCGCGTCGTGCAGCGCGCCTTTGACATGCCCCCTCGCACCTAAAATTCCGCCATGAGCTACTACCAGCGCCACATCTTTTTCTGCCTCAACGAACGCATCAATGGTGAGGACTCCTGCGCCCACCACGGCGCCAAGGAGGGCTTTGACCACTGCAAGAACCGCATCAAGGAGATCGGCCTGAGCGGCCCGGGTCAGGTGCGCGTCAACAAGGCGGGTTGCCTCGATCGCTGTGCCGGTGGGCCGGTGGCCGTGGTCTACCCGGAGGGCACCTGGTACACCTTCGTGGACAAGTCCGACATTGACGAGATCGTTGACCAGCACCTGCTCAAGGGGCAGGTGGTCGAGCGGCTGGTGTTGCCGGCCGATGTGGGCCGATGATCCATCGCCCTGAATCCGCCGTCATCGACGGGCCCGCGGGCAACATCGAGGTGGTGCTCGAGGCCCCCGCGAGCGCGCCTGTGGGGCTGGCGGTGGTGGCCCACCCCTTGCCCACCATGGGCGGCACCATGGACAACAAGGTGGTGCACACCATCGCGCGCGCGCTGGTCCTGGAGGGCTGGGTGGCGGTGCGGTTCAATTTTCGGGGGGTGGGTCGATCTGAAGGGGCCTGGGACGAAGGGCGTGGTGAGATCGATGACATGCTGGCCGTGCTGGCCCAGCATCGGATCGATCCCGCCTGGCGGCACCTGCCGGTGGCGCTGGCCGGGTTCTCCTTTGGCGGCTACGTGGCCGCATCAGCGGCGCAGCGCCTGGTGGAGCAGGGGCAGACTCTGCAGGCGCTGGCCCTGGTCAGCCCGGCCGCCCGGTTTGGTTTGCCAGCCGTGCCGGCTGACACCCTGGTGGTGCAAGGTGAGGTGGACGATGTCGTGCCACTGTCCGGTTTGATGGACTGGGCGCGGCCCCAGGGGCTGCCCATCATGGTGGTGCCGGGCGCAGGCCACTTTTTCCATGGTCAACTGGGAACCCTGCGCCAGATCGTTCGTCAATACCTGATGGCCCATGCGCCCCGGCCTTCGGCCTCAGGCCCAGCCCCCTGATGCCTCCCATTTGTCCGTCTGTTTTGGAATGCCCCTGATGCTTGTGAACCGTCCCCGTCTGATCTCCCTGGTCCTGGCTGCCGCACTGGTCGCGCCCGCCGTGCCTGCGCTGGCCGTTGTGGGCGCGAACGCCCCTGTGGCGGCCGCACCGTCGCTGATGCCTCAGGCGCCTGAGGTTGCCGCTCGCGCCTTCATCCTTCAGGACCTCAGCACCGGCCAGACCTTGGCCTCCAGGCTGCCTGACCAGGCGGTCGAGCCGGCCTCGCTGACCAAGCTGATGACCGCCTACTTGGTGTTCCAGGCCCTGCAAAGCGGCAAGCTGCAGCTCGCCCAGGACGTGCCGGTGTCCGAGCGCGCCTGGCGTACCGGCATGACCGGCGCTTCGCGCACCTTCATCAAGGTCAACTCGCGCGTCAATGTGGACGACCTGATCAAGGGCGTGATTGTTCAGAGCGGCAATGACGCCACCGTGGCCCTCGCCGAAGCCGTGGGCGGCTCGGTCGAGGTGTTTGTCGAGATGATGAATCGCCAGGCCCAGGCCTTTGGCCTGAAGGCCACGACCTTTCGCAACCCCGAAGGCCTCACGGCGCCCGGGCACACCACCACGGCGCGCGAGTTGTCGGTCATTGCCACCCGCCTGATCACGGACTTTCCGCAGTCCCTGCCGTACTACTCCATGAAGGAGTTCACCTTCAACGGCATCAAGCAGCCCAACCGCAACCTGCTGCTGTACCGTGACCCGACGGTCGACGGACTCAAGACCGGTTACACCGATGCGGCCGGCTACTGCCTGATCTCCACGGCCAAGCGGCCGGTGCCCGGTGGCGGCACGCGCCGCCTGCTCAGCGTGGTGGTGGGGGCGGCCTCGCCGGAGGCTCGCGCCAACGAGAGTCAGAAGTTGCTCAACTGGGGTTACAGCGCCTTTGACGTGGTCAAGCTGTTCGACGCCGGTCAGGCCATCAACACCGCGCCGGTCTGGAAGGGTGCGGCCAACACGGTCCGCCTCGGACGCACGGCGCCGCTGGTCGTGGTGGTGCCTCGCGGGCTGGCCGCCCAGGTCAAGACCTCGGTCACCCGGCGCGATCCCTTGCTGGCACCCCTCAACAAGGGCCAGGTCATGGGCACCCTCAAGATCCAGTTGGGGGGCCAACCCTGGCAGGAAGTGCCCTTGCAGACCCTGGAGGCGGTGCCCAGCGCCGGCTTCTTTGGCCGCGCCTGGGATGCCCTGCGCCTGTCCATTCAATGATGTCCGGAGCCTGACATGAGTCAACCCGCCAACCCCGGTCAGGGTGGCAGCTCGATGCCCGACGACCTGATCCAGTACCCCAGTGACTTCCCCATCAAGGTGATGGGGCCGCACACGGACGAGTTTGTCGAGGTGGTGCTGACCATCACCCGCACGCACGACCCGGTGTTTGACCCCAGCACCCGGGTCGAGCGCCGTCCCAGCAGCAGCGGCAACTACCTGGGCCTGACGATCACGGTCACGGCCACCAGCCGCGAGCAACTGGACAACCTGTACCGCGCCCTGAGCGGGCACCCGATGGTCAAGTACGTGCTCTGAACCTGCTGTCAACCCTGACAGCACCCCCGCATACAATCCACAGTTGCCCTTTGTATGGGCAGAAGGAATTCACAGTGTTCATCTCCAACGCATACGCCCAAGCCGGCGCCGCCGCTTCGACCTCCAGCAGCCTGATGGGCATGCTGCCTCTGGTGCTCATGTTCGTGGTCCTGTACTTCGTCATGATCCGTCCCCAGATGAAGAAGCAAAAAGAAACCCAGGCCATGCTGTCGGCCCTGGCCAAGGGTGACGAAGTGGTCACCACCGGCGGCCTGCTGGGCAAGATCAGCAAGCTGGGCGACACCTTTGTGTCGCTCGAAGTGGCTGCTGGCACCGAACTGCAAGTGCAGCGCGCTGCCATCATCCAGGTCCTGCCCAAGGGCACCCTGAAGTAAACAAGGCCTGTTCATGAATCGCTACTCCTGGTGGAAGTACCTCATCCTGGCCCTGGCCCTGACCATCGGCCTGATCTACAGCCTGCCCAACCTGTTCGGGGAAGCCCCTGCGGTGCAACTCTCCAGCGGCAAGGCCACCATCAAGCTCACGCGCGATGCGGTGCCCCGGGTGGAAGCGGTTCTCAAGGACGCCGGCATCCAGGCCGACTTTGTCGAGTTTGACAACGGCTCGATCAAGGCCCGCCTGGCCGACACCGACACGCAACTCAAGGCACGTGATGCGATCACCAAGGCGTTCAACCCTGACCTGACGGACCCGCATTACATCGTGGCGCTGAACCTGCTGTCACGCTCGCCTCAGTGGTTGCGCAGCCTGCATGCCCGGCCCATGTACCTGGGCCTGGACTTGCGCGGTGGCGTGCACTTCCTGATGCAGGTCGACATGAAGGCGGCGCTGACCCAGAAGGTCGAGAGCATGTCCGGCGATCTGCGCAGCACCTTGCGCGACAAGGACCTGCGCCATGGCGGCATTCGCCGTGACGGTGACACCATCGTGATCCGCTTCCGTGACGCGGCCACCCGCACGGCGGCCACCACCGTGGTCACCGAAGCTTTGACCGACCTGACCTGGGTGGCGGGCACCGATGCCAGTGGCGACCTGTCGCTGGTGGGCACGCTCAAGCCCGAGGCCATGCGCAAGATCCAGGACGCGGCCCTCAAGCAGAACATCACCACCTTGCACAACCGGATCAACGAACTCGGCGTGGCCGAGCCCGTGATCCAGCAGCAAGGCGCCGACCGCGTGGTCGTGCAGTTGCCCGGCGTGCAGGACACGGCCAAGGCCAAGGACATCATCGGCCGCACCGCCACCCTGGAAGTGCGCATGGTCGACGACAGCACCGAAGCGCAAGCGGCCCTCAGTGGCGGCACCGTGCCTTTTGGCACCGAGCGTTACCTGGAACGCGGCGGTCTGCCCGTCATCGTCAAGCGCCAGGTGGTGCTGACCGGTGACAACCTGACCGATGCGCAATCGGGCTTTGACGAGAACCAGGAGGCTGCTGTCCACCTGACGCTGGACTCCCGCGGCGCCCGCCTGTTCCGCGACATCACCCGCGAGAACATCGGCAAGCGCATGGCCATCCTGCTGTTTGAAAAAGGCAAGGGCGAGGTCGTGACCGCTCCGGTGATCCGTGGCGAAATTGCTGGGGGTCGTGTGCAGATCTCGGGCCGCATGACGCCTGAAGAAGCCGCCGACACCGCGCTGCTGCTGCGCGCCGGCTCGCTGGCGGCGCCCATGGAAATCATCGAAGAGCGCACCGTCGGCCCCAGCCTGGGCGCCGAGAACATCACCATGGGCTTCAACAGCCTGATGTACGGTTTTGCCGCCGTGTCCGTGTTCATGATCCTGTATTACATGCTGTTTGGCGTGTTCTCGACCGTGGCGCTGTCGGTCAACCTGTTGCTGCTGGTGGCCGTGCTGTCCATGCTGCAGGCCACGCTGACCTTGCCAGGCATCGCGGCCATCGCCCTGACGCTGGGCATGGCCATTGACTCGAACGTGCTGATCAATGAGCGGGTGCGGGAGGAGTTGCGCAACGGTGCCTCGCCTCAGTCGGCCATTCATGTGGGCTACGAGAGCGCCTGGGCCACCATCCTGGACTCCAACGTGACCACCCTGATCGCGGGTGTGGCCCTGCTGACCTTCGGCTCGGGCCCTGTGCGTGGCTTTGCCGTGGTGCACTGCCTGGGCATCCTGACGTCGATGTTCTCGGCGGTGTTCTTCTCGCGTGGCCTGGTCAACCTCTGGTACGGCCGTCAGAAAAAGCTCAAGGGCGTGTCCATCGGGCAGGTCTGGAAGCCCCAAGAGTAAGCGGAGCAACTCAACATGGAATTTTTCCGCATCAAGCGCGACATCCCGTTCATGCGGCATGCGCTGATCTTCAACCTGATCTCCTTCCTGACCTTTGCCGCGGCCGTGTTCTTCCTGGTGACCCGGGGGCTGCACCTGTCCATCGAATTCACGGGTGGCTCGGTCATCGAGCTGCAATACGCCCAGAGCGCCAACCTGGTCAAGGTCCGCGAGGCGGTCGACTCGCTCAAGTACGGCGACGTGCAGGTCCAGAACTTTGGCACCTCGCGTGACGTGCTGGTGCGCCTGCCCCTGCGCGGCGACATGAAGCAGGCCCAGGTGGTCGAGCAGGTCTTTGGCGCCGTCTGTCGGGCAGAAGGTGGCCAACTGGCCATGAAAGAGACCGACAAGGGCTCACGCCAGGCCTGTCAGGCCGGTGCGAGCGAGCCTGTGACCCTGCAGCGCAGCGAGTTTGTCGGCCCTCAGGTGGGTGATGAACTGGCGCGCGACGGGGCGCTGGCCCTGGCCGCCACGGTCGTGGGCATCATGATCTACTTGGCCATTCGGTTCGAGTGGAAGTTTGCGGTGGCGGCCATCATCGCCAACCTGCACGACGTGATCATCATCCTGGGCTTTTTTGCCTTCTTCCAGTGGGAGTTCTCGCTCTCGGTGCTGGCGGCGGTGCTGGCGGTGCTGGGGTATTCGGTGAACGAATCCGTGGTGATCTTTGACCGGATCCGCGAGGCCTTCCGCAAATTCCGCAAGATGAGCACGTCCGAGGTGATCGACCATGCCATCACCAGCACGACCAGCCGGACCATCATCACCCACGGATCGACCGAAATGATGGTGCTGGCCATGCTGATCTTTGGGGGCCCGACGCTGCACTATTTCGCCCTGGCCCTGACCATCGGCATCCTGTTCGGCATCTATTCGTCGGTGTTTGTGGCCGCGGCCATTGCCATGTGGCTGGGTGTCAAGCGCGAAGACCTGATGAAAACCACCAAAAAAGACATCGATCCCAACGATCCGAATGCCGGCGCGGTGGTGTAGAGTCATTTGACCCTTTACATTCAATGGCTACATGACCGTTGGCTCACCCAGAGACCTGGCTCGCCTGGCTCGAAGCACCTACCTGGAGGGCCTGCGTCAAAACGCAGGCGCCCTGGTGGCAGCCTGCGCCGAGGGCGCTCGCATGCTGGCGTCTCAGTCGGCGGAGATGGCGCTGTTCACCCGCCGTCGCGAACTGGTCATGGGTTGGTCGGGGCATGAGGCGGCCTGGATCGAGGCCCTGCTGGCGCATGTTCATGCGGCCCACGACGCCCTGTTTCACGGCCTGACGCCCGAGACCCACCCTGATCGCCTCAAGCAGGCCACGCAGCAATTCAGCCTGGTCGACGACTCGGTGGTCGAGCTGGACATGATCTCCTCCCGTCTGGCCCAGGTGATTGCCGACAAGGCGGGCTGGCAGTACACCGACCTGTGCTCGCGCCTCAATGGCCTGGATCCCACCGGCGAGCGGCCGGGCGATGCGCTCGGTGATGTGCTGCGCCCGTCTGTTCTGGCCCGCTGGGTGCTGGACAGCTGGGTCACCGCAGGCTTCACCATCGAGCACTGGAAAACCCTCCAGAACGTGCTGCACGACGAGGTGGCGGCCGTGGCCGAAGAGGCGTATCACGAGGCCAACCGCATCCTGCTGGAGCACGGCGTGGCCACGGACATCGACCTGCGGCCCTTCATTCGGCGCACCAAGGATGTCGGGCTGATCCGACCCATGGCCCCGTCGGTCGGGGTGAGCAACCGCCTGGGTGCTTCCGGTGGCAACGCCGGTGGCGGCAGTGGTGGCGGCTCAGGAGGCATGGGCGGATCGGGCGGCGGCTTCCCTGGTGGGGGCCGCAGCGGATCTTCTGATGGCGGTTTTGGCGGCCACAGCGGCCCGGGCAGCAGTGAGCCGGGCTCGGTGCGGGCCCTGACCGGCGAGTCCAACCGGGTGACCGGGACGGGGCGCCTGGTCGGCGGCTCCGGCTCTTATGACGAAACGCGGTCGATGACGCAGTCCCATGGCCTGACACGCACGCCCGCCCAGGGGCAGGCGGTGCTGGGCAAGCTCAACCAGTTGGTGGCTCGCCAGGTGCCGGGTTTTGATCAAACGGTGAACGACGCCCACACCGGCGGCGCACCGGCTGTGAGTGCCAACCAGGCCTTGCAGCAGGCGCTGAACCAGGCGCAGCAGGCGGTACAGCAGCATGTCGATGCCGATCAGACGGCCTCGCCGCAACAGTTAGCGCGCGAGCTGCACGATCGCAAGCGCGAACTCAAGCAGCTGGCGGCGTCGCCGGCCGAGCGCGCCACCATCGAAGTGGTGGCCCTGCTGTTTCAGAGCATCCTGACCGACGAGCGCCTGCCGGCCTCGGTGCGGGTCTGGTTTGCCCGCCTGCAGATGCCGGTGCTGCGCGTGGCCGTGAGCGAGCCTGATTTTTTTGCCACCCTGGATCACCCGGCTCGCATGCTGATCGACCGCATGGGCGGTTGTGTCATGGGTTTTGCCGGAGATGCGAACAGCCTGGACAGCGAGGGCGACCTCCTGCACAAGGAGATCAAGCGCATCGTTCAGACCGTCGAGGCCTATCCCGACACCGGGCGCCGGGTCTTCCAGACTGTGCTGATCGAGTTCGAGCGCTTCCTTGAAAAGTACTTCCGCGAAGGCAACGAGGCTTCCCGCAAGGGCGTCTCTCTGGCTCAGCAACTGGAGCAGCGCGAGGCCTATGCCATCCAGTACACCATCGAGCTGCGCAAGATGCTCGAGGCCGTGCCGGTGCACGAAGGCGTGCGCGACTTCCTGTTCAAGGTGTGGGCCGATGTGCTGGCCCAGAGCGCCGTGCTCACCAGCCCGGCCAGTGACGAGACCCGAGACCTCAAGCGAATGGCGGGCGACCTGATCTGGTCAGCCAGTGCCAAGACCACCCGGGAAGAGCGCAACCTGGTGCTGCAGCGCCTGCCGCCCCTGCTCAAGTTGCTGCGTCAGGGCATGAGCCGCGCCGGCTTGCCGGTGGAGCGTCAGAACGATCAGGTCAAGGCGCTCAACACGGCCTTGCAGGCCGCGTTTTCGGCCAAGTCCGGGGCGATCTCGCCCGAGCGTCTGCGCGAGGTGACCAACCGACTGGCCGCGCTCGACGAGTTGCTGCCGGAGCTGGGCGACATCGAGGTCGACTCCGACACCCTGCGTGATCTGTCGGGCTACGAGCACGAGGACCTGGAAGTCGTGGCCGATGGCGGCACCATGCCCACCCCGGCCATGCAGGCCTGGGCCCGAGAGCTGCAACTGGGTGCCTGGTTCAAGCTGGACTACCGGGGACGCGAAGAGTCGGTGCAACTGGCCTGGCGGGGGCTGCAGAAGCAACTGGCCCTGTTTGTCACGCCCCAAGGGCGCGGCGTGCTGTTCCAGCTTCACCGCCTGGCTGCTTTTCTGCAGGCGGGCTTGCTGGTGCCTGTGGAGGAGGAATCTCTCACGGTGCGGGCCACGCGGGATGCGCTGGCCAAGCTGGACGCCGACCCCGAGCGCCTCCTGAACTGAGGCGCCTGGCCGGACGCTTCCCGTTCGGTGATCAGGTGGTACTGGTTTCTGGGGCGATCCGCACCTCAGGGTGCTGCGCAGCATGTTCGCGCAACAGCGCCTCGAAGGCGTCCTCCTTGAGGGGGCGGCCCAGGAAATAGCCCTGGGCTTCATTGCAGTTGTGGGCCTTCAGGAAGGCGAACTGCTCGGCTGTTTCCACGCCCTCGGCCACGATGCCCACCTCCAGGCGGTGCGCCATGGCGATCAGGGCGGCGGCCAGGCGGCAATCACCTTCGGATTGCGGGATGGCGCTCAGGAAGCTGCGGTCCAGCTTGAAGCGGTCCACCGGCAACTCGCGCAGGTAGCCAAAGCTGGAGTAACCCACGCCAAAGTCGTCGATGGCCACGCTCACGCCCAGGGCCCGCATCTGCGTGAGGATGTCGGCGGCGCGCAGCGACTCACGCACGACCACCGTCTCCGTGATCTCCAGCTCCAGCGCTGTGGGATCCAGACCTGTGTCGACCAGTGCACGCGCCACGGTCTCCACGATGTCGGTGCGATCGAGTTGCACCGCCGAGAGGTTCACGGCCATGCGCAGCGGCCAGCCGGTGTCTGTGCGCCACAGGTGAGCCTTTTCGCAGGCCCGTCTGAGCACCCACTCGCCCATGGGCACGATCAGGCCGGTCTCTTCGGCAAAGGGGATGAAGTCCATGGGGGCGACCAGCTTGCCGTTGTGCTCCCAGCGCAGCAGGGCTTCGGCCCCGATGATGAGGCCGCTGGCGCAGTCGAACTGGGGCTGGAAGTGCAGCCTCAGTTCATCGCGATCCAGGGCCTTGTACAGCTCGTTTTCCAGCACCAGGGTGTCTTCGGTGGTCGCTTCCAGCTGCGGGTTGTAGAGCTGGACCCGGTTGCGCCCTTGGTTCTTGGCCTGGTACATGGCCAGGTCGGCATGGCGCATCAGGGTGCCTGCATCGGCCCCATGGGTGGGGTAGACCACCAGCCCGATGCTGGGCGTGATGCGCAACTCGTGCGGGCCCATGCGCACGGGCTCGTCAAACAGGTCCATGACCTTTTGCGCCACCATCTCGCCGTCGCTGGGCTGCGAGATCTGCGGCAGCAGGACCACGAACTCGTCTCCACCCAGGCGGGCCACGATGTCGCTGGTGCGCATGCCGGCCCGCAGGCGTTGGGCAATCTCCACGATGACGTTGTCGCCCACGTGGTGGCCCAGGGTGTCGTTGATCTTCTTGAAGCGATCCATGTCCAGGAACATCAGTGCCAGGTGCTTGCCCTCGCGTTCGCACTGGGTCACGGCGGCCTTGAGCTGTTCCTGCACCATGTGACGGTTGGGCAGCCCGGTCAGGGCATCGTGCTGCGCCTGGTACTGGAGCCGTTGTTCGGCTTCGGTGCGCGAGGTCACATCGTGTGCCATGGCCAGGTAGCCCGTCATTTGAGTGCTCTCGTCGCTCAGCAGTGTCACCGACAACTCGGCCACGATGCGGCGCCCGTCGGCGCGCAGCAGGGTCCACTCTGTGGGCACTCCGGGCGAGGCCTTGGCCAGGTGGGACAGGACCTGCATGTCCTCCACAGGATGGTTCAGGCGCAAGGCCAGCAGCTTGGACTGCGCGGCCACCTCGTCGGGGTCAAAAAAGCGCTGGGTGGTGCTGCGGCCGATCAGTTCGTGGGCCGGGTAGCCCAGCAGTGCCTCGCCAGCCGGGTTGACCGCCTGGATCACGCCCGAGCGGTTGAGCACCATGATGGCGTAGGGCGCGTGGTGCACGATGACGCGGCGCATCTCATCGACTTCGTCCAGTTGTCGCTGGGCGACCTGGTAGGCACTTTCGGCCGCCAACTGGCTGCGCAGGTCGCGAGCGGTCAGCACGTACTGGGCGCTGTCACCGCCTTGCAGCGCGTTGACCGTCACCTCCACAGGGATGGGCTCGCCCTGGATCGGATGGAGCATCAGGCGGTGCCCGACCGCATCCAGCGACAGACCCTGGGCGGCCATGAAGGCCTGGAAGCTGTCTGAGGGCAGGGACGGGTCGTGCGGTGCAGGGGGCAGCAGGTGCTGAATGGGTGGGCACGATCCGTCCAGCGAGGCGCCACCGCCCAGCAACTGGCGGGCGGCCTGGTTCAGCGACATGATCGAGCCCATCTCGTTCACGGTCAGGATGGCGTCTTGCGTGCTGTCCATCACGGACTTCAGTTGCCGGGCGGTTTCCAGCGCATCGCGAGACAGGGCTCGAGCCAGGGTGGCCGATTCGGCCTGTTGTTGCCCCATGCCCCGCAAGGCCCACCACAGGCCGAGGGTGCTCAGCAAGCCGCCGATCAGCACGGCCAGGGGCAGGGGTTGCCAGGGGGCCTGCAAAGGCGGCTGACTCAAGGTGCTCTGCCAACGCCGGCCGGCCACCTGGACCGAGGTGCTCAGGTGGTCCGATGTGGCCTGTTGCGCCTGTGGCACGAAGGCGGCCTGGTGGCCAACTGTGCCGCTGTCAAACAAGAGCGTGGCCGCCGCGACGGGGCCATCGGCCGGGCCGATGTCATCCAGACGCCAGTGCCATTGCGACCAGGTCTGTGGCGGCATCACCTGCCGGGCCAGTCCGGCGGCTTCCACGGCCGCGCCGGCATGGCCGACAAAGGCGGCTCGGCGTTGCTCGACCGTGTGGGTGGGCATCTGGGGGTGATACAGGGGCATGCGCAGCACAAAGCCGACGGCGTGTCGGGCACCGGACTCCAGGCGAACAGGACCTGACGCGCGGACCTGGCCGGCGTCCCTGGCCTGTGCCATCACCTCACGCCTGATCGGGTCCAGGGCTTGATCAAAGCCCAGCACCTGCTGGTTGCGAGCGGCGGGCTCCACAAACACCACCGGCAGGTAGTGCTCGCGCTGCCCCTCTGGCCGGATCTGGAAGTCGGGGTAGCCCTCAGGCCGCAGGCTGCGGTCGGCCCGCGTCTGCGCGATGAAGGCGGCCTTGTCGGGGTCCTTGACGAGTCTCGCCAACTGGATGGCCTGCAGGCCGCCGTATTCGTCCGACACCAGCGACTGGTACAACTGATGAAAGGTGCGCCGGTCCAGTTGCGGATTGGCCGTGTAGGCCGCCTGAAAACTCTGCAGCAGGTGGGCGTGCTGCGCCACCCGCATCTGCAGTTGTTCGGCATGGTCGCGCGCCACCCGCACCAGCTCTTCGCGGGCGGTCTCACGAACGCTCTGGGTGGCCAGGTGCCAGCACCACAAGCTCAAGGCGCCCCCTACCAGCAGGGCGCCCCAGGAAATTTGCGTCCAACGCTCAGAACGCCGAGCCAGTTGCTCAGGTGTTTGGTTCATGCCACAAAGCCCCCGTTGCCGAGGACAAGCCAGTTGTTCAGCTTGTATCGGCCCGTCGGGCGGTGACTTGAGTCAGGGCGCCTCGGAATGCGCCCCTGTGCGTGTCATTTGAGGGTTAACCCCGTCGGGCCATTTCCATCAGGCGGGCCACACGCTCTTCGGTGGGCGGGTGGGTGGAGAACAGGCCCCTGATGCCCTCGGCCGACAGCGGGTTCATGATCATCATCTGCGCGGTCTCGGGGTGGCGCTCGGCCGCCTCCATGGGGATGCCCCGGGCGTAGCGCTGGATCTTCTCCAGGGCCGAGGCCAGGGCCTGCGGGTCACCGCAGATCTCGGCGCCGCCCCGGTCGGCTTCAAATTCGCGGGCGCGGCTGATGGCCATCTGGATCACGCTGGCCGCCAGAGGCGCCAGCAGGGCCACGGCAATGCCGGCGATCGGGTTGGACGGGCGCCCTTCGCTGTCGCGGCCCCCGAAGAACATCGCAAAGTTGGCCAGCATCGAGATGGCACCGGCCATGGTGGCGCTGATGGTGCTGATCAGGATGTCGCGGTGCTTGACGTGGGCCAGCTCGTGCGCCATCACGCCGCGCAGCTCGCGCTCGCTGAGCACATTGATGATGCCGGTGGTGGCTGCCACGGCGGCGTGCTCGGGGTTGCGCCCGGTGGCAAAGGCATTGGGGGCGGCCTCGTTGATCAGGTAGACCTTGGGCATGGGCATCTGGGCGCGCTGCGCCAGTTCTTGCACCATGCGGTAAAAGTGTGGTGCCGACGAGGCATCGACCTCCTGGGCGTTGTACATCTTCAGCACCATCTTGTCCGAGAACCAGTAGCTGAAGAAGTTCATGCCCAGCGCCACGACCAGCGCCAGCATCATCCCTGCACGGCCGCCGATCATGGCGCCAATGGCCATGAAAAGGGCGGTGATGGCGGCCATCAGGATGGCGGTTTTCATCAAATTGAACATGGCGGGGCTCCTTCTTGAAGCCGGTGAGCCGTCACATGACGGCTCTGCTTAGATGTGGGTGGGAACCGGAAGTTCAAGTTCCGTTCAGCTTAGCCGCTCCGGCAAAGCCGCACTGGCCTGCAGGAATTCACGCGCGCTGACGCGTTTGCCGCCGGGACGCTGCACCGTGTGCAAGGCCAGGGCCTGATCGCCGCAGGCCACCACCAGGGTGTCGCCCTGGGCGTGCAGCACCTCCCCGGGCTGGCCTGTGGCGGGCACCACACTGGCCGACCAGACCTTGAGCAGTTCGCTGCCAGCCTGGCAGGTGCAGCCCGGGAAGGGGTCAAAGGCCCGCACGCGGCGGGCGATCACGTCGGCGGGTTGCTGCCAGTCGATGGCGGCTTCCGATTTCTCGATCTTGTGGGCGTAGGTGATGCCCTCGGCGGGCTGGGGCGTGCGGGGCAGGGGGGTGCCCTCCTGCAACTGGGACATGGCCTGCACGATCAGCTCGCCGCCCAGGCGGGCCAGGCGGTCGTGCAGGGTGCTGGTGGTGTCCTCCGGGGTGATGGCTTCGGTGGCGATCAAGAGCATGTCGCCCGTGTCCAGCCCGGCGTCCATCTGCATGAGCGTGATGCCTGTTTGTGCATCGCCGGCCTCGATGGCCCGGTGGATGGGCGCGGCGCCGCGCCAGCGTGGCAGCAAGGAGGCGTGGATGTTCAGGCAGCCCAGGCGCGGGGTGTCCAGGGTCCACTGCGGCAGGATCAGGCCGTAGGCGGCCACGACCATGGCGTCGGCCCCCACGGATTCGATCTGGGCCTTGGCGGCGGCAGCCTCTTCGGGGTACTTGCCGTCCAGCCGCAGGCTGTGGGGTTGCGCCACGGGGATGCCGTGCGCCAGGGCGAACTGCTTGACTGGCGAGGCCTGCAGCTTCATGCCCCGCCCGGCGGGGCGGTCGGGTTGCGTCATGACCAGCACGATCTCGTGCCCGGCCGCGTGCAGCGCCACGAGGGCTTCGCGCGCAAATTCCGGTGTCCCGGCAAAAATGAGTTTCATGCCCGGGGTCAGTCTTCCGCGTCGTCGCGCACGCGCTTGGCCATCTTGGTCTTGATGCGGTTGCGCTTGAGGGGCGAGAGGTACTCCACAAAGACCTTGCCCATCAGGTGATCGAGCTCGTGTTGCACGCAGACCGACAGCAGGTCCTCGTCGGCATCGAACTCATAGGGCTGGCCATCGCGGCCCAGGGCGCGCACGCGCACGCGGGCATGGCGCTCGACCTTGTCGTAGATGGTGGGCACGGACAGGCAGCCCTCTTCCCAGACCAGCATCTCGTCGCTGCGGTGGGTGATTTCGGGGTTGATCAGCACGCGCGGTTCGTTGCGCTCTTCGCTGGTGTCGATGACGACGACGCGCTCGTGCACGTCCACCTGTGTGGCGGCCAGGCCGACGCCTTTGGCCTCGTACATGGTCTCGAGCATGTCGTCGACCAGTTGGCGAATGCGGTCGTCCACGACGGCCACGGGCTTGGCCACCTTGTGAAGGCGGGGATCTGGGAAGGTGAGGATGGGCAGCAGGGCCATGGTGTCAGCGGGTAACTCTGTGGAAGCAACGCAACGTTGCAAGGGGCTGGAGACGGAACTGGTGCCGTAACACCGGGCATCCGTCGTTGCCGCCGCTTGCCATTTGCGGGCAGAATCAGGTGATCATTGACCAGATTGTGCCCAATCTCCGAGATTTGTGTGGGAGCGTCGCTCACATCCGGGGTGCACATTGGAGACCGTTTTGAAGACTTGCAATGCCTTGACCGTGGCCGTGACGTTCAGCCTGGGTGTGTTGGCCGCTTCGGTGGCGCAGGCCCAGACCGGGATCAACTCGCCCATCACTGCCCAGCAGAAATCGACCGCCAACCGCGTGGCCGAGGTCGGCGTGCCGCTCTCCGAGCTGTCTCCCAACGCGCCGGATTCGTACACCGTCAAGCGTGGCGACACCTTGTGGGGCATCTCCGGGATGTTCCTCAAGAGCCCGTGGCGCTGGCCCGAGTTGTGGGGCATGAACCTGCAGCAGATCCGCAACCCCCACCTGATCTTCCCCGGTCAGATGTTGTATCTGGACAAATCCAACGGTCGGGCTCGCTTGCGCGTGGGCACCCCCGTGGGCATGAATGGCGATGTCCGCCTCTCACCCCGCGTGCGTGAAGGCTCGCTGGACGACGCCATCACGACCGTGCCGGTGCACCTGCTGGAGCCGTTCTTCAACGAGGCCGTGATCTTTGACAACGGCGACGAGCTGATGAAGTCGCCCCGCATCGTGGCCACGCAGGAGGGCCGCTACATGGTCTCGCGTGGCGAGACGGCCTACATCCGTGGGGACACGGCCGGCCGCAAGGAATTCCGCCTGTTCCGTGAGCCCAAGCCGCTGCGCGATCCCAAGACCAAGGAAGTGCTGGGCTACGAGGC
Source organism: Aquabacterium sp. (assembly GCA_035438885.1). GTDB lineage: Bacteria > Pseudomonadota > Gammaproteobacteria > Burkholderiales > Burkholderiaceae_C > Aquabacterium. Next base: position 7,575 of record DAORJC010000014.1, on the reverse strand, counting down.
CATGTACGTCGGCACGGCCGATCTGGTCCGTGACGGCGCAGAAGGCACTGGCGCCGATGGCGAACCCCTGATCGTGCCGGGCACCATCACCATCTCCAGCGCCCGCCAGGAAGGCATGGTCGGTGACCGTCTGGCCATCGTGCCGCCGCGTGACTTTGATGCGGCCGTGCCCCATTCGCCGAACAAGCCGATGGATGGCGAGGTCGTCAGCATGTACGGCGAGAACCTCACGGCCGGTCAGAACCAGGTCGTGGCCATCAACAAGGGCGAGCGCGACGGCATGGAGCGTGGCCACGTGCTGGCGCTGTGGCGCGCCGGCGAGGTCGTCAAGGATGTGACCGACCCCGACAAGCGCATGATCAAGCTGCCTGACGAGCGTCACGGTCTGCTCTATGTGTTCCGCGTGTTTGACAAGATGTCCTACGCACTGATCCTGACCGTCAAGGAGCCTGTCAAGGCCGGAGATCGCTTCACCCAGCCTTGATTGGGGGGTGAGGCCATTGGATTGCGATGGACCGAGATGAACTGCGGGCCTGGCTGAGGCTGCTGCTCGCGCCCGGCCTGGGTTCTGCCCTGGCGCGTCGCCTGCTGGCGGCCCTCGGCAGCCCCCAGGCGATCTGGGATGCCGACGATGCTGCTCTGGCCTGGCTCAAGCCCCGCGAACGCAAGGCCGTGCGGGCCGAGGTGCCCTCACTGGACGAACAGGTCGAGTTGACCTGGGCCTGGCTGCAGGCCGACACCCCCGTGGGCGCGCCGCGCGCCGTGATCACCCTGGCCGATGAGCGCTACCCGGCCGCCTTGTTGCAAGCCGCCGCGGACCCACCCGTGCTGCTGTTTGCTCAGGGCCGGCTGGATCTGCTGCAGGCCGCGTCGCTGGCGGTGGTGGGCAGTCGCCACCCCACTCCGCAGGGGCAGGACAACGCCCGAACGTTTGCCCAGGCCCTCAGCGCGGCGGGCCTGACCATCGTGTCGGGGCTGGCCGACGGGATCGATGGCGCCGCCCATGAGGGTGCCCTGGACGGGGCCGTGGCCGCCGCCCTGGGCGTGGCCGGCCCGGGCAGCACCATCGCCGTGGTCGGCACGGGGCTGGACCGTGTCTATCCACGCAAACATCAGGCACTGGCGCACCGCATTGCGCGTGAAGGCCTGCTGATCAGCGAGTTTCCGCTGGGCACGCCGCCTCTGCCGGCCAACTTTCCCAAACGCAACCGCATCGTGGCCGGCCTCACGCGTGGCACCCTGGTGGTGGAGGCGGCGCTGCAGTCGGGCTCCTTGATCACGGCCCGCCTGGCCGGCGAGATGGGGCGCGAGGTGCTGGCCATTCCGGGCTCCATCCATTCGCCCCAGGCGCGGGGTTGCCATGCCCTGATCAAGCAGGGCGCCAAGCTGGTCGAGACCGCGCAGGACGTGCTGGAAGAACTGAACTGGGCCACCTCGGTGCCAGCCGCCGGGGCCACGCTCACCCACCTGGCAGGCGACGAGGCGGGTGAGGGCGATGATGCCTTGCTGGCCGCCATGGGCTTTGACCCCGTCAGCCAGGACGCCCTGTCGGCCCGCACCGGCATGGGCCCGGCCGAACTGGGCGCCCGCCTGCTGGACCTGGAGCTCTCGGGCCTGGTGGCACGCCTGCCAGGGCTGCTGTTTCAGCGGCTGACCCGGGCCTGAGCCTGCCGTTACCATTCGCCCATGATCGTGAAGATGCTGGGCCCTGTGCCCTACGAGCCCACCTACCAGGCCATGCAGGCCTTCACCGAGGCTCGCACGCCCGACACCCCCGATGAACTGTGGGTGTGCGAGCACCCGCCCGTGTTCACCCAGGGGCTGGCCGGCAAGGCCGAGCACGTGCTGCTCAACCCCCCAGGGCCGGACCACATCCCGGTGGTGGCCACCAACCGGGGCGGCCAGGTCACGTACCACGGGCCCGGCCAGGTGGTGGCCTACCCCTTGCTGGACCTGCGTCAGCGGGGCTATTTCGTCAAGGAGTACGTGCACCGCATCGAAGAGGCCGTGATCCGCACCCTCATGCACTTTGGCGTGACCGGCCACCGCGTGGCCAGTGCGCCCGGCATCTATGTGCGCCTGAACGACCCCTTTGCCCACGCGGCCCTGACCGATCCACCCGACCCCCGTCACCCGTTTCGGGGCCTGGGCAAGGTGGCTGCGCTGGGCATCAAGGTGACGCGGCACTGCACGTACCACGGCGTCTCGCTCAACGTGGACATGGACCTGAGCCCCTTTGATCGAATCAACCCATGTGGCTACCAGGGGCTGGCCACGGTGGACCTGGCCCGCCTGGGTGTGGTCGTCAGCGTGGAGGAGGTCGCCCAGGTGCTGGCCGACCAACTGGTCCGCCGCCTGGCGCCTTGAGTCGCCTTGGATCGCCGCGTGAATCGGCCCCTGGATCGACCAGGCGCTGGCAGGGGTGGTGCCCATGGGCTAGAGTAGATGCCATGAGCACCGAGAACACGCCGCCCTCCTACGATCCCACGGCCAAACAAAAGGCCGAGGCCAAGACCGCCCGCATCCCCATCAAGGTGGTGCCCGCTGGCGAAGTGCTCAAAAAGCCCGACTGGATCCGCGTCAAGGCCGGATCGCCCAGCACGCGCTTTTACGAGATCAAGAACATCCTGCGCGAGCACAAGCTGCACACCGTCTGCGAAGAGGCGTCCTGCCCCAACATTGGCGAGTGTTTTGGCAAAGGCACGGCCACCTTCATGATCATGGGTGACAAGTGCACCCGACGGTGCCCGTTTTGCGATGTGGGCCATGGCCGCCCGGACCCGCTGGATGTGGACGAGCCTGCCAACCTGGCCAAGACGATTGCGGCGCTCAAACTGCAGTATGTGGTCATCACCAGCGTGGACCGCGATGACCTGCGTGACGGCGGTGCCGCCCATTTTGTCGAATGCATCCAGCAGGTGCGGGCCCTGTCACCCCAGACCCGCATCGAGATTCTCACGCCCGACTTCCGGGGTCGCATGGACCGCGCGCTGGAGATCCTCAAGGCGGCCCCGCCCGATGTGATGAACCACAACCTGGAGACGGTGCCCCGCCTGTACAAGGAGGCCCGCCCCGGTTCGGACTACGCGTACAGCCTGAACCTGCTCAAGCGGTTCAAGGCATTTGCGCCCGAGGTGCCCACCAAGAGCGGCCTGATGCTGGGCTTGGGCGAGACCGACGACGAGATCCTGCAGGTCATGCGCGACATGCGCGAGCACGGCATCGACATGCTCACCATCGGCCAGTACCTGGCGCCGTCAGGACACCACCTGCCGGTCAAGCGCTACGTGCACCCCGACACCTTCAAGATGTTCGAGTCCCAGGCCCGCGAGATGGGTTTCACCCACGCAGCCGTGGGCGCGATGGTGCGGTCGTCGTATCACGCCGACCAGCAGGCGCGTGGGGCGGGCGTGGAGGTGAGTGGCTGATCGTGGCTCAGGCTGGCGGCGCTCTTTTAAAACCAGCCACAATATCGATTGACTTTTATATTCTTTTGGTGATATAAATTACCCTTGCGCAGCCGCGGCGATGCCTTCTCACGGGCCACGCGCCGCCCACGCTGTTCGCATGTTGCGACCCATGTCGCCCTTTTGGCCTGCCGAGCTGCAGCCAACCGAGCCACTTGATGCTCACGCAGGTCGATTTCCAAGCCTGCGCTCCCTGACTGAACAAGATTTCAAACACCGCCATTTCCATGGGCCAGTACGTCGTCTCGCCCGCGACACACCCGACCGATTGCGGCCGCTTCCGCGCCTCCTTCTCGGTCCATCGCTCTCAGGGCAACGGCACCTATGCCCGGGTGTTCCGATTTGACAAGACCTTTGCCTCGCGCGAGGCCGCTCGTCTCTATGCCGTCACCCAGGGCTGGCTGCAAACGTGCATGCCGCACCCTCCCGCGTGCTGATGATCTGCTCACACCAGATCCCTCCACATTTCCCCGTCGCTGCGGACCCCCGATTCGCACATCCGCACCCTGACGGTGCGCCTTGATCCAGAAAGGCTCTTCCATGAGCAGCAAAATCTATGTGGGCAACCTGCCCTACTCCGTGACCGATGCCAGCCTGAAAAGCAACTTTGCCGAGTTCGGCACCGTGAACTCGGCCAAGGTCATGATGGACCGTGAAACCGGCAACTCCAAGGGCTTCGGCTTTGTGGAAATGGCGTCGGCCGACATGGCGCAGGCCGCCATCACGGGCCTGCACGGCATGTCCGTCGATGGGCGCACCATCGTCGTGAGCCTGGCACGTCCCCGCGAAGAAGGCAGTGGCTCGGGCGGCGGCTACAGCGCGGCTGGTTACAGCGCAGCCAAACGCTCGGACGTCGGCTATGGCACGGGTGGCTTCGGCGGTGGTCGCTACTGAGCCCAGTTGCTTCCAGTGAAAAGGCCGGCTCTTCGGAGTCGGTTTTTTTTCGTCCGGACGTGGGCCCGCCTCAATGGCCGCCGCCCGGCCGAGATGTTGGATACTGGCTGCTCCAACACAATCTCCTGCTTCGAGCCCCTCTGGCATGCCTCGACCGATTTTTCTCCCGAAGCGCGAGACATGGGCTCACCTGTGGCGCTGGCTGGCCCTGTCCAGCCTGGTGGCCTTGCTGGCCGGTTCGGCCTCGGCGTTGTTCCTGGTGGCGCTGGACTGGGCCACGCAGTCGCGAGAATCCCATCGCTGGCTGCTGTGGGGGCTGCCCCTGGCGGGTTTTGCCGTGGGCTGGGTCTACCTGAAAGTGGGCCAGTCAGTGGAAGGGGGCAACAACCTCCTGATCGACGAGATCCATGACCCCCGGCAGGTGGTGCCTTTGCGCATGGCGCCCTTGATCCTGGTCAGCACGGTGGTCTCGCACCTGTTTGGCGCCTCGGTGGGGCGCGAGGGCACGGCCGTGCAGATGGGCGGCTCGCTGGCCGATCAACTCACGCACCTGTTCAAACTGGGCCCGCCGGACCGGCGCGCGCTGCTGATGGCGGGCATTGCCGCTGGCTTTGCCGCGGTGTTCGGCACGCCCTTGGCGGGTGCCGTGTTTGCGCTGGAGGTGCTGTGGGTGGGGCGCCTGCGCTATGAGGCGGCCTGGTGGCCGTGCCTGCTGGCGGCGTTTCTGGCCGATCAGGTCTGCACCACGCTCTGGGGTGTGCACCACACGGTCTACCGGGTCGAGCTGATTCCGCATGTGTCGGTGCTGAGTCTGGGGGCGGTGGTGGTGGCCGGGGTGACCTTTGGCCTGATGGCCATGGCCTTTGCCCGAAGCACCCATGCCTGGACGGCCTGGGTGAAGGCTCAGGTGGCGTACGCGCCGCTGCGGCCCCTGCTGGGGGGTGCGGTGTTCGCGCTGGCGATCTGGGGGCTTGATGGCTGGCGCTACGCGGGCCTGGGCGTGCCGGTGATCGAGCAGGCGTTCCAGCAGGCCGTGCTGCCCTGGGACTTTGCGCTCAAGGCCCTGGCGACGACGTTTTCGCTGGGGGTGGGCTTCAAGGGGGGCGAGGTCACGCCCCTGTTCTACATCGGGGCCACCCTGGGCAACGCCCTGGCGCCTGTGCTGCAACAGCCCCTGAGCTGGATGGCCGGGCTGGGTTTTGTGGCCGTGTTTGCCGGCGCCGCGCGCACGCCGGTGGCCTGCACCGTGATGGCCATGGAGCTCTTTGGCGTCGACATGGGCCTGTCCGCCGCGCTGGCGTGCCTGGTCAGCGCCTGGTGCGCGGGCTCGGTGGGCATCTACCGGGCCCAGCGTCCCTGAAGGCTCAGCCGCCCTTGGCGCGTTCTGCCGCGGCTTTGAGCTGCTGCTCGCCGTAGTGGATGATGGCCAGGAAGAAGGAGAACAGGTTGCGCAGCACGTCTTCGAGCGGCGTGGCGCACTTTTCTTCGACCCACACGGTGGCGATGCGCACGTTGGCGCCCACCAGCCCATTGGCAATCAGCACGGGGTTGATGCCGGTGTCCTTGGCCAGGGTGGGGTAGAGCATCTCGATGAAGCTGGCAATCAGCCGGGCGAAGTCCTTGTTGGACTCGTTGCTGATGCGGCTGGCGCCGGCGCCCACCGTGAGGGCGTCGATCAGGACCACGCGGGCGCGGTGGGGGTCTTCCTGAATGAAGGTCAGGAAGGCGCGCAGGGCGTCTTCGGCCAGCTTCTCGGGCACCATCGGGGCGCCTTGCAGGGCGGCCAGGGTGCGCCGCATCAGCTCGGCATTGACGTGGGTGTAGACGCCCTCGAACAGGGCCTCCATGCTTTCGAACGATTCGTAGAAGTAGCGCGAGGTCAGCTCGGCGTGGTGGCACACGTTGCGCACCGTGGTGGCGTGAAAGCCTTTCTGGCCGAACACGGCCAGGCCCGCCTCGATCAGTCGCTGGCGTCGCTGGCGCTGGCGCTCGTCCTTGTCGATGCCGCCGTAGCGACGACCGGGCGCGGGCCCCCCTGATTCAGGCGCCGGCCGGGGGTTAACCCTGTTTTTGGAAAGATCCATTGTCAAATACAGTTCTGAGATTCGCTGTTGTCACAATTGGGTGTCACCAAGCGACCCACGGGCGTGGAGGCCGGAGCCGCATCTTGCCGCACATTCGCGACGCCGCCAACGTGCTCAACGCCGAGTTTGACGAGATGACCCCGAACCAGGTGGTGCGAGCCGCCTTTTGATTCCAACTCAACCCACCACTGACGCCATGAAAGACTTCAAGAACAAGGTTGCCGCCATCACGGGCGCTGCTTCCGGCATGGGCCGCACCCTGGCCCTGGAGCTGGCTCGCCGCGGCTGCCACCTGGCCCTGAGTGACGTCAATGAACAAGGCCTGGCCGAGACGGCCGAGATGACTGCCCGGATGGGCGTGAAGGTGACCACGGCCAAGCTCAACGTGGCCGACCGTGAAGCCATGAACGCCTGGGCCGATCAGGTGGTGCGCGACCATGGCAAGGTCAACCTGATCTTCAACAACGCCGGGGTGGCGCTGGGCGCCTTTGTCGAGACGGTCAAGCCGTCGGACTTCGAGTGGATCATGGGCATCAACTTCTGGGGCGTGGTGTGGGGCACGCAAGCCTTCCTGCCGCACATCAAAAAGGCGGGCGAGGGCCATGTCATCAACACCTCCAGCCTGTTCGGTCTGCTGGCACTGCCCACCCAGGGCACCTACAACGCCAGCAAGTTTGCGGTGCGCGGCTTCACGGAAGCGCTGCGCCAGGAGCTGGACATGGACAACTGCGGCGTGAGCGCGACTTGCGTGCACCCCGGCGGCATCCGCACCAACATCGCGCGCGATGCCAAGATGGATGGCAGCATCACGGCCAAGACCGGTGGCAGCGCCCAGGCGGCCAAGGAGAAGTTCGACAAGCTGCTCAACACCACCACGGCCGAAAGCGCCGCCCGGCAGATCCTGAGTGCGGTGGCGTCCAACAAGCGCCGCGTGCTGGTGGGCCCGGATGCCAAGTTCCTGGACCTCGTGGTTCGCCTGTTCGGGGCGTGGTACCAACCCATGACGACCTTCTTTGCCAAAAAGTCGATGATGGGCTGAGCCATGACCAACACCGCGGCCCCTGTGGCCAAACCCATCATCCGCGAGTATCCGCCGCTGCCTGGCACCCTGGAGGGCGTGACGGCGGGGC
>DAORJC010000013.1:0-34296 GCA_035438885.1 Aquabacterium sp. | reverse complement strand
AGCCCGACGAAACCAAGGCCATCCTGATGATGCGTGGCGTGGCCTCCACCATGGAAAAGCACCACAAGGCGCAGATCCTGGACGAAGCCCTGGAAGCGGCCGTCAAGCTGTCGCACCGCTACATCCCTGCGCGCCAGTTGCCTGACAAGTCGGTCAGCCTGCTGGACACGGCTTGCGCCCGCGTGGCCGTGAGCCTGCACGCCACCCCGCCCGAGGTCGATGACAGCAGCAAGCGCATCGAAGCGCTGCAGACCGAGCTGGGCATCATCGAGCGCGAAGCGGCCATCGGCATCGAGACGGCCGAGCGCCGCGCCACCGCCGCTGCGCTGCTGGACGCCGAGCAAGCTCGCCTGGCCAGCCTGACCCAGCGCTGGGAGCAGGAAAAAGCCCTGGTGGACCGCCTGCTGGCCCTGCGCGCGCAACTGCGCAGCGGCGTGCGCGCCGTGGAAGGCACGGGCAGTGCCCTGGAGCAAAGTGCCGAAGCCATCACCCCGCCCGAGGCCAAGATCACGGACGAAGAGCGCGCCACCCTGATGGCCGAACTGCAGACCGTGCAGGCCGAGTTGACCACGCTGCAAGGCGAGAGCCCCTTGATCCTGCCCACGGTGGACTACCAGGCCGTGGCCAGTGTGGTCGCCGACTGGACCGGCATCCCGGTGGGCCGCATGGCCCGCAACGAGATCGAGACCGTGCTGAACCTGGCCAAGCTGCTGGGTGACCGCGTGATCGGCCAGGACCACGCGATGGAGATGATCGCCAAGCGCATTCAGACCTCGCGCGCCGGCCTGGACAACCCCAGCAAGCCCATTGGCGTGTTCATGCTGGCCGGCACCTCTGGCGTCGGCAAGACCGAAACCGCGCTGGCCCTGGGCGAAGCCCTGTATGGCGGTGAGCAGAACCTCATCACCATCAACATGAGCGAGTACCAGGAAGCGCACACCGTGTCGTCCCTGAAGGGCTCGCCTCCGGGCTATGTGGGTTACGGCGAAGGCGGCGTGCTGACCGAAGCCGTGCGCCGCAAGCCCTACAGCGTGGTGCTGCTCGATGAGGTCGAAAAAGCCCACCCCGATGTGCACGAGCTGTTCTTCCAGGTCTTTGACAAAGGCTGGATGGAAGATGGCGAAGGCCGTCAGATCGACTTCAAGAACACCCTGATCATCCTGACCACCAACGCCGGCACCGACCTGATCGCCAGCCTGTGCAAGGACCCCGAGCTGATGCCCGATCCGGAAGGCATGGCCAAGGCCATCCGCGAGCCGCTGCTCAAGATCTTCCCGCCTGCGCTGCTGGGCCGCCTGGTGGCCATCCCCTACTACCCGCTGTCCGACGACATGCTGGCCAAGATCGTCAAGCTGCAACTGGGCCGCATCAAGAAGCGCGTGGAAGCCCGCTACAAGATCCCGTTCAACTTCACGGACGATGTGGTCAAGCTGGTGGTCTCTCGCTGCACCGAGGGTGAATCGGGCGGCCGCATGATCGACGCGATCCTGACCAACACCATGCTGCCCGACATCTCGCGCGAATTCCTCAACCGCATGATGGAAGGCAAGGAGATTGGCGGTGTCACCGTCGGCGTGAGCAATGGCGAATTTGCCTACGAGTTTGCCTGAACCATGAGCAACGCACAGAACCTTGCCGGAGCGCTGGTTCTGGCCGTGCTGGCGCCGCTGGCTGCACAAGCCTGCGAAGCCAGCAAAAGCGCATCACCTGCTTCGTCACTGGAGAAAAAACCCATGGCCAAACTTTCCATGCCGGCCCCCAAGCGAGTGGCCCCGCCCGATGTGCCAGCCATCACCCTGGACGGGCTGCGATATGAACCTGTGCTCTGGGGCCGCGAGCGTGGCCTGGGTCAGAACGGTGGCCTGATTGCCATCGTCGATGTCGCCAGCAACAAGGAGATTGGCGTCATCAAGGTCTACACCATCGAGTACCAGTCTCCGATGGAAACCGATGTGCAGGATGTGTTCTTCGAGTCGATGACCGCCAGTGCGGACGGCAAGCAACTGCTGGTCACCGACGAGAAGGCTCGCCGCTTCGTGGTGGACCTCACCAAGCGCAGTGCCCAACCGGCCCCTTGAACAGGAGATCGCCATGGACAACTTCACCGAAGCCTATCAAAAGGCCCGAGAAGTCTCGGCCCAGCAACAATTTGGCGGCGAGTGGAATGCCCTGCTCAAAGAGAAGCTGCGACTGCAATCCTTTTATTCGCGCACGGGCTTTTCTCGCAGCAACGCCAAGGCACCGGCCAAGCTGCGCGAGCAATTGACCAAGGGCGTCAAGGACAAGCTGACCGAGTCGGACCAGTTGTTCCAGGCGGCCAGCAATGACAAGTCCGGTGGCTCGCTGATCGACCGCGCCGCCACCTTGAAGTTCACCCGGCACCTCTACCATGTGGCGGCCCGCGGTGGTCAGGATGTCTGGGTTTACGCCCCACCCCAATCGGACGCCACCTGGGTGTTTGACGAGATCACGGGCGATGAGGCCACCATCAAGGCACGCCTGGCGCGCAATGACGAAATCTTCTCGCAGGAGCAGCGCAAATGGATGAGCACCTCCCTGATGCTGGCCCGAAAGATTTCGGAGGACTGCAAGCACAAGCTGGCAGGCGGGATTTTCAGCGGCGTCAAGAGCAGCACCAAGGACATGGTCAAGCGCTGGTTTGCCGACGAGGACACGACCGATGAGGACGTGACCAAGATCATGCAGACCTTGCTGGCGGGCTTCAAGCAAATCGCCAAGTCCTGCAACACCTCGTCGCTGGTGTTCACCGACTACCCGGACTGGCGTGCGCAACGCGACAAGTATTTTGGCGCCGCATTTCGGGGTGGTGAAGGCGGCGGCTTTCCGGTGGTGTACCTGGAGGGCGCCTTCACGCGCCTGACGGGCAACTCCGGCCAGGCCTGGCTGTGTGCAGAGACGATCATTCACGAGTTGTCGCACCACGACCTGTCCACCCAGGACCATCGCTACGACCACCACGGACTCAAGCCCAACAAGACGGCGTTCTCTGCCGCCAAGGCCATCGAGAACGCCGACAGCTGGGGCTACTTTGCCCTGGATCTGGCGGGCTACCTGTCCAAATCTGACTTCGCCAAAGTCTACAAATAAGCGCCTCCGCGCGATTTTCTTCTCAGGAACCCCATGGCCACTCAACCACTGAGCATGAACGAGTTCAGGGCACTCAGCGCCCTGGCGGGCGCTCGCCGCGACATCCTCGTCAACACCTTCAAGGGCACACAGCTCAAGTTCGGAACGGTCGAGCGCGTCGTGACCGCCAAGAAGCTGCTCAAATCCGCAAAAAAACTCAACTCCGTTTCGAAGAAAGCCGCCAGCGGTGCAACGCAGACGGCCAAGACGGCCCCGAGCATCCCGGGCCTGAAACAGGCGGTCGAGGCCTTCATCGTCCAGTGCGCCGACGTCGATGGGCTCGATAGCATCATTGAGGCCATTTCCTCGGAAATCCTCCAGGAACTGGTGGCCGAGATCACGCCCTTCCTGGGCATTGTGGTCAGCGGCGGCAAGCTGGCGATGGCGGGCAAGAAGGTCGCCGAAGACGGCTACAACCTCTACAAGTCCTACGACTACATCAAGGGCTTCAACCGAGGGGACCCCATGGCGGCGGCCGAAGCGGTGCAGTCCATCATCAAACGTGACCTGGCCAAACACTCGATCCAGCTGGGCCAGCAGGCCCTGGCCACGGGTGGCAAGCTGGCCGGCATTCTGGGCGATGGGGGCACAGGCACCACCGTGGCCATCGGTGCAGCCAATGCGCTGGCCTCGCTGGGCCTGGAGCTGTTCTCGCTCGGCATGGACATCAAGGAACTGCGGGCGGGCAACGCGCGCCTGAAGAACCCGGCCACCCTGGATCTGACGGTCTTTGAAGAGTGCCCCATCCTGGGCTGCTACCTGTTGACCTGCGCCGACACCTCGTCCATCGCCAACTTCTTCCTGTCCGACATCGGCTTGCCTGGATGGATGGATCGGATCGAGCAAATGAAGAAGAAGCAAATGGACCCCATGCTCAAGATTGCACGCAAGAGCATCGAGTCTTCAAGGCTGCAACTGGAAGGCCTGGCCCAAAACAGAGTCACCCATGCCAAGAAGGGCTTTTTCGCATCCGTCAAACGCACCGTCATGGGCTGAAACACCTCCTGAGCGCCGCACATGAACACCTACCCACCACCGTCATCGCCCAAGAGCCGGCCGCTGAAATGGCTGGCCCCCTTGGCCGTTCTCGGCGCCATCTTGATTTTTTCGACAGGGTCTCATGCCATGGGCAAGATGTATCTTTTTTCCGAGGTGCGCGGCACCGTCACTCACAAGGGGCAGCCCGTCCAGGGTGCACAACTGGAGCGGGAATACCGCTGGGCCTGGAAGAACGAGGTGGGCAAGGACGCCGCGGTGACCGACGCCAAAGGCCAGTTCAGCTTCCCATCGGTCGTTCGTTCATCGTTCCTGGGTTCGTTCCTGCCCCACGAGCCCATGGTTCAGCAAACCATCCTGATCCAGCATCAAGGCCAGACCTACAAGGCCTGGATGTATGACCGCGGCAACTACCAGGACTTGGGCGAGCTCAAGGGCAAGCCCATCGTCCTCAAATGCGACCTCGACGCCCCGCTCAGCCACAAGAGCGGGATCTACGGCATTTGCGAAATCGTCTGACCATGAGCACTTTGACCCCCACCCAGGCCGCCGTGCTGGCCCGCGGCGTCTACAAACTCCGAGAAAACTCCGTCTCTGACATGCGCGAGCGCGGCCAGACCCTGGGTTGCGAGGGCATGTTCACCGTGGACGATGGCTCTCGCTTTCAGGGCAAGTCCGGCGCCCTGGCCTGGAAGCGCCTGAGCGGCTTTGGCTACATGGCCGCCGGCGAGGGCGCCCACCAGGGCGAGGTGCTGCTGGTCACCCGGGGCACCGCCATGGGGGCCGACTGGCTGACCAACCTCAACATCGGCATGCAAAGCGGCCCCAGCGGTCACTTTGTGCATGCCGGGTTCAACGAGACCTGGAAGTCTTTCTCGACCGAGATCCGCGGGTTCCTGCAAGGGCGCAACCCCTCGACCATTCATTGCGTGGGCCACAGCCTGGGCGGCGCCCTGGCCACGCTCAATGCCGACCTGCTCTCGAGCATCGGGGCCGGTCAGGTCAAGCTCTACACCTTCGGGTGCCCGCGCACCGGCGTGATCCCCTTCTCGCGTGCGCTGACCCGTCGCGTCGGCTCGGCCAACATCCACCGCGTGTTCCACCACTCGGATCCGGTCCCGATGATCCCCATCTTCCCGTTCCAGCACCTGCCGACCGACACGGCGGGCCTGGGCATCACCTCGGCCGATGCCGGACTGATCAGCGTGGCCGCCCACAACATGGAAGGCTCCTACATCCCGGGTGTTGAAGGGCTGTCCTGGCAGGACCTGGCCGCCGCGCAAGGCAACCCCAACACCGACCAGCAGACCCAATCCTGGCTGGAGCAGGCCGCCGCTGGACGGGGCAACATCCTGATGGGTTCGGCCAAGGCCCTGGGCATGATTGGCCGCGCCCTGAGGTGGGTGCTCAAGCAGGCAGGCAAGCTGCTGGTCGGCGTCTTTGGCACGGTGCTCACGGTGGGTGCCTCCCTGGTGGACCAACTGGCCTGGCTGCTGGGCAAGGCGGCGGACCTCTCCAAGGAGCTGGGGGGCCACGTCAAGACCCTGGTGATGGCCATCATGAAATTCCTGGGCAAGAGCGTCAAGGCCATTGCCGAGGCAAGCGTCGCCTTCCTGCGTTGGGTGCTGGAGTTGTTGTTCAGCACCTTGCGCAATACCGCCGAGCGCGCCCTGCAGTTCATCGGCAGCTGATTCACACACAAGGAGCCCCCCATGCGAGACCTCAGCAAGGACATCAGCATCAAGAAGCCCTCCGTGGCCCTGCGGGGTGCGGAAGTGGCCGTGCGAAAAAAGCTGGGGCTGCATGTCCCGGCGGATCCACGACGCAGCTTCACGGACCGCATGGAGGCCTTGTCACCCTTGCTGACCGTGGGCTACAAGACCCGCCCGAACACCACCAACCTGGCGCTGCTGGTCGAAGGTGCCAACCTGGCCGCGCGCATCATGCGCAAGGCCAACGACGCCTTCGCGGCCATCACCTTCCTGCGCAAGGATGAATCGGACCTGATGCAGGACGTCCTGGCCACGCACTTTCACCTCATCCCGGGTGACGATGGGGGAGGCCTGCTCAAGGACAACAAGGTCAACAAGTCCCTGTCGCTCAGGTCCATGTTCAGGCACGACCGCCGTTGGGTCATTGAAAAGATCCGCCGCAACATGCTGAGCGTCAGTGCGCACCTGAACACCGGCATCTACCTGATCGACATGGACGCCCCCAACCGCGACATCGATGGTGGCGCGCACATCGTGGCGGGCTCCATGAGCACCAGCACCGACGGGTATGTGACCGGCGCCAAGACCAAGTTCGACAAGACCACCTGGCGCGCCACCGACTGGGATTGGTCCAGCGGCATCACCTGCGGCTTCAAGCACGGCGAAATTCACGTGCCCTTTGGCCGGGCCCATCAGTTCACCGCCATCAGCATGGCCGGGCTGATCATCCACGAAGCCACGCACAAGTACCTCAACACCGACGATGAGGCCTACGCCAACGAGACCAGCTACCCGGCCTTGTCCCTGGCTGAATGCCTGAACAATGCCGACAGCTACGCCTGGGCTGCGGTCTCCCTCTACTGCAAGGAAGTCAAGGCGCGCACCCCTGCCTTGGCCCAGATCGACGACCGGCAGTGCACCAAAACATGACCGCAGCCATCCCCCTGCCCACCGACCCCGACTTCGACCCCAACCAGCCGATGTCGCCAGCCGATGCGGTGACCTTTGCCACGCGGCTGCACCGCCTGGGTCAGTTGGAGGCGGCCCAGCAGGTGTACGAGGCCGTGCTCAAGGCCCTGCCCAACCACGCGGCAGCCTTGCAGTTCTACGGCATCTTGCAGCACCAGTTGGGCCACAGCGATCGCGCCATCGAGCTGATGCGCCGCAGCATTGCCCTGTCGCCCGGGCAGGCGGGCCCGCACCTGAACCTGGGCAATGTGCTGCTCGAGAGCGGCCGCTACCCCGAGGCCGCCGAGGCCTACGCATCGGCCTCGGACCTCATGCCCGAGAACGAAGAGCTGACCAACAACCTGGCCATCCTGCACAAGGCTCAGGGCGACCATGAAGCGGCCGAGGCCCTGTACCGGCGCGCCCTGAGCCTGAACCCCCAATACTTTGAGGCGCACAACAACCTGGGGCACCTGCTGGTCAGTTGCGGCCGGGTGGACGAGGCCCTGCAGCATTACTTCAGGGCCCTGACCCTGGCGCCGCACAACGCCGAGAGCATGCGCCTGCTGGGCCTGGCCTATGGTGCCCTGGGCGAGCTGGACAAGGCCGCCGAGGTCTACCGCCAATGGGTCGAGCAGGAGCCTGAGAACCCGGCGCCACGCCACTACCTAGCCGCCTGCCTGCAGCAGGGCGTGCCCGAGCGGGCCGCCGACGACTATGTGGCCCACACCTTTGACGCCTTTGCGGCCAGCTTTGACGCCAAGCTCATGGCCCTGCAGTACCGGGCCCCGCAACTGATCAGCGAAGCGGTCGAGGCCCTGCCCGATTTTCCACTGGGCAAAAAGCATTTGCGCATTCTGGATGCGGGCTGCGGCACCGGCCTGTGCGGCCCGCTGCTCAAGCCCCATGCCAGCGAGCTCATTGGCGTGGACCTCTCGGGCGAGATGCTCAAGCGGGCCGAACCCCGCCAGTTGTACGACCAGTTGATCAAGGCCGAGCTGACCGCCTTCCTGCAGGCGCAGGACCAGGCCCACGACCTGATCGTCTCGGCCGACACGCTGTGCTACTTCGGACAGCTCGAAGCGGTCAGCCAGGCGGCTCAGCGGGCGCTGGTGCCCGGCGGCTGGCTGGTGTTCTCTCTGGAATCCCTGCCGGACGACCACGACACCGACCACCACCTGTTCCCCCACGGCCGCTATGCGCACCGCCCGGACTATGTCCGCAGCGCCCTGCAGGCCGACGCCTGGGCCGACATCGCCCTGACCCCCGTGACCCTTCGCAAAGAGGCGGGAAAACCCGTCCTTGGATTGATTGTTCAGGCCCGCCGGGCTTGATACAAACAAGGGATGTGCGCCCCCTGTGAATCGTCGTAGAGTGCACTGAACTGAATGCTGCCGCACCATGAACCTGTCCGCCCTGATGATCACCTTGAACACCCCGCTGGGCCCCGCCAGCGAGGAAACGCTGATGTTCGAGTCGCTCTCGGCCTCAGAGGAGCTGGGCCGCCTGTTCAGCATGGACATCACGGCCCTGTCCACCAAGGCCACCCATGACCCGCTGGAGATGCTGGGCAAGGAAGTCAGCGTGGCCCTGGAGCTGCAGGACGGCAGCCAGCGGCACCTGCATGGCCATGTCTCATCGTTCGGACTGGCCGGGGTGTCGTCGGGCTTTTTCCAGTACCGCATGACGGTGCAGCCGTGGTTGATGTTCCTGGCGCGCCGGGCCAACAACCGCATCTTTCAGGAAAAAAGCATCAAGGACATCCTGGAGGTCATCTTCAACGAGTGTCCGGCGCCCCCGAAGTTTCGCTTCCAGCTATCCCAGGCCCACCCTGTGTGGGAGTACTGCGTGCAGTACCGCGAGACTGACTTCAACTTCGTCAGCCGCCTGATGGAGCAAGAGGGCATCTACTACTACTTTGAGCATACGGCTGAAGGCCACACCATGGTCCTGGTCGACAGTGTCGACAGCCACGAACCCTGCGCGGGCCCGTACAGCAGCATCCCCTTTGTGCTGCAAAGCGGCAGCAGCGGCGCCCTGGACACCGAATACGTCAACCACTGGCAGTTGACCAACAGCCTGCAACCCGGCAAGACCACGATCCGCGACTACGACTTCAAGAAGTCCAAACAACTGCTGGAAGGCACGCTGAGCAATGCCATCGTCGCCCCCGACGGCGACATGGAGATCTACGACTTCCCTGGTGACTTCCTGATCAACGGTGAAGGCCGTCAGTACGCCCGCATCCGCCTGGAAGAGCTGCAGTCCCAGCACCTGCGCGTTCAGGGTGGCGGCACGGCCCGTGGCATCGCGTGCGGTCATACCTTCGAGCTGACCGACCACCCGCGGGACGACCAGAACATCAAGCACCTGGTGCTGAGCACCCAACTGCAATGCCGACTGTCGGCCCATGAGGCCGGTGGCGGTGGCGACACCCACGTGTCGTGCTACTTCACGGCCGCACCGGCCAGCACGCCCTTCCGTCCCCAGCGCATCACGCCCAAGACCTTTGTGCAAGGACCACAGACCGCGGTGGTCGTGGGCCCCGCCGGAGAAGAGATCCACTGCGACGAGTTCGGCCGCGTCAAGGTCCAGTTTTTCTGGGACCGTGAAGGCCAGAAGGACGACAAGAGCTCCTGCTGGATCCGCGTCTCGCACCCCTGGGCTGGCAAAGGCTGGGGCGCCATCTCCATCCCCCGCATTGGCCAGGAAGTGATCGTCGACTTCATCGAAGGCGACCCCGATCACCCCATCATCACCGGCCGGGTCTACAACGACGACCAGACCGTGCCCTTCTCCTTGCCCGGTCAGAAGGTGGTCAGCGGCATCAAGTCCAACACCCACAAAGGCTCGGGCTACAACGAACTGTCGATGGACGACACGGCGGGCAAGGAAAAGATCAACATCCACGCCCAGTACGACATGATCACGGTGGTCGAGCACGACGACACCCAGACCGTGCACAACGACCGCGTCATCAAGGTCGATGCCACGCACACCGAGACCATCACGGGCAACACCTCGATCACCATCGAATCGGGCACCTTCAACCACGACGTGGCGGGCAACACGGCCACGTACCACGTCAGCGGCGACCTGACCGAAAACTACGACGCCAAGCAGACCTCCACCATCGGCGCGGACCAGACCAACACCATCGGCGCCAACCGCGCCACGTCGGTGGGTGCCAACGACTCCCTGGACGTGGCCACCAACCGGGCCGTCACCGTGGGCGCCAACCTCACGGTGGATGCGGGCGCCAATGCCGACCACACCGTGGGCGCGGCCCACACCCTGACCGTCAGCACGACGTCTGAGACCTCGGCCGGGACCAAACTGGTGCTCACCGTCGGCGCCTCGACCATCGAGATGACGCCTGCGGGCATCAAGCTCAGCTGCGGGGCCTCCTCCATCGAGCTGACCCCTGCCAGCGTGGCCGTCACGGCCCCCATGATTTCGCTCAACGGCTGACCCTCCATATGGCCATGAACCCCGTCGAGCAACGTGTCTCGCAGATGTGTCAGGCCTGGGCGGCGTTTCGCGACGACCCCAGCCGCCGCCTGCTGGTCTGGCGCATCCAGGAAGACGCCCTGCGCATGGTCGATGTCTTCATCGAGATGCAAAAGCACCAGACCGAACTGACCACCGGCGACACCTTCATCCTGTTCAAGACGCCCTATGCGCACGGCCTGCAGTACAGCCGCGCGCTCAAGGACAGCCTGGTGGGCCAGTTTGAGGCCACCCGCGACTCGCTGGCCGAACAAGGCCTGCCCATCGACTGGTCGTTCAGCTCGGCCGGCAGCCTGGACACCCCGGCGGGTGTGGCCCAAGGCCTGCTGTCCTTTGGCTCGAAGTACCACCAGGTGCTAGGGCACCTGAGCCCCGTCTTCATGCCCCTGAAGGTGGGCAACGACGAGGCCTGGGCCACGTGGCTGCAAGGCCTGCTGGACATGAACCTGCCTGCACGGCTGCGCATGCTGGTCATCGAGATCACCGAATACCCCAAGCTGCAGACGCTGCTGGCTCGCCAGGACCCGCGCGTGCTGGTGCAGGACCTGAACCTGGACATGGGCGTGCTGGCCCAAGAGACCTTTGCCCAGGAACCCGCCAAAGGCCCCGCTGGCGTGTTTCGCAACCTGCTGATGGGCCTGATCACCCTGACCGAAAAAGGCAAGGCCGATCAGGTCAAGGCCAAGGCAGTGGACGCCCTGGCCTTCACGCGTCAGCAAAAGTGGCCCGACCAGGAAGTGGCCGTGCGCGTGCTGGTGGCAGGCTCCCTGCTCAAAGAAAGCCGCCATGCCGAGGCCATCAAGGTCTACGAAGCGGCCCGGCAGGCCGCCGATGTGTGCGTGCAAAGCCAGCACCCGGCCGGCCAGAAGCTGGTGCTGCAGACCTGGTTTGGCCAGGCCGGCGCGCAACTGGCCCAGGGCGATGAGCGGGCCGCCGCCGCCAGCTACGACGAGGCCGCCGTGGTTGCCCAGCGCGACAACAACCCCATCCTGACCATCGAAGGCTTTCGCATGGCCGGCTTTTGCCTGGCCCGATGCGGCGAGCGCGAGGCCGCGCTGGAGCGGGGCCAATGCGCCGTCAATGTGGCCAACGCCCTGGCCCCCGAGGCCCGCGCCATGACCACCGTGGGCACCTGCGTGGTCGACATGCTGCGTGTGCTCGATGCCGAGCGCGTGGCCCAGATGCAGCGCGTCAAGCTCCAGCTCAAACAAGCGGCAGAGCAGACCCGCCAGACCACCGAACAACGCGGGGCCGAGCTGGCCGCGCAAGGCCACCCCGACGCCTTGGGGCAGGTCGAACGCGAACAGGCCCAGCAACTGCAACAAGCCCAGGCGCAAGCGCGCCATGGCCTGCAGCACCTGTGCAGCACCGCCGCCCCCGACTTTCAGGGCTGGGTGCAACAGGGCGACCAACTGCTGGGCGCCGACTGGCTGGTGCTCAATGACCTGGCCCTGCCCCCCACCTACGTGCCGCCCGCCGAGGCTGGAGGATCCGCGCCATGATGCCCGCAGCCAAACACGGCGACCCACAAATGGGCGTGGACATCCACCTGTGCATGGTGCCCTGTCCTGCCCCGACCCCCACGCCGCTGCCCACACCGCACATGTCGGTCGTGTTCGACCCGATGGACTACGTGCCCATCGTGGGTGCCACCATCACCGTCTTTGGCATGAAGCGCGCCACGGCAGGCACGGCCGGCAAGGTCGTGCACATCCCGCCGGGCTTCCCGTTTGCACCCAAGCCTCCCGACACCGAAGACGAGCTCTTCATGGGCAGCGCCACCGTCACGGCCGATGGCGACCCCATGTCGCACATCGCCCACCCGGTGCTGGCCTGCCAGGTCGCGGGCATGCCCAGCCCACCCCGCAAAAAGAAGAAGGGCGGCCCGCGCGCCATGCTGGCGCCCACGGTCTTCAACCTGGCCATACCCACCACCGTGTTCCTGGGGGGGCCGCCTACCATCAGCATGATGGGCATGGCCGCCAAGGTCGGCTTTGCCGCTCTGGGCAAGCTGGCCAAGTCCGCCGCCTTCAAGAAGTTCAGGCAAAAGGTCTTCAAGGACATGAAGCCGGGCTTTCTCAAGTGCACCGTTCTCAAGGCCGAGCCGGTCAACATCCTCAATGGCGAGGTCTCGGTCGAGCAAGAGGACTTCAGCCTGCCTGGGCGCCTGCCCATCGTCTGGCACCGCAGCTACGGCTCATCCGGGACGCATGTGGGCGTGCTGGGCGTGGGCTGGCAGACGATGCTGGACTTGCGCCTGGAGGTCGATGCCAGCGATGGCAGCGTGCGCCTGCTGGGACCCGATGTGGGGCCGCTCAACTTCGAGCGGCTGCCCGCCGCCCAGGGCGATGCGGCCGCCGAGCTGGAGCTGATGGATGGCGCCCGCCTGAGCGACCATGGCGACGAGTTCCGCGTCACGACCAAGGACGACCGGCTCTATCACTTCCCCAAGGCCCTGGGCACGCGCGGCCCACAAGGTCAGGCCATCGCCCCCATCGGACGCATCAGCGACCGGTGTGGCAATGCACTGAGTTTTGAGTACCGCGCAGGCCGGGCCGTGGCCATCACCGAGGCGGCCGGACGCCGACTGGTGCTCAACACCGAGCAGGACCGCTTGAGCAGCGTCACGCTGTTTGACCCGGCCACCCGCACCGAGCACACCTTTGTGCGCTACGAGTACGACGAGCTGGGCCGCCTGGTGGCTGTGATCGATGCGCTGGGCGCGCCCTACCGCTTTGACTACGGCAGCGGCCCGACGCAGCACCACATGGTGCGCCACACCGACCGCAACGGCCTGAGCTTTCATTACGCCTTTGCAGCAGGCCCGGAAGACGCCCAACGCGTGGTGCACGCCTGGGGTGATCATGGCCTGTACGACTACACCTTCGAGTACCTGGACGAGCTCAAGGAGCGGCGCATCACCGACTCCCTGGGGCACGTCACGCTGATCAAGCTGGATGAGCGCGAGTTGCCGATCTCGGAGATCGATCCGCTGGGCGGCATGACGGTCTATGAGTACGACGACTGCGGGCGCACGACGGCCGTGGTCGACCCGGGTGGTCGGCGGACCGAGTATCACTTTGATGAAAACGGCAACCAGGTGCAGTTGGTGCGACCTGATGGCACCTGCGTGGTCACGGCCTTCAATGCGGGGCAAAAACCCATCGCCATCACGGCCCCCAACGGTGCGACCTGGATGCAGCGCTGGGATGATCGCGGCCTGCTGGTCGAGCAGACCAGCCCCTTGGGCCACACCAACCGCTACGAATACGACGGCTGGGGACAACTGATTGCGTACACCAACGCACGCGGCGCCCGCACCGTGTTGCGCTTTGACGTGCTGGGCAATCTCACCGAGTTGCAGGACGCCCTGCAGCAACGCACGCTGTTTGCGCATGATGTGCTGGGGCATGTGATTGCCAAGGGCGATGCCCTCGACCGACGCACCCACTACAAGTACGACAGCAAAGGTCGCCTCCTTGCCGTGAAGCTGCCCTCAGGCGCCATGGTGCAGTGTGCCTACGATGCAGAGGACAACCTCACCCACTACATCGACGAAAGCGGCGCGCAGACTCGGCTGGAGTACTTTGGCCAAGGTGAGATCGCCAAGCGCATCCAGCCCGACGGGCACACGGTCGAGTACCTCTATGACACCGAAGAGCGCCTGGTGGGCATTCGCAACCAACGCGGCGAGCTGTACCAGTTGCGCCGCGACCCATTGGGCCGCATCACCGAAGAGATCGACTACTGGGGGCAGAGCCGTCGCTACGCCTACGATGGTGGCGGCTACCTCACGGCCAGCCTCGACCCTCTGGGCCAACGCATCGACTACACCTGCGACCCACTGGGGCGCATTGTCCAGAAGCTGCTGCCCGTCATGGACAGCCAGGCCGAGCGCCCCGCAGAGACGTTTGTCTACGATGCCAACGGCAACCTGGTGGCCACCGCCAACCAGCATGTGGAGGTGCTGCGCGAGTTCGACGTGGAGGGCCGCCTGCTGCAGGAAGCGCAGAAGCAGGCACAAGGTCAGACGTTCCAGTTGGCCAATGCCTTTGACGCCAACGGCAACCGCATCAAGCGAGAAACCACCCACAGTGCGGGCGCCGGTCACGTCACCGAATTTGCCTACGACCTGCTCGACCAGGTCATTGGCGTGCGCATCGACGGTGGCGAGCCCATGCGCCTGCAGCGCGATGCATTGGGACAGGTCACGCGCGAAGAGCTGGCTCCGGGGCTGAGCCGCAGTCTGAAGTACAACAGCGACGGCCTGCTCACCGAGCAAAGCTTCAGCACAGGCCAGCAAGGCCTGTTTGCCACGCGCTACGACTACGACCTCACCGGCAACCTGACCAGCCGTCACGACAGCGTCTTTGGCAAAGACACCTACCTGTATGACCCGATGGGGCGCATCCTCAAGCACACCGACCCGAAGGGCGTGCTGCACGAGTTCTTCAACGACCCGGCCGGCGACCGGCTCATCACCCAGGTCAGCGGCAGCGGTTCGGCCTCGACCGTGTTGGGCCGCAATGATGAATGGCGACGCCAGGGCTCCTATCAAGGCGCCCAGTATCGCTTTGACCGTGCGGGCAACCTCACGCACAAGCAAGACGGAGCGCAACTGCTGGAGCTGGCCTGGGATGCCAACCAGCGGCTGAGTGCCTCACGCCGCACGGGCAAGGACGGCCAACCACAGGTCACCACCTACGCCTATGACCCACTGGGGCGCCGCCTTTACAAGGAAACGGCGGGGCAGCGCACCTGGTTCGGCTGGGATGGCGATGCCATGACGCTGGACGTCATCGACGGGCAGGCACGGGAGTTCACCTACAGGCCTGAGACGTTTGAGCCGCTGGCAGTGCTGGGCCAAACAGCGCAAGGCCAGCAGTTGGGCACGCTGCACTATGTAAATGACCCGAATGGCTGCCCCACACGGCTGATTGATGGCAAGGGGCAGGTGCTGTGGGCGGCGAGCTACTCAGCCTGGGGGGCGGTCGACAAGCTGCACGCGAGCATCGTGAACAATCCCATCAGGCTGCAAGGGCAGTATGAGGATGGGGAGACGGGGCTTCATTACAATAGAAGTCGATACTTTGACTCTACCGTTGGTGCATTCGTCTCTCAGGACACGATCGGACTGCTGGGCGGAGACAATTTACATCAATACGCGCCTAATTCGTTCGGCTGGATTGACCCTAGAGGCACAAATTGCGAGTTAACAGAAAAACTACAAAAGCTTGTCAACCAAGCGGTGAATGACATTAAGAGCAACCCAAAGCTAGCCAGAGATCTCATGAGCGACGGCAGCTATCGGCACTTGAAGGATGGCTCAAAATTGTACGGCGCTTCGTTTGGGAAAGCGGTAGAACGCAGGACGGCGCAATTGGTAGCGGCCGACCCAGATCTTGCTTCGAAGATATCTCACACGGGTCTATCCAGAGGTCCGGGCGGGAAGTTCATCTCTTCTCCAGACTTCACATCCACCGACGGAAAGATATTTGACGTCACGACGAACAAAGGCCTGTCGGCGCATGAAAAGAGATACGGAAAAACGCAACCGAACTACCTACTCTATGATGTGATTGAGGGGCTTTCATTTTAATGAAAAATCATCAGAACGAACTCATCTCAAAGGCATTCGACCGCGGAAATGGAGAGTACAGAAATCTCCTAATGAAAAACTGCGAGTTCAACAACTGCGGAATATCACTAACTGCTGAAATCAATCAAAGAAGCACAGTTTCAAACATTGAAATCATTGATTGCAAAGCCCTCAATTGCGCAATAGGGCCCGCCATCATTACTGACGCACACATCTCCAACCTTGCGACAGGAGATCTTCAGATTCTTTGGGGAACATTGTTTAACCGCGTAAAAATTGACGGGAAAATTGGTCGACTAAAAATCAACACCCGCATACATGCCCCTGATGCAACAGAAACACAACAAAAGCATTTTGACGATTTCAGGCGTGATTTTTACCAAAATATTGATTGGGCAATTGATATCAGAGATGCTCACCCGCAACTCCTGGAAATCAAGGGCATTCCCTCCGAAAAAATCATTTTCAATCCTGCGCATTGCGTGCCGCTCAACAGATCATCCGCCAAAAAATCAATTTTAGAAATCGCAAAGTCCTCATCAACACCAAAAGACTGGAGTTTCACCATTTCGGATTTTTTCGAAGATGCGGAAGCAGACGAGTTGATCCTGATTGCACCGACAGGCAAGAGCAAGAAGGCCGCATCGCCATACCTGGATGTGATCAGGTTAATTAGAGATTCTGGACTTTAATCCCATTACGGCGGCTTCAAAGGTGAAGCGCAACACCTGTAGCCCGGCGACGATCTGTTCACCTTGCGCACATGCGAACCCATACCTATCCGCGAGATGAGATGACAACCGCCAACACATCGACGGCCAATGCAGAGAGCCACCTTCTGGCTTTCATGGAAGAAATGCACAAGTGGGAAACCTCCCTGATCGAAGCGCAGAAATCCAGCGGAGGAACCTACTTCGATGCGAACAAGGATGCGCTGCGCGCCTCACTGCAGGGGATCTATCAAACGCACCTGACCCCAAAAGAGCGCAAGAACGGTCGCGTGGCGGCCCTCAACTTTGGGACACCATTGGAGTACAACCCTTCTGTCGAAAAAATCACAGCGAGTGAAGTCCTCACGCCCAACAAGAAGGTCGTGATTGAAACCGTGTACCCGACGTACATGGAGTTTCGTCGGCGCTACACCCTTGTGGTCAGCAACGACACATGGCTCCTAGACAAACGAGAAGACTTCTCGCCACTCAAGGGCAAATGGACGTCAGTCACTCTTTGACTTGCGTCGGAGGCAGCGATTTGTGATCACGCCCATGACGGTCATTGAAGCGATCAAAACGGACTTCCTGAAATCCCTCTCCGCGCGGCTTTGCACCTTGCTTGCGGCCCGAGGCTATCTCAAGGCCATCCGCATTCCTGGCGCCAAAAAGCAAGCCAGTGCCCTGAAGAAGATCTTTTCTCAATCCGCAAAAGCATCTTGTTGAAACGCATCCCAGACGCAGAAAACACCATCCTGTGCTTCCAGATGCGCGAGGGGCTGTTCACGCTCGCACAGATCCGAGGCAACAGCCTGATGGAGTTCTTCGATGTCTTCCGCAGCGAGCCAAACTGGCAGGGCATCGATCTGAACCAGGCCCCCATCATCTTTTGCGCCTATGCCGCAGAACAACGCTTCAAGCCTTTGATCACTGAGGTGGTCTCACCGGATGTGGTCCAGCCCAATGCGCGCCCTGTCCGTCGCCGCATGCTCTCAGCCATCATCGAGGCCAACGACAAATACGGTGCAGACCTGGTCGAACTGGACGACTCCCTTGAAAGCATCAAGGCGACCCTGGTCAAGGCAGATCTGGACCCCGCCAAGGATCGGCAGGCGATCTATGACCATGAGCTGGTCGGCATGATCGGCGCGCCCGAAAAACTGCGCACGCGTTTGCTTCGGTACTTCGAGACCGGCGTGAACTGGGACGATGCCAAAAGCTTTCTGTTCAAGGGCATTCCACTGCCCCCTCCGCAAAATCGCTGACGCACATGCTTCCCGCAGAAATCGCCTTTCGACATCATGCTCACCAGTACCCATCGCTGGTCGAGCAGGTCAGCACGGCACCGCACACGGAGATCTGGTCAACCGGCGTGCTTCACGAGATCGAACCGATGGAGAACCAGCGTGGAGGATTCAAGGTCGGGAAGGCCATGAAATCGGTGCCTGCCAAAACCAAAGGCAAGTGCCTTCAGTTCCTCGATCCAATCGGCCGGCTGATCTACCGAAAAACAGGCACCGAGTTACCTGATTGCTTTCACGAGGAGTTCTTTCTCTACGAAGGCGACACGATCCTGGGCTTGTACTTCGGGGCATCGGGATCCAAAGAACTCCTGCATGCCAAGATCAGAGTGGTCAGTCAGGGGCAGATCACCACAACCGCGTCCTACGGCAAGTACGGCACACGGACAGAACGCTTTCACTACGAAGGGCCCCGTCTGGTCAAGATGGAAGTCCACGAGCGCCAGCACGATGGACAAAGCAGCGAGCACCTGGTGGTGATTGAGCATGGCGCATCAGAACCCGTCGTCACCCGGCACTTTGCCGGCGGCCGCGTTACCCAACTCTATCCTTGAGATGACGAGGCCATTCCTCTGCGTGACGTGCTCAGGCGAGCCTGAGACGCATGCATCCGCTCGAGCTCAGTCAAAGAGAATGCGGCACCCTATGAAACACGTCGACAAAAAAAGCCCCGACCAGCCTCAACATTGGGCCCACTGCGAGCGCCATCGCGCGCCCGATGTCGAGGTGGCCGACCATGGCAAGGACCACTGCACCGTCTTTTATGACGTCACCAACCTGCCCGTGGACCTGGACGCTGTGTCCGATGCCATGCGCCGCCTGTACGCCAGTTATGTGGAGTTCTGCCTCTTGTCACAGGCCGAGGTCGACCCATTCCTGGATCGACCGTACCTGTTCCAGATGTTGGTCCGGCGCGAACACGCGGGGTGCTTTGCCGACACGCTGTTCGACTACCTCCAGAACGCGACGGGTCCCGGCATTTAGCGCCCGCGCACCTCAAACGGCCCCGACACCCCCGTGAACGGCTTGACCTCGCCCGACCAGGCCTTGGCGTCGCCCCGATGCACGATGCGGTAGACGCCAGGGGGTGTGCCTGACGGGATGGTCCAACTGATGTCGGCGGCGGACTCGGCCGCAAAGATGCGCACCCAGCGGTAACGCGTGGACCAGTCGCCGTCGTCGGCCACGGTCACCCACCGACCCCCTACTTGGCGCTGCACCTCCAGGAAGGTGTCGTTGCGGCGCAGGTGGTTCTTGGGGTGCCCGGTCTGAAAGCGCACGGTGACCGTCTCTCCCACGGCATACCGGGCCGCGGCGTCCTTCAGCACATCACCAAACTGACGGCCAGCCCCTGGCTGATCCATCGACACACCCGGTTGCAGGTCCCACTGGTTGGCACTGCGATCCACGGGTTGCAGCGTGTTGACCGTGGCCTTGCCCGCGACCATGTCCTGCGCCAGGCGATCGAGTTCCTGCTGATACGCCGGCTGTGTGTAGGGCCCGAACAGGGTGCTGCCACCTTCGTAGGCCTGCAGGCTGTATTCCTCCGGGGTGGTGACGTACTGCGTGTAGGCGTTGGCATAGCTCACCACCAGCACCTGCGCGATGTCCACGCCCAGGGTGCGCGCCAGTTGGCGGCGGATGCGGTAGCCCGACATGATGGTCGACTCGGCCGGCAAGGAGGCCAGGTACAAGGACCCGATGCGCAGCAGTTGCACAGGCACGGTCGAAGGCACCCAGGTGCCCACCGGCATCTGACCCACCGGCAGGACCACCTCCTTGGCACCCTGGCATTGCTTGAGCGCATCCGATGGCCAGAACAGCCACCGCCCCACGGTGGCCAGGCCAGGGTTGGGCTGACCCTCCTTGGCGATGCCGGGCCCCGGGCCGTCCTCCTCGCTGCCGGCGGCAAAGCTGGCACCCAGGGCCGCAGGGCAGGTGGTGTGCGCCTGGCCATCGGGCGTGTAGCGGCCATCCACCTGCACGCGGCTCATGTCCACGTAGCGCATGCGGTGGTCCACCGGCCCGCTCAGGCGCGTGGCGGCCTGGGTGGACAGGCTCAGGGCCTTGTCAAACTGACGCAGGCCGATCAGGCGGGTGTTTTCAAACTCGTCGTCGGTGGGGCCGCTGCCGGCCTTGAGGTTCAGGTTGGGCGACATGTCACCCGCACTGGTCTGCGCAAAGGCGGCCACAAAGGGCGACTTGCTTTCGCGGTACCTCACGCCCGCGTGTTCATGCTCCCAGTGGTACGAGGCATACCCTTTGTTGTCGCCACTGATCAGGGTGTTGGCGTTGGTCATGCTGGTGCCGTGGGTCGGAAACAAGCTCAAGGCCCCCACCGGCTTGCCGGCTTGCGTGAAGGTCAGCACCGACATCAGCGGATCGATCTCTTGCGGAAACACGGCGCGGTCCGCGGCCGCATTGCGCCGGAACGCGGCCGCTGATCGGTTGCGGCTGGCGTTGGTCAGCTCGCCCTGGTTCAAGAGGATGTCGCCCGGCGCACGGCTGGCATGGGCGCGGTCCACCGCTTCCACAATGCCGTCCACGATGGCGTCAAAGGTCTTTTTCTGAAAGCCCAGGATGGTGATGTTGTACAGCGCATGGTGCGAGTAACCACCCGGGCCCGCATGCGTGTGCGTGGCGCTGATCAGCACGTTCTGCGCGTGATACAGCTCACCGTAACGCGTCTTGAGCCGCGCCAGCACGGCCTGGTGAATGGCCTGGGTGACCAGGCCCGTGTCGGTGATCACGACCACGGCGGATCGTTGCGTGGCCGCCTCCTGCACGATGAAGGCACGGGCCCGCAGCCGCTGGTGGATGCCTGCCGTCTTTTGCTCCAGCAGGGCGTAGCCCATCATGCCGACCTCGGCGGCCTCGCCCGTGATGTCGCTCATGCCCACGCCCAGCCGGTAGGCGGGCGGGGCCACCTGCGGGGCGGCGCGCACCGGCACCGACACGCTCAAGGCGCACGCCACGGCCATGCACGACAGCACACGTTTCATCGACATCTCCGGAAGGTCAGGCTTGCGCAGGAAACACGGGCCACCGATCGGTGATGCGCCCCTGGTCATACACGGCGATGTCGCCAAACTGCTGCAGCACGGCCTCGCTCTGGGTGGGCCGCAGGAACACAAAGTCGTCGGGCTTGAGCTGCTGTCGTCCCGAGCCCAGCAGGATCTGCTGGTTGGACGACGCCCCCATCAAGCCGCTGGCACTGAGCCCCTGGGGGCTGATGGGGTGGGCCATCCAGTTGCCCCCGTAGATGAAGGCCGACTGGCGCTGGTTGGCATCCCAGGCCGACACCACATCGCCCAGCGCGCCCACGCCATCGGGTGCGGCAAAGGGGCCGGTCTTGAGCACCGGGGTGGCAATGAAGGCCGCAGGCTGCATCTCGCTCAGCAGGGGCGAATCAAAGTCAGAGGGCTTGACCATGACCGAGCCCACGGCCACCTCGTTGGCCGCGCCAGTGCCATCGTGCAGCTTGAACGTGGGCGAGCCTCCGGTGTTCAAGGTGGCCTGCGCCAGGGCCGCCTTCAAAGGGCTTTGCTGCAGGTGCTCCACCATCTGTCGGTAGACCTGCCTGGCATGGTCCCGGGCCCGCGATCGGGTACCCGCCACATCAGGGATCTTTTCGGTGTGCGCGTCATAGCCCATCAGGCCCGACCATTCGAGCAAGGGCTCCTGCTCGATCAACTGGACCAGGGTCTGCAACGTGGCCACATCGGTCACACCGCCGCGGTGCAGGCCCACGTCGATCTCGATGTTGATGCGCAGGCGCTGTTGCTGGCCCCGGGCCAGGTCGCGGTATTGCGCCAGACGCTCTGGCGTGTCCACCAGCCACTGCAACTGCCGCGACGCGTCAAAGCCCGAGGTGGGCGGTCGGGCGTAAAACTGCGCCGCGGCCGCCACAGGCAGAGGCTTGCCCAACAGCACGTCGCTTTGAGGCCGCGCCTGTGTGAGCAGTTGCAGGTAGGGCAGGTTGAAGACCATCTGTCGTTGCGTGCCCGTGAGCTGGCTCAAGGCATCGAGCAACGGCAGGCTGGGCAGGGACTTGTTGACCAGGCGCAGTTGCAGCCTGCCCTGCACGTGCTGCCGGACGTGGTCTGCATTGGCGCGCATGCGGGCCAGGTCCAGCACCATCGTGGGCGTGGCGATGCCCGCGGCGCGCAAGGCCTGGCTCAGCTTGGCGAAGTAGGCATCATGGGGTGCGCCCTGCGCGCTGGGCCGCAGCGCGACCACCCCGGCG
The DNA here is from genome assembly GCA_035438885.1 of Aquabacterium sp. GTDB lineage: Bacteria > Pseudomonadota > Gammaproteobacteria > Burkholderiales > Burkholderiaceae_C > Aquabacterium. Next base: position 12,127 of record DAORJC010000013.1, on the reverse strand, counting down.
GCGGTGGCGGCCACGCCGGCGGCGCCCATGAACTGGCGTCGGGTCAGAAAGGGCATGGTTCAGGCCTTGACGAAGAGCTGGCGCAGGTGCGCGTTGAGCATCTGCCCCTGCGGGTCAAACTGCCGGCGCACCGACTGAAAGTCCTGCCAGCGCGGGTACATGGCCGACAGCTCCCGTGCGCTCATCTGATGCAACTTGCCCCAGTGCGGGCGCCCCTGATGGGCACGAAAGATCGGGGCGCAGTCCTTGATCAGGTAGTCGTGTGGCTCATCCGCGGCGGCATGCACGGCAATCGAACAACTGTCGCGCCCATGGAAGGGGCTGAGCCAGGCGCCGTCCCCCTTGATGTAGCGGAACTCGATGGGAAAAAAGGCCTCGTTGTGCTTCTCGATGGCGGCAATGATCTGGCGCAGGCAGGCCACGCCTTGCGCACGTGGCACATGCCACTCCGACTCATTGAACTTCATGGGCCGCACGGTGGACAACAGGCGGTGCGCACGGTGGCGTGCCTCCTCGGTCTGGTTGCCGTCGATGAACTGGCGGGCCACCCACTGCCGCAGTTGCGGGAAGCGCCCCAGCCAGTCGCGCAACTGGCGCAGGTCGGCCAGCACCTGATCGTCGGCCGACTGAGGCAGCAGCAGGTCCTGACCGGTGTAGAGGTCGTGCGAGATGGCCGCGCCATAGCCCGTGAAAGGCAGGCAGTACATCTCGAAGTGGCGGTGCTTGTCAGCCAGCATGGGGGCCTGCTGCAGCAACACCTCGATGGGTTGCAACCAGACCTTGCGGTGCAGGTTGAAGGCGGGCAACACGCGCAGGGTCACCTGCGAGATCACCCCCAGGCTGCCCAGCGAGACCCGCGCGGCCGCCAGCAGGTCCGGGTCCTTGGCCTCGTGCAGCTCAACCACCTGACCACCGGGCTTGACCACGCGCAGCCCGACCACATCGGCATGCAGGGCGGGCAAGGTGGCGCCCGTGCCGTGCGTGCCGGTGGAGATGGCGCCTGCGATGGTCTGCACGTCCACATCGGGCAGGTTGCGCAGGGCCAGGCCTTGGGCGTCCAGCAGGCGCGCCAGGGTGCCCAGGCGGGTGCCCGCATGGGCCGTGGCCGTCATGGCTTTCTTGTCGACCGAGATCAGGCCCGACAGGCGGTCGAGCGACACGATGGTGCCCGACGTGGGCACCAGGGCCGTGAACGAGTGCCCCGACCCAAAGGCCCGGATCTCGCCCCGGGCCGAGGCCATCAGGGCTTGCAGCTCTGCCTCGGTGGCGGGCGTGGGCAAGGCGGTGGGGCGCGCTTGCTGCAAGCCCGACCAGTTGGTCCAGCGCAGGCCTTTGTCTGCGGCAGCCGCCGGTGGCTGAGCATGGGCTGCTTCCAGCAGGCCGGCTGCGCCCAACAAGCTGCCCAGGGCAGCGGCCGCACCCGTGGCCACAAACTGACGACGGGGCAGAACGGTTTCAAAGGTGGGCTTGTCGGTCATGGAGATTGGCTCATGAATCGGGTCAGACCGCGCAAATCCTCGTCGCTGCAGTCACTGCACAGGCCTTTGGCGGGCATGCCATTGAAGCCATCGCGGGCATGGGCCAGCAGCACGTCCTCGCCCTTGGCCAGGCGCGGTGCCCAGGCCGGGGCAAAACCGGTCAAGGGCGCCGCACCGCGCACGCCATGGCAGGCCAGGCACGAACGCTCGTACTTGGCCGCCAGGTCGGGCACGGCCGGGCGCAAGGACTCGGCCCGCAGCACCTCCTGGTCGGTGGGCATGGGGGGCGGCGTGTCCTGGCATGCAGTCAACCACAGCAAACAGGCGCCCGCCAGAACAGGCCAGAAAGATCGGATCCGCGTCATCAAACAACAAGGGGGTTACAAAAGTGCTCCGAGAATATGCGTTGGCCCATCCTCAGGCTCCCCATACAAACCCGCTCGCATTCACGGCCTGGCGGCCCGTGACCAGGACTCAGCTGTTGTCCTTGATCGTCTGGCTGACGCCGTTTTCCTTCACGCTCGCCACGCCGGCATCGCGTGCGGTGTCCGTGGGGTACATCTGGCTGGTGCCGATCACCTGACCATTGGAGGCCTTCAGGTTGAAGTACGCCTTCCCATTGGACGAGGACTTGCGCTCATAGCGCGCATCCAGCGCGGCATTGACCTGCACAGAAGCAATGCCGGCTTCTGCGGAAGCCTTGGCCTTGTAGAGCTCGCTGTTGAGGATGGTCTCGGCGTTGCCTGCCTTGAGCACAAACCGATACTGACCATCGCTGCTTTTGCTGAGTTCGAACCAACCTGCCATTTGAAATCTCCTGTCAGAAAAACCGCCAACGAACCCCGACCGCCAACGACCCGCCCGGGGTCTGCCCCCGAACCCGGTCGTCCATGCCGATCACATACAGATCGGTCTGGCTGTCGTAGGGGTAGACGTAGGCCGCACTCAGCGTTTGCTGACGGCGGCTCACGGCCAGGCCATGGGCCCTGCCCCACCCCACTTGAGCCAGGATGGTACCTGGCCCCACCGGCACCGACACGCCGGCCGAAGTGAGCTTGCTCTGCACCTCCAGCCCCCGGTCCTGCGTTTGCGTGTGCAGCCCGAAGACACGGGCAACACCAAAGTTGTAGGTGGCCCCCAGTTGCCAGACGTTTTCGTCGGTGGGGTCCTCCAGGCCGTCGTTCACATAGACGCGCTGGCCCGAGGCCGCCACGGCCAGCAGGCCGTATTGCCAGACCACGTTGGCACCCGTGAGGCTGCCTTTGGGTTCGGTCTCGCCCTGGGCCTGCATCACGTTGACCGTGAAGCCTTCCAGGCTGGGCGATGTGTAGCTGATGGCGCGGTTCCAGTAAAAGTCACCCTGCGCGCCCAGCAGGCTGCCGCTGTTGAACAAGTGCTTGAGCGCTGGCGAGAACGGCACCGAGTTGCCCAGCGCATTGAAGCGGTTGGTGGTGTCAAACAGGAAGGTCTGCAGCCGCCCCACCCGCACGTTGCCGTAAGGCGTTTGCAAAAAGGCAAAGGCGTTGCGCGACAGGATGGGGTCGTCGTTGCGACGCCCGCCCCGCAGGTCCTGAAAGCGCACAAAGGCCTCCAGGTTGATGCCCGGGGTCCAGCCCCCATCCAGCCCGTGCTTGACCGTCAGTCCCACAAAAGACGCGGTCAGCGAGTTGCTGTTGAAGCTGTAGTCACGGTACAGCCCGCTGGGTTCGAAGCGGCCGTAAGAAAAGTCCAGCACCCCTTGTGTGGTGACCTCGGTCTGGGCCTGCACCTGTGAGGTCGCGCCCAAGCCAGCCAGGCCCACCAGGGCCGCCGCCATCCATCGCCGTCTGAGGCTGTGTGTCATGGTTTGAATTCCGAGAAAGAGGCCTGGCCGGCCCGAGCGGCCACAGACCGGCGACGCCAGAGCATGGAGCCTGCGGCCACCGCCAGCAACCACAAGGTGGGGTCGCGATGTGCGGGGCCATTGGCGGTGGTGCAACCGCCCCCTGACGAGGTTTCAGTGGCGGCTTGCCCCTGTCCCTCCAGGGTGACGGGCACGACCACGCCACCGGCATTGCTGGTCAAGGTCAAGGCGCCCTGGCTGGAACCTTCGGCCGTGGGCAGGAAGGTCACGGTCACCACACAGGAGCTGCCCGAAGGCAATTCGAACGGCATGGCCGGGCAGGTCTTGTTGGTCACCGAATAAGGGCCGGTGGCCGCCATGGCCGTGACCTGCAGGGGGCTGGAGCCGCTGCTGGTCAGGGCGATTTCTTGCGGGGTCGCACTGGCACCCACGCGCACCTGACCAAAGGCCAGCGAAGGCTGCGACCAACTCACCAACGGGGTGGGACCACCCATGCCGGTGCCGCTCAAGGTCAGCGTGGTGGGCGGGCTGCCGCTGCTGGCAAACTGCACTTGCGCGGTGCGGGCACCCGGCAGGCCGGGCGTGAAGCCGATGGACAACTCGCAGGTCTCGCCCTCATAGAGGACCTGACCTGCCGAGCAAGCCGGGCTCACACTGAACTGGGCGGCATCGGCACCCACGATGTTGATCAGGCTGATCAGGGCGCCGCCCGGGCCCTGGTTGCTGACCGTGGCGGTTTGCGGCGCCGAGGAACTGGCCACCGCCACATTGCCGTAATCGAGGGTGCTGATCAAGGGCGACCACACCAGCACCGGCGCTGCGGCCGTGGTGCCACGACCGGTCAGGCTGACCGTGTGAGGCGATCCGGCTTCGTTGCTCACCAGGGTCAACGAGGCCGCCACGTCCACACCTGCCACGGCAGGGGTGAAACGCACCAGCACGTTGCAGGAGGCGCTGGCCGCCAGCGAGGCGCCGCAAGTGGTGGACTCCACCGCAAAGACGCCCGCAGGCACGCCGAAGGACGTGATGGCCAAGGCCGCCGTGCCCGTGTTGGTCAAGGTCACCTGTCGCGCCTGGTACAGGCCGCCCAGGGTCTGGTTGCCAAAGGCCAGGGTGGCGGTCGACAAGGACACCACGGGCGCAGGCACCGGCACGCCTTGCCCGCTCAAAGGCAGGGTGAGGTTGCCGTTGCTGGCGTTGGAGTTGATGGCCAGCGAGGCACTGCGAGCACCCAGGGCCGACGGGCCAAAGGTGACGGTCACGGTGCACGTGGCGCCAATGGCCAGGGGCGACCCGGTGCTGCAGGTACCCCCGCGGACAAAATCTGCCGCGTGGGTGCCTGACACCGCGATCGAGCTGAAGGTCAGCGCCGCCGTGCCATTGTTCTCGACCGTCACGCTTTGCTGACTGGTGCTGCCCAACTGGGTGTCGACAAAGCTCAAAGAAGACGCACTGGCCAGGATGGAAGGCTCAGGCGCAGGGATGGCCGTGCCATTGAGGGTGACCGCCTGCGGGCTGCCCGTGGCGTTGTGCGTGATGCTCAGGGACGCGTTGCGCGCGCCTGCAACGCTGGGGGTGAACTGCACCTGCAGCGTGCAGGAGTTGCCCGCAGCCAACGACGTGGCGTTGGTGCAGGTGTTGCTGCCGCCCAGCGCGTACTCGGCCGACGCGGCACCCGAGAAGTTCAACCCCGACAGGCTCAATGTCGAGGTGCCGCTGTTGGTGATCGTGGTGGAGGCGTTGTTGTTGCTGCCCACCGTGGCGTTGATGTTAAGCGTGGCCGAACCAATGCTGAACGCCGGGGCCAGCCCCGTGCCGGACAGCGCAATGGTTTGCGTCAGGCCATCGATGGTGACCGACAGGCTGTCATTGCGCGCGCCCGTGGTCACTGGGTTGAAGCGCAGCGTCACGCTGCAAGTCCCGCCCGCAGGGATGGTGGGCGGGCTGCCACTGCTGCAAGTCGCGCCGTTGTACCAGAACTCTGAAGCCGCGGTGGTGCCGATGCCGGTCAGGCTGTAGGTGACATTGGAGGACTGTCCATTGGCCATGGTCAACGTGGCCGTCCCTGCAGTACCGCCCACCACCACCGAGCCCAGCGACTTGCTGTAGGTCGGCGGCGTGCTGCTGTCAAAAGCGGGGCTGGTGAACTCGCCGTAGATCTGTTTGATCAGGTAAGGCTGGATGGCCTGGGCATCAACCAGGGTCATGCCGTTCATCACGGCATTCATGCCCAGCCCGTTCACATACGTTCTGAGGGTGGCCGGGGATGCCAGCGCCGCCCGCAAATCCGAGGATGGCCCCGGGTACGAGCCGTGACAACCGGCACAGGATTCGTTCAACCCACCGGGATCGCGAAGCACGGTCCAGGCCGAAGGCTGGGTGGCGGCCAGCACCACCTGGCATGCCAGACCCAGCCAACCCGCCAGCGCCCAACGCCCGACCTGCCGCCCCCATCGCCCACCGGTCGACTCGCTCATCTGCTGCACCTTGTTCACGTCTCAAGCCTTGTCAAACACAATCGACCACACGGAACTCGACCCGACGGTCCAGCGCGTCACGCTGGTCGTCGGTGCCCAGGCCGATCAGGGCCTCGCGCGAACCGGCGCCGCCCACCGTCAGGCGAGTGCTCAGGCTGCGGTTGCGTGATTCCAGCAAACGGGCCACGGCTTCGGCGCGGCGCAGGGAAAGCTTCTCGTTGACACTGGCCTGGCCGGTGCGGCTGGTGTGCCCCACCACCTTGACGCAAGCGGGCACCTTGCCAGCTTCATCGGCCATGGCGCCCAGCCACACTTGGTACTGCGCCGACAGGTCACCCACCTCGTTGAAGTTGGTGCCACCCGGCTTGAACAACAGCTTCATGGGCAGGCGCTTGGCCTCCAGACCGGTGGCCACGATCTTGCCGAAGGCATCGCGCGCTTCGGTCTTTTGCCCCAGTTGCCAACTGGTCAGGTACAGGCCATTGAGCACACGCAGGTCACCGCCGTCTGACAGGCCATCGGCCTCCTTGTACAGGCGGTTGGCCACCGGCACCTTGCCCTGGTTGTAGGCCATCATGGCCTCGTTCAAGACGGCCGCAGCCGGCAGGCGCTGCAGGTAGTCGTCCTGAGCCAGGTCACCGACCTTGGTGTTGACCTGACAAGAGTTGATGTAGCCCTGCACGGTCTTGTCCTTGTGCCAGGTCGGGCTGTCGCGGAAGAAGGCCAGGGGCTCCGGGTTGACCGAATCCACCGTGGAGCGGTCCAGCTGCTTGGCCACCACGCGCTTGGTGCGCAGGTCGATCAGGGTCAGCCACACGCGGTAGGCATCGGGCTTCTTGTCGACCGAACGCTCGACGTTGACCGGTGTGAGCGTGCCGATCAGCAGCAGCGGCTGCGTGGCCAGGGTCTCACGCGTGAGGGGCTTGACGGCCCAGCGGGCCTTCTGGTTCTTGAGCACGCCTTCGAGCTCCTGGCCCATCTTGACGGTGCTCACGGTTTGCGCACCGGTGTTGGCATCGATCAAGGGGTCGATCACCAGATGGCGGGCTTCGTCACCGAGCTCGGCGCGCGCGGCCTGGAACAGACGGGCACCGGCACGCGCCACCGAGTCTTCAAACTTGATCGGATCGGGCGCCTCGAAGGTGGTTTCGGCCGTTTGCCGGACCGCAGCGGTCTGGGTCGACGGTGTGGCCGCTGGGGCATTCACCCCCAGCGAGGGCGACGAGCCGGTCGAGCTGGACACGGGGCCTTGGGTCGTGTTGCAGGCCACCAGACAGAGCGCCGCCAGCGCAGGGCTCAGGCGGGTGAGGGCAAAACGGGTGTGGTGCTTGGTCATGGATGACTCCTGTGATCCTTCGCCATGGGGGCTCAGCGTTTGGGGTAGACCGGGTCTGGTGCTGCCTGACTGCAGCCCAGGAACTTGGTCATCAGTTCAGCCAGGCCCGCATCGCGGCGAATCTGGTCCTGAAGGCGGTCTTGCGAAATGAGGGCATTGGGCATGGAGGCATTGACGTGCACATCGGCGCCGCCGCCACAGATGTGGGCCGAGCCTCGGTAAGCCGCCAGGAAGGGCACGCCCAGCGAGCCACTGTCCCAGTCAAAGCTCGGGCGCATGGCAGCGTGACAGGTGCGACAAGTCGTGCCCACCACGTCACGGTAAAAGCGCGCCGACTCGGTGGCCGTGACCCTGGCCTCCGCAGGGCCTGTGTCCTTGGCATACGCTGCCCAGATCGGTGGCACATAGGTCTTGTCCAGCACGGTGGGGTTGCTGGCGTACCAGCCCTGAACCAGCGCCTGGGTGGACGGTGTCGGGTTGGTGGCCACCACCAGGTCATTGAGCTGGCGGATGGCGGCCGACTGGGCCTGCTCGTTCAGCCCCGCTCGGGTCGACGAGAACTTGTAGTTGCCCGTGTCAAACGGCAGGAAGCTGGCCTTGAGGTCTGGCGTGGGGTTGCCCGATTCGGCAAACCGGCCCGCGTAACCCACGCCACCGTGACAGGCCACACAGGCGCCGGGCAGGTATTTCTCGCCACGGCCATCGAGGTTGACCGACAGCACCAGTGACCCATTGGGGCCAAAGGTCAGGAACTTGGTGAACGGCAGGCCGCCATTGCGCCCGGGCGTGACCGAGTACTCCATGGCCACGCAGGCCACCAGCTTCTCGTTGGCCAGCGCCGTGTCGATGGTCTGGTCGGCTTCACGCTGGGTGTCGCCCTCAGGGCCGGGGTGGTTGCACACCACAAAGGCCACGTTGTCAGCCGCCGTTTGCGTGGCCGACATGCGCCGCACCAGGTTCAGGTCGCGCTGGTTGATGTAGGTGGCCTCGACCTCGGTGTTGCCCTGGGCGTAGGGTTTGAAGCGGTGCTGGCGTTTCCAGTCATCCAGGGTGATCGGGTCGATCATGTTGCCCTGGGCATCGCAGTCGCGCACGGCACCAAAGGCGCGGTAGTAACGGCAAGCACCCAGCTTGGTGTCCAGGCCTTTGTAGCTCAGGAACTGGTTGGATCCTGGCAACCCATTGGAGTAAGCATCGGGCAAAGGCTCGACCGTCTGGCCACGCACGTTGCCGTCAGGGCCGGTGGCCACCATCTTGAGCAGGCGCGGCCGCTCGTTGGGCACCACATGCGAGGCCTCCAGCAAGGTGCCGGCGGCATAACCGCCGCCTGGACGGGTGAGCACCTGCGTGGCCGAGTAGCTGCCACACTGCACCTTCAGGCGCAGGTCGGCCATGACAGGCACAGCAGCATCCAGGGCGTAATCACCAAAACGGTTGACTCTGACCGGTGCGGTCATGGCCGTACCATCGTCCTGCACCACCTGCACCGTGGCCGTGTTCTGCACGGCAAAAAATGGGTTGACGCCGCCGCACACACCCCCATCGCTCAGGCCCACATGGCCATAGACCCGCAGGTTGCGCGCCGCATCGGGCGTCAGGGACAGCGCCACGGCCTGCGCTTCGATGCCGCCCGACAACGTGCCGCAATTGCTCAAGGCCACCCCTTGCAGGGTGGTACAGGTCACGTCGTAAGACTGGCCATCGACCAGACGGGGCAGGACCACCTCGCCGCCCAGGTCGGTCGCGCCCGCAAAGACAGGATCGCCCGCGAGGGTGACCCGCACCTGCACATCGGGCAAGTAGACACGGCGCCGCTGGGCCGCACCGCTGACGGGTGCAAAGTCGGTGCTGCCCGCCGCAAACAGGCGCAGGCGAACCTGACTGCCTTCAAACTCGTCAGGCCCTGACACAGTGGGCGCCACGGCGGTGAGCACGGCGCGCGCCGGCACGGGGTTGTCGATCTTGTCAGAGGCCGCGGCGTACTGGTACTCGACCTGGCCGCCGCGGCCGTCGGTGACCATCACATAGGCAAAGTGCAGACCGGGACCGGCCGGCATGGTCCAGACGGTTTCGCGATTGTTGCGGTTTTCAATGGTGCCGCCGGTGACCCGCCACTGGTAGCTCAGAGGGTCGGCATTGGCATCAGCCACATCCACGCGCAGGTAGGTCTTGTCGGTGCCGGCATCTTCGCGAGACGCACCACCTCCGCCGCAGGAGGCCAGCAAGGCCACCAAGCCTGCGCCCACACACAAGGCACCCAGGCGAACCCTGGCTCGTACCGAAGACTGGAGCATCTTCCCCCCTACTGGCATCTGATCGAATGAAAGGACGTTCAGACCCTGGCTGGAAGCCCACCCTGTACTGCCTGACGCTGCTGAATATTTGATGCAGATCAGTTTAGGGCGCCATCCCGGCGACCCGTATCCTGTGAACTAGGGGGACACAGCCCTCAAGGTGGGGGGATTCCGTTGGTTCAAGGCCTCATCTGCAGTTCATCGCTTTCAGGCGATTGATCAGTTCGGGCGAGGCATCGCCCAAAGAGACGATCTGCAAGATGGCAGCGCACTCTGCTGCATTGGCATTCTTGGCCGCTTTGGTGGCCGGGGCAGGCCTGGCAGACGCCTCCGGGGCATCGTCCGGCGCCGGGCGCGGCTTGGCCTGCGCGGCACGCGGGGGAGGCGGCGCACGGACAGGCTCAGGGGCCGGCGGCGGCGTGACGACCGGGTCGGCCACCGTGACAGGCGGCGCGACGGGAGCGACGGGTTCGGTCACCGGTGGCGCCACAGGGGGTGTGGCGGCAACGGGTGGCGCGGGCGCCGTGACAGGTGACGTCACCGGCGGCGTGACAGGCGCTGCCACGGGCACCGCCTCAGGCGCGGCCGCGGTTGGCTGCAAAGCCCACCAGGCCGCAGCGGCGGCTGCCACCAGCAACACCCCACCGCCCACCCACAAAGGCAGACGCGATGAAGCCGGTGGCGCGGCGGCTGCGCCCGATGCCTTCGAAGGCTTGGGGGTTGGAGGCGCCGTGGCCGCAGGGGGCGACTTGGGTGCGGCGGGCGCCGCCGCAGGGGACGACACAGCAGCCTCAGCCGCCGGCGCAACCTTGGGCGACTGCACCGTGGGCGCCCAAGCGCCCACCGCCGCACCCGGGCCGGTGGCCAGCCCCAGGTCCACTCGAAAGGCCTCGATGCTCTGCGTGCGCTGCTCGGGTCGCACGGCCAGGGCGCGATCCACGGCCGACAGGAATCGGGCCGAATACCGCCCGCTGGCCGATTGCGTCAAAGGCACATAGCTGTCGCTGAGCATGCGCCCCACCGACGGTGGCGGCGTTTTGCCGGTGATGCACCAGTACACGGTGGCCGCCAGGGCGTAGACGTCCGTCCAGGGGCCCTGCTTCATGTCGGGCAGCTCGGCGTACTGCTCCACCGGGGCGTAGCCCGGCTTGAGGATCACGGTCAGGGCCTGCGTCATGTCGCCAATGACGCGGCGCGCGGCACCAAAGTCCAGCAACAGGGGGCGACCAGTGCCTTCCAGCAAGATCACATTGTCCGGCGCAATGTCGCGGTGGTAACACTGATCCCCATGGATCACGGACAGGGCCTCGCTCAGGGGCCCCAGCAACTTCATGAGCCAGGCCTCATCGGGCGGCTCGGACATGGCCCGCACGGTGTCCTTGAGCGTCAGTCCGTGATAGAGCGGCATGACCATGTAGGCCGTGCCGTTGGCCGACCAGAAGCGGTAGACCTTGACCAGCGAGCCATGGTCAAAATGGGCCAGCAGCTTGGCCTCGTTGATGAAGCTCTTGAGGCCCGCGTCAAAGGTGTCGCGATGGCGCTCCGAGCGAGGGCTGACCTGCGTCTGCGCCTTGCGCTGGGCGATGGACGAGGGCAGGTACTCCTTGAGCGCCACCTTGCGGTCCAGCGAGTGGTCGTGGGCCAGGTAGACGATGCTGAAGCCACCTTCGCCGAGCTTGTTGGTCAACTCGAACTCGCCCAGCATGGTGCCCGGCGGCAGGGACAGCGAGTCATGATCGTCGGCCACGGCCGATTCGACCTGCAACCGTCGGTCGATTTCGGTGGCCACGGTCACGGGGCCCGTGGCGGGCACTCGGATGCGTGTGCGCTCTTCGTCGTCTTCTGGGGTGGAATTCATCAGACCTGCAGGATAACAGCCCACACCCGTCGCAAAAGCCGCACAGGTGTGCCCTCAAAGCCGCGCAATTCCTGGCAATTGCGCGGCCACACCAGTTAGGGATGGTCCCCTCCTCAGAGTTTGTTTATGCTGAGGTGAGTATGAATTTCGCACCGATACTGCGCTACGTGCTGCTGACAGGCGCGGTCCTGCTCGCGGCCTGGGGGGCCGGGCAACTGTGGCCCGAACACGCCCACGTCATCCGCCACTTTTTCCGCGAACTGCTGCGAGCCCTGCTGTGATCAAGATAACCGTTGCCTCCTACAACAACGCGCCCACGGGGCAAGCCCTGGCCTTCACCTTCGATGAACTGGGCGGCACCATTGGCCGGGCCGACACCAACCAGTTGATCCTGCCTGACCCGGAGCGCTCGATCTCGCGCGTGCACGCGCAAGTGGTGTTTCGCAACGGCCGCTTCTCGCTGGTGGACAAGGGCAGCAACCCCGTGAGCGTCAACGGCAAGGCCCTGGGCAACGGCGCCGAAGCGACCATCCAGGCGGGCGACCAGATCCAGATTGGCGGCTACTTGCTCATGGTCGAGCCCGCCGCTGCCGCGGCCAGCATGACCTCGCCCCCCCCGCAGGCAGCGTCTCCCTTTGGTGCACCCGCACCCGCGCTGGCCGCCATGCCAGCCCCGGCCGCCACACCGGGAGATCCCTTTGCTGGCTTCTGGTCACCCCCCGGCTCCCCGCCGGCAGCCAGCCCAACAGCCGCCCCCGCATCGGCAACAGAGCGAGGGACAACGCTGTGGCAAAACAGCCCGGATTCGCGATTCGGGTCGCGCCGCGCAGCTTGTCCGGTC
>DAORJC010000012.1:0-34427 GCA_035438885.1 Aquabacterium sp. | reverse complement strand
ACTCCCTGTTCATCCTGCTGACGGGCCGTGCCCGTGTGGTGGCCGCCGACGAGCGTGGCCGTGAGGTCATCCTGGCGGTGCTGGAATCCGGTGATTACATCGGCGAGATGAGCCTGATCGACAACGACCCCCATTCCGCCACGGTGCGTGCCGAGGTACAGACCGATGTGCTGGTGCTGGGGCGTGCCGAGTTTGCCCGTTGCCTGCCCGAGAACTCCAGCCTGTCCTATGCCATCCTGCGTGGCCTGGTGCAGCGCCTGCGCAATGCCGATCGCCAGATCGAATCCCTGGCCCTGCTGGACGTCTATGGCCGTGTGGCCCGGGCCTTGCTGGACATGGCCGACGAGGACCATGGCGAAAAGATCATCCGCAGCAAGGTCTCCCGACAGGACCTGGCCAAACACGTGGGCGCCTCTCGCGAGATGGTCAGCCGCGTCATGAAGGACCTGGAGGAGCGTGGCCTGATCCACACCCAGGAAACGGGCTCGGTGGTGCTCAAGGATCACCTGGTCACCGCCTGACCGATTCTTTTTTGAAGAATGGCGCCTTGGGGCGCCCTTGCCGCCATCGTGGGTCGCCCGCGTGGCGGCAATTTGCTTTCTGAAACCCTGCGAAGGCTGGATTTCACCCCACAATCACGGCATGACCTACCCCCTGGGATCCTTCAATGACGAGCCGGGCGCAGGCCGCGCCGAGCGCAGCAAAAGCAACCGCCGCGAAGATGCGGCCGCCAGTTTGCGCCTGACCGGGCGCCTGCATCGGCCCGCCCTCACACCCACCGTCGAGCCGGACGTGCCGGTCGAGACCACCTTCCGGTTCCAGGCGGCCTTGCTGCTGGGCGGGATCGTGCTGCTCCTGGTGCTGCTGGCCCTCATGAGCCATGACCGGATGGACCCGGCCTTCACGACCTCGGGACAGCACCTGGAGCCGACCAACTGGGTGGGCTCACTGGGGGCCTGGAGTTCCGACCTGGCGTATGCCCTGTTCGGCCAGTCCTGCTGGTGGGTGCTGATCATTGGTGCGCGCAGTTGGCTGGGCGGGTTGGCGCTGTGGTTGCGCCGTGACACGGCCTTGTCGCAGGCCCCGTCGTTCAGCTACCCCACCTGGCGTTTCTGGCTGGGCGTGGCCTTGCTGCTGGCAGCCAGTTGCACCCTGGAGTGGACGCGCCTGTATCGGCAGGAGATGACCCTGGCGGGGCAACATGCCGGTGGCATCCTGGGCTTCACGCTGGGCCCGCTGGCCATGAAGTGGCTCGGGTTCAATGGCTCCGGCGTGGTGGCCATCGGTCTGTTGGTGGCTGGCATGGCCATGGCGCTGAAGTTCTCGTGGCTGGATGTGGCCGAGCGCATTGGCTCGCTGGGCGATCGCTTCCGTCAGCGACGCGATGCCCAGCGCGAGGTCGAAAAAGACATCCGCATGGGCGAGAAGGCCGTCAAGGAGCGCAAACGTCCGGTGCGTGAGGTGCGCGACGACCTGCCGCCCGAGCCCGTGCTGCCCCCCCTGGTGATCGAGACCCCGGTGGTCGAGGTGCCTCAGGTGGTCCGCACGGACAAGGAAAAGCAGACGGCCCTGTTCAAGGAATTTGACGCCAAGCTGCCCCAGATCGACCTGCTGGACGTGTCGCAGGTCCGCATGGAGATGATCACGGCCGAGTCCCTGGAGATGACCTCTCGCATGATCGAGAAAAAACTCAAGGACTTTGGTGTGGAGGTGCGCGTGATTGCGGCCTCACCGGGCCCGGTGATCACCCGCTACGAGATCGAACCCGCCACGGGTGTGAAGGGCTCGCAGATCGTGAACCTGGCCAAGGACCTGGCCCGCTCCCTGTCACTGGTGTCCATCCGCGTGGTCGAGACCATCCCCGGCAAGAACCTGATGGCGCTGGAGTTGCCCAACGCCAAGCGTCAGATGATCCGCCTGACCGAGATCCTGGGCTCGCAGGTCTACAACGATGCGCAGTCCATGCTGACCATCGGCCTGGGCAAGGACATCATCGGGGCGCCTGTGGTGGCCGACCTGGCCAAGATGCCGCACTGCCTGGTGGCTGGCACCACCGGTTCGGGCAAATCGGTGGGCATCAACGCGACCATCCTGAGCCTGCTCTACAAGGCCGAGGCCCGCGATGTGCGCCTGATCCTGATCGACCCCAAGATGCTGGAAATGAGCGTCTACGAGGGCATCCCGCACCTGCTGTGCCCGGTCGTGACCGACATGAAGCAGGCCGCCAGCGCCCTGAACTGGGCCGTGGGCGAGATGGAGCGCCGCTACAAGCTCATGTCCAAGATGGGCGTGCGCAACCTGGCCGGCTACAACAAGAAGATCGACGAGGCCCGCGCCCGTGGCGAGCTGATCCCCAACCCCTTCAGCCTGACGCCGGACGAGCCCGAGCCGCTGGACCGCCTGCCTTTCATCGTCATCATCATTGATGAGCTGGCCGACCTCATGATGGTGGTGGGCAAGAAGATCGAAGAGTTGATCGCCCGCCTGGCGCAGAAGGCGCGCGCCGCTGGGGTGCACCTCATCCTGGCCACTCAGCGCCCCAGCGTGGACGTGATCACGGGCCTGATCAAGGCCAACATTCCCACGCGCATTTCCTTCCAGGTCTCCAGCAAGATCGACAGCCGGACCATCCTGGACCAGATGGGGGCCGAGGCCTTGCTGGGGCAGGGCGACATGCTCTACCTGCCGTCGGGCTCGGGCCTGCCGGTGCGTGTGCACGGTGCGTTTGTCAGCGACGAGGAGGTCCACCGCGTTGTGGAGTACATCAAGTCGCAGGGAGAGCCCAACTACATCGAAGGCATCCTGGAGGGGGGCAACCTGTCTGACGAGGGCAGCAACCTCGATGGCTCGCCCGCCGGTGTGGGTGATGGCGAACAGGACCCGATGTACGACAACGCCGTCTCCATTGTGCTGCAACACAAGAAAGCGTCGATCTCGCTGGTGCAACGCCACCTGCGCATCGGCTACAACCGTGCCGCTCGTTTGCTGGAACAGATGGAAAAATCTGGCCTGGTCTCGAGCATGTCCACCAATGGCAACCGCGAACTGATCGTGCCCGCACGCGGCGGCGATGGCGGTGCCACCGCCGCGCCCTGGGACGCTTGAATGAAACCTTTGAATCTGACCCGGGCCCTGGGCCTGACGGTGTTGATGGGTGTGGTGGGCTCGGCCCATGCCGATGGGGTGCTCAAGTTGCGCCAGTTCGTCACGAACGTGAACACGGCACAGGCCAGCTTCACGCAGACGGTGACCTCGCCAGACGGCAAGAAAGTGCGCAAGTCGAGCGGCACGCTGGAGTTCGAACGGCCCAATCGTTTCCGGTTTGCCTATCAAAAGCCGGTCGAGCAGGTCATCGTGGGCGATGGCAAGCAGGTCTGGCTGTATGACGCCGACCTCAACCAGGTGACGGTGCGCCCCATGGGGCAGGCTGTCGGGGCCACGCCGGCCGCCTTGCTGGCGGGCGGATCACTGGATCGGGATTTCATCCTCAAAGCCGTGCCACCTGCATCGGTGTCAGGTACATCGACAGGCGCGGCGGCCGCAGGCCCATCTTCCGCGCAGGCGGCAGGTTTGATCGAATGGGTGGAAGCCGTGCCCCGTCAGAAAGACGGGCAGTTTCAATCTGTCAAGGTGGGCTTTCAGGGGAGCACCTTGGTGGCCCTGCAAGTGCTTGACAGCTTCGGGCAAACGTCTCGATTGGACTTTGCCCGCTTTGACACGAAGGTGACGCTGTCACCCTCGCGCTTTGTGTTCACACCGCCCGCTGGGGCGGACGTGTTGCAGCAGCCCTGATCAACAGGGCCGCTTCAGGCATCAGCCTTCGCGCTTGGCAAAGCCAGGACGCTTGCCACCAAAGCCAGGCTTGGGGCCACCGGCCTTGAAGCCAGGCTTGGCGCCAAAGGGCTTGTTGCCACCAGGCTTGCCACCGAAGGCGGGACGGTCACCGGAGGGACGGTCGCCAAAGGCAGGGCGGTCACCATACGAAGGACGGTCGCCACGCTCGGCACGGTCACCGAAGGAAGGACGATCGCCATACGCAGGGCGGTCACCGCCACCAAAGCCAGGCTTGGCACCAAAAGGCTTGCCGCCAGCAGGTTTGCCACCGAAGGCAGGACGGTCACCGGAGGGACGGTCGCCGTAAGGCTTGAAGCCTTCGTTGCGAGGTGCGCCGAACGAGCCGCGATCACCACCACCGAAGCCTTCGCTGCGGGGGGCGCCGTAGCCGCCACGGTCACCACCACGATCGCCGCCACCGAAGTTGCCACGGTCACGGTCGCCGCGTGAACCACGGTCATCACGGCGAGGGCCGCCGAAGCCGCCACGATCACCACCGAAACGGCCTTCAGGACGACCACCACGGAAGCCGCCACCCATGGGCTTGCCACCGCGACCGGCAGGACGCTCGGAACCCGAACCGGACTTCATCTTGGGCTCCAGGCCGGCGATGACGGATTCAGGGATGCGCTGCGTGGTGAAGCGCTCGATGCGGCGCACCATGGGGATGTCACGGCGCTCGGCCAGGGTGACAGCCAGGCCACTGCGGCCCGCACGACCGGTACGGCCGATGCGATGGACGTAATCTTCTGGCTTCATGGGCATGCCGTAGTTGATCACGTGAGTGATCGTGGGCACGTCGATGCCGCGAGCGGCCACGTCGGTGGCGACCAGCACGCGCAACTCACCGTGACGCAGGCCTTGCAGCACGCGGTTGCGGCGGCCTTGAGGCATGCCACCGTGCAGAGCGGCCACGGCGTGACCCATGTCAGCCAGGCGGTCAGCCAGGATGTCGGCGTCGCGCTGGGTGCTGGTGAACACCACAGCCTGGTCGACTTCCTTGGTGGTCAGCAGGTGATCCAGCAGGTCATTCTTGTGAGCCAGGGTGTCGGCCAGGTGCAGACGCTGCTCGATGTTGTCATGGCTGTCGGTGTGCGACGCCACTTCGATGTGCTGAGCGTTGCGCGTCAGGCGCTCGGCCAGCTTGCCCACGTGACCGGCAAAGGTCGCGCTGAACATCAGGGTCTGACGGTTTTCAGGGGTCTGATCGGCAATCGCTTCGATGTCTTCGATGAAGCCCATGTCCAGCATGCGGTCGGCTTCGTCCAGCACCAGCACTTCCAGGTTGGACAGCACGGCTGCGCCGGAGCCCAGGTGATCCAGCAGGCGGCCGGGGGTGGCAATCAGGACATCCAGCGGGCCACGCAGGGCCTTGAGCTGGGCAGCGTAAGGCACGCCACCGACGATGGTGGCCACACGCAGACCTTGCAGGTGACGACCGTAGGTGTCAGCGGCCTTGGCCACTTGCAGGGCCAGCTCACGGGTAGGAGCCAGGACCAGCACGCGAGGGCCGAAGACCTTGCCTTTTTCGCGGCGCTTGGCGTTGTCGCCACGGGCAGCCACGATGCGCTCCAGCGCGGGCAACATGAAAGCGGCGGTCTTGCCGCTGCCGGTGTTGGAGGCCACGCGCAGGTCAGCACCGTTCATGGCGGCGGGGATGGCACGCACTTGAACGCTGGTGGGCGAGGTGTAGCCGGAGTCGTTCAAGGCCTTGATCAGCAGGGGGTCTAGGCCCAGGTCTGCAAAGGTGGGGCCGGAGGCCACGGCGACTTCAGCCGATTCGGTGGCGACTTCAAAGTCGTTGTCCGATTCGGATGACAGGCGGCGAGCCAGCGCGTCGATCTGGGATGCGCTGTGCGCATCAATGTTGTTGTCTTCGTGATTCATAACTTCTTTCAAGCCAATGCACGGCGCTGCCACCTTCGCGATGAGCGAAGGCGTCAAGCGCCAGGGCCAGAATGGGCACTTGGCCACATCCTGATACCCAGGTGGGGTCGCTGATGATTCGTGTCCAGACTTCGTGAGGGGCGCACTCGGCGCGGGGCCTCACGGTGAGTCGGTTGAAAGCGACGGCATCGCCGCCAACCGGAACTCAAGACACGCTGTTGATCGGCACCCGACGGTGCGATCCGGCTTGAAAAAGGTCAGAGGGGATGAACTTTGAGTTCTCACTGCCTCGAACTGGGGGGTTTGAAAAACACCCTGTCAAGCAGCGAAGCCGCGATTGTGACACCTTCTCAGGGTTTTGTCCAATCCCTTGTACAAAGGGGACCCAAGGTGGGTGTGCTGGCTGATCAGGGATGCGCAGCGGCCTGCGACAATCTGGACATGTCTGACCTCTTTGCCCAAGACCCGGTGGCCCCGCTGGCCGAGGCACTTCGCCCCAAGACGCTCGACGAGGTGGTGGGGCAGTCCCACTTGCTGGGCCCGGGCAAGCCTTTGCGGCTGGCCTTCCAGTCGGGCAAGGCGCACTCCATGATTTTCTGGGGGCCTCCCGGTGTGGGCAAGACCACGCTGGCGCGGCTGACGGCCCATGCCTTTGGTTGCGAGTTCATCGCCCTGTCGGCAGTGTTCTCCGGCGTCAAGGACATCCGGGCGGCCATGGAGCAGGCGCAGCAGTACCTCTCTCAAGGTCGACACACCATCTTGTTTGTCGACGAGATTCACCGCTTCAACAAGGCCCAGCAGGACGCGCTGTTGCCGCATGTCGAGTCCGGGCTGTTCACCTTCATCGGGGCGACCACCGAGAACCCGTCTTTTGAAGTGAACTCGGCCCTGCTGTCTCGGGCTCAGGTGTATGTGCTGAAGTCCCTGACCGAGGATGAGCTCAAGCAACTCCTGCAGCGAGCGCAGGAGCAGGCCCTGGGTCACCTGCAACTGGACGAGGCCGCGGTGGACACCATCATCGGGTATGCCGATGGTGATGCCCGACGGTTCCTCAACCTCCTGGAGCAATGCAAGACGGCGGCGGGCGCCGCGGGCATCACCCGGATCGATGTGGACTTCATCACCAATGCCTTGAGCCTGAACGCCCGGCGCTTTGACAAGGGTGGGGACAACTTTTACGACCAGATCTCGGCCCTGCACAAATCGGTCCGAGGCTCCAGCCCGGATGGCGCGCTGTACTGGCTGTGCCGCATGCTCGATGGGGGTGCCGACCCGCGGTACCTGTCGCGTCGGATCGTTCGCATGGCGTGGGAAGACATCGGCCTGGCGGACCCTCGCGCCATGCAGATCGCCAACGATGCGGCCCTGACTTTTGAGCGCCTGGGCAGCCCCGAAGGGGAGCTGGCGCTGGGCCAGGCCGTGATCTACCTGGCCATGGCCCCCAAGAGCAATGCGGGCTACAAGGCCTACAACGCAGTCCGTGCCTTTGTGAAGCAGGACAAGAGCCGCGAGGTGCCGGTGCACCTTCGCAATGCGCCGACCAAGCTCATGAAGGAGCTGGGCTACGGGCACGAGTACCGGTACGCCCACGACGAGCCCCATGCCTATGCGGCAGGGGAGACCTACCTGCCTGATGGCCTGGGTGAGCCGGGTTGGTACCAGCCCGTGCCTCGCGGGCTGGAGGCCAAGATCTCAGAGAAGATGGCGTTTCTCAGGCAGTTGGACGAAGAGGCTGACAAGGCCGGCCACTGAGGCCCATCAAGGCAGCGTGATGGTGATGTGCGCCACTTGAGGCGCCAGTTGCACGATCTGCTCGAACGCGCTCAGGTTCTGGCGGGTGTGTTGGCCCAGGTGCCAGCGCAAGCCCATGAAGGCGGTCAGTGACAGCAGCGCGAACACCGACATCACGGCCCACAGCGGCACCTCGTGCTTGAGCTGATGCGCGATGCGATCGGGGGCGGCCCAGTGCGGCGCAAAGCCGGGGCGGCGGCCCTTGTGGTGGGCGATTTCGTCACCCACGCGGGCCGTCAGGTAGTTGAGCTTTTCGGAGCCTTCGATCATGTACTTGCCCTGAAAACCCAGCAGCAGGCACATGTGAAAGACCTCCAGCACCTGCACACGGGTAGCACCTTGACGCCGCAACTCTTCGAGCTTTTCAAAGAGCTGTTCGCCGGCCAGTTGTTCGCCAAAGAACTGCAGTTGCAGGGGTTGACGCTGCCAGGCCTCTCGCACCTTGAAGGGCGACATCAACACGGCCTCGTCCACCGTGGCACAAAAGGCGTACTTGCAGGCGTAAATGTCGTCGGCGGGCGCATTCAGCCGGGTGGCACCCCTCTCAAACTGCGTCAGGAACTGCTTGATGCGCTCGCGAAACACGTCGGCATCGGTGGGCGGGTGTTTGCCCTTGAGCAGGAACAGCAGGTAGAAGCCGTCGTACATCAGGTCGAGCAGGGACTGCGTGCGCTCGACGGGGGCGGCCTGCGCCGGGGTGTGGCGCGCATCCAGATGGGGGTGTTGAAGCTGTGCGTTCATGTCGGGACTCGGTGGGGGCTCAGCCGTTGATGGCGATCAGTTCGAGCTTGAGGTCCTGGATGCCCGAGGGCACATAGATGGTCAGGGCCTGAGCCTGCAGCATGCGCTCGTAGAGCATGCCGCGCGGCTCGACCGAGAAGTAATAGGCCCCGGGGCGCACAGGGATGGCCGCGGGCACCTGTGGCGCGTGGATCAGGCGCACGCCGGGCATGGCCGACAGCACCAGCTTGTCGACATCGTCCGGTGCGCCCATCTTCAGGCGCATGGGCACCACATCGACCAGTTCGGCTGGTGGCAGCGCAGCGCTCACTCCCAGGAAGAGTTGCGTGCTGGGTGTGATCTGTTCGGAGTCGATGCGACCTTGGTGGAAGGAGGGCACCGACTCGTGCAGGGCGATCGAGAAGTAGCGCGTGGAGATCACGGTCTCCAGCAGTTCGCGCACGATGTGGTCGAGCTGCGCAAAGGCCGGGCCCGGGTTGGTGTGGTCGTAGGTGGGCAACTGGGCCAGCGTGAAGGTCTTGGAGAACGTCATCAGGCTGCCGGCCAGTTGCAGCAGGTGCTCGAACAGCCGCTCGGGGTGCAGGGCCGGATGACGCAACAGGTGGCTCAGGCCCGCAAAGGCCGTGCTGGCTGTGTGAAGCAACCAGAACGAAGCCACATCGCCCGATCGGAACTCGATGATGTTCTTGCTGGGTTCACGGTGAAAGCCGTACAGCGCATCGACCTTGGCCTGCAGCACGTCCATGAGCCGACGCAACTGGTTCAGGAGCGGTGGGCTGGACTGGATGCTCACGCTGGGCGCCATGAAGCGATCGACCAGCTCGAAGCCACCCGTGGCCGTGCGACGCACCGACAGCAAGGGCATGTTCAGCAGGTGCGCACGGGGCTCCTTGGGGTTCAGCAGGCGGGCCGATTTGCGCAGCGTGGTCAGCTCGGCGGTCACGGCGTTGGTGTACACGTCCGGGACCTGCGTCTGGCCTCTGAAGTAGCGCATGGCCGTGTCGGCCTCGGCATGAGAGGCCGCGACATTGGCGCCCGTCTCGCGCACCGGGGCCATGGCCAGGTGGAACACCCACTCATTGCCGGCTTGAGCATCGTCGGCCAGGCTGGCCAGCGCGACTGGGGGCGGCAACTCATCCTCGGTGGGGGCGCTGAACAGCTCGCCATCGGGCATCACGACCTGCAATTCGGTCAGGCGCAACATGCCGGCCTGCAAGGCATCGGTGTCGACCTTGAGCTGGCGCACGCCCCAGGCATACGGATGCAGCACCCGAGCCAGTTGGGCAAGGCGCCATTCGTGATACAGGTCTTGCTGCTGGAAGTGCTGCGGACGAAGGAAGAGGCCTTCGCCCCAGAGGATCTTGGGGGACTGGATCACCGTGTGAACTCCATCATTGGCAGGGCATGTCGGCAGAGCGTGCAGTGGCCAGCGGGATGCCGATGGGCTCTCCCGCCTGCACCGTCAGGGCGCAGGCATGCGCGCCCAGGCTCAGCCCGGTTTTTTCGGCGGCTTCGGCGCTGAACACATAGCGCCAGCGTTGCGGGGCCGGTTGGCGATACAGCGCGACGATGGCGATGTAGCGGGCGTCGCGGATGGTCTTGTCGTTGATCTCGATCTTCTGGCCGGGGATCAGCTGGATCTCCTTGGCCTCGATCAACTCATCGCCCAGGCGGGCCTTTTCACGCACAGGGTCGCCGAACACGTCGTAGGGCAACTGCATGATGGCATTGGGGCTGCGCAGCTTGTAGATGCGGGTCAGCAGGGCCAGGGGCTGGCCTTGCGGGTCGGTGTTCAAGGACGTGCTGGCCTGCAGGCGCCACTGAATGTTGCGCTCGGGCTTGGCGGCCTCCGGGACGTCGGCTTTCTTGACCCCGGCGGACTCCAGCGCCTTGTCCTTCATGGCGCTCAAGCCCTCCAGCACGATGGCGGTCGGCACACTGCTGCACGCGCTCAAGGACAGCAGCGCGGCGACGGCCCATGCCGTGCGCCGGCGGGTGCCGGAGGTTGAATTCTTCCCTGTATCCATGTGGTCCTGCGTTTCGGGTGGACCCGAAGATGGCCGACAGTGTAAGGACCTTGGGTGTTGATCCTTGAGGTGCCAGGTCCCCCCGCTGGAGGGGTAATTGCAACCAGATGCAATAGTCTGAGGCGTGCCCCTTTTGGGGGGGTGGCAGCCGAAAAATTTCAGATCTAATTCGGCCAGTTTCGACGCAGGCTGCTGCACATATCAAGTACATCAGGCCTGCCGAACAAAGATGTATGACTCAGGGAGATTCCGTTGCGCTCAATGTTTGCGCACCGTGCCGCCATGGCTTTGTCCGTGGTGTCCACCGTGCTTGTTCTGTCGGCTTGTGATTCCATGCCGCGTGTGGCCAAAGAGGGAGGCAAGGACTTCAGCAGCCTGAGCCAGGTGACGGTTCCCGAGCGCATCGTGGAGAGCCTCGCGGCCGCTGAAAAGGCC
The DNA here is from genome assembly GCA_035438885.1 of Aquabacterium sp. GTDB lineage: Bacteria > Pseudomonadota > Gammaproteobacteria > Burkholderiales > Burkholderiaceae_C > Aquabacterium. The sequence continues at coordinate 23,712 of DAORJC010000012.1, read as the reverse complement.
CAGAAACTGGGCAAGACCAGCGACGCCCTTGAAGAGCTGGACGACGCCATCCGCCTTGAGCCTGGCAGCAAGCACCCCTGGCTCAAGAAATCCCAGATTCACTTCGATGCCCGTCAGTATGGTCAGGCCATCACCTCAGCCCAGGAAGTCCTGCAGCGAGACGCCACCGACCTGACGGCCAAGAGCATCCTGGCCGTCAGCGGCCTGCGTGTCAGCGCTCAGGCCCTGGAGCAGTTGCGCAAGGCCAATGAAGTCAACGGCTCGGCCCGCACCGAAGCAGAAAGCGTGGCCAAGCTGATCCGCGAAGCCTTGGGCGAACCCATCCTGATTCCTGCGCTGCCGACGGCGGCCAAGGCCGATGCTCGTCCTGAAGGTTCGACTCGTCCGGCACCTCGTCGTGCGGTGGCACGCCCGGCGAACCCAGTCGTCACGGCCACCCCCGTCAGGCCCGCCCCCAGCGGCGCCGTCAGCAGCAACTCATCCCGTGGCAACAACCCCTTCGGGGCCTTGCAGTAAATCACCCACTCAGCGGAGTCCTTGTCATGTCCAAAAAAGACAGTGTCCAAAAACGCCTGGAGCGCGTGCGCCCCCCCCGTGTGCAACTGACCTATGACGTCGAAATTGGCGACGCCATCGAGCAGAAGGAATTGCCCTTCGTGATGGGGGTGATGGGTGATTTCACCGGTCAGCCCGATCCTGATCAGCCGGTCGCCAAACTGAAGGACCGCAAGTTCGTCAATGTCGACATGGACAACTTCGACGAAGTCCTGTCCGGCATGGCCCCTCGCGCCAGCTACCGCGTCCAGAACAAGCTCAGCGCCGATGGCGGCGAGTTTGCCGTCAACCTGGACTTCAAGAAGATGGACGACTTCCGTCCTGAAGCCGTGGTCGAGCAGGTCGAGCCCCTGCGCAAGCTGCTGGAAGCGCGCACCAAGCTCTCGGACCTGCGCAACAAGATGGCCAGCAACGAAAAGCTCGAAGACCTGTTGGGCGACGTGCTGGCCAACACCGAAAAGCTGTCTCAGCTCAGCGCTGAAGCCGCCGCCTCCACCGCTGGCCACCAGGAGTGATCGACATGAGTGCACAACTGCAGAACCAGGGCGCCACCGCGCTGCCCGCCGAATCGACCTCGCTGCTCGATGCCATCGTCTCGCAAAGCCGCGTGGCTCGCAACGCGACCGAGCATGACCGCACCAAGGACCTCATTGGTGAACTGGTGCGTGAAGTGATGGACGGCACCGTGGTGGTCTCCGACAACCTGTCGGCCACGCTGGATGCCCGCATTGCCCAGATCGATCAACTGATCTCCGACCAGTTGAGCGAAGTCCTGCACGCCCCTGAATTCCAGAAGCTTGAATCGAGCTGGACCGGCCTGCAGTACCTGTGCAAGCAGACCTCGACCGGCGAGCAGCTCAAGATCAAGGTCTTCAATGCGACCAAGAAAGAGCTGGTCAAGGACTTCAAGACCGCGATCGACTTTGACCAGTCGGCTCTGTTCAAGAAGGTCTACGAAGAAGAGTTCGGCACCTTTGGTGGCGCGCCTTTTGCGGCCTTGGTGGGTGACTTCGAAATCGGCCGTGGTGCCGAAGACATGTACTTCATCGAACAGATGTCGCATGTGGCGGCCGCCGCCCATGCGCCATTTCTCACGGCTGCGTCTCCCGAGTTGATGGGCCTGGAGGGCTTCACGGACCTGGGCAAGCCACGTGACATGTCCAAGGTGTTCGACACGGTCGAGTACGCCAAGTGGAAGTCCTTCCGCGAGGCTGAAGACTCTCGCTATGTGGGCCTGACCCTGCCGCGCTTCCTGGGCCGCCTGCCGTACAACCCCAAGGATGGGCTGAGCACCGAAGGCTTCAACTTTGTGGAGCAGACCGATGGCACGAACCACGACAAGTACCTGTGGGTCAACGCGGCCTATGCCTTTGGCGCACGCCTGACGGCCGCCTTTGAGCAGTACGGCTGGTGCGCCGCCATCCGTGGTGTCGAAGGTGGTGGCCTGGTCGAAGACCTGCCCACCCACACCTTCAAGACCGACGATGGCGAAGTGGCCCTCAAGTGCCCCACCGAAATCGCCATCACCGACCGCCGTGAGAAGGAGCTCAGCGACCTGGGCTTCATTCCGCTTGTTCATTGCAAGAACACCGACTACGCCGCCTTCTTTGGTGCTCAGTCGGTGCAAAAGCACAAGAAATACGACAACCCCGCTGCCAATGCCAATGCGGTGCTGGCTGCGCAGCTGCAGTACATCTTCTCGGTCTGCCGCATCGCGCATTACCTCAAGGCCATGATGCGCGACAAGATCGGCAGCTTCGCGTCGGCGGGCAATGTCGAGACCTTCCTGAACGCCTGGATCAGCCAATACGTGTTGGCCGATGACAGCGCCTCTCAGGAAGCCAAAGCGAAATACCCCCTGAGGGAAGCTTCCATCGAAGTTCAGGAAGTTCCTGGTCGTCCCGGGGTCTACCGTGCGGTTGCCTTTGTGCGTCCGCACTTTCAACTGGATGAGCTGTCGGTGTCGCTGCGACTGGTGGCAGAGCTGCCATCGGGCGGCCGCGGCTGATCCTTGCATCCATAACCAATCACGGAAGGAATACCTGTGAAAGACATCTACATTGAATTCAAGAACTCGGCCATCAAGGGCGACGTTCGTGACGCTGTCCATGGCAGCAACTCGGCCACGGGCCAGAACAGCAAGCCCACCGTCGAGGTGGACTCCTGGGCCCACGTGATCCGCCAGCCCAAGTCGGCCTCGGCATCGACCTCGGGTGGTCACACCTCTGAGCGTTGCGAGCACGAAGAGATGACCTTCGTCAAGGACATCGACTCTTCCAGCCCCAAGCTGTGGCAAGCGGCCTCGCAAGGCCTGGTCACGCCTGAAGTGGAAATCACCTTCTACCGCGCCAGCGGCCAGACCGGCTCGTTCAACACGGGCACGGCCAACGCCCGCGTCAAGTACCTGGTGATCAAGCTCAAGAACGTGCTGGTCTCGTCGGTGTCGCCTTCGGTGACCGAAGAGGGCATCCCCAAGGAGACCTTCGGCCTGAAGTACTCGTCGGTGGAATGGGCTTACTCGGCATCCAAGCTGGACGGCAGCCAAGGCTCCGTCACCGGCACGGGCGCCTGGAACCTGGCCACCAACACGGCCACGTTCGCCTGATTTCATAAAAACAAAGATGTAGGGAGGAATCAAGCGGCGGCCCTCGGGTCGCCGCTTGGTCCATGAGATGGCGTTGTTCAGCCTCAATCTGCTGGAAAAGCTGACCGATGACCGCGGGGACGAGATCGTCCACACCTCGGTGGATCGGCTCAAGGACAGCGTGGCTCGCGATGTCGAGGCCCTGCTCAACAGCCGTTGCGGTCTGCGCGAAGGTGTGTTTGAGGGGTTGCCGCATTGCCAGCAGTCGGTGCTGTCTTTTGGCTTGAAGGACTTTGTCTCGCTGTGCCTGAGCAGCGAGGGCGACCGTGCCGCCATTTGTGATGACATCCGCCGTTGCCTGGTTCGCCACGAACCCCGCTTGCAGGATGCGCAGGTCGAGGTCTCCAAGGCCGAAGGGCCGGGACAGCGCTTGCATTTTTCGATCAAGGCCTTGTTGATTGCCCATGAGGCCAATGAGGTCGTCAGTTTTGATGCGGTCCTGATGCCTGTCAGTCAGCGCTATCAGGTCCAGCGAGCCAAAGGGGTGTGACCCACCATGGAACACCTGCTGCCCCATTACGAACGTGAACTGGCCTGGCTGCGCAAGTCGTCGCAGCAGTTTGCCCAGGCGTATCCACGCATTGCCGGGCGCCTGCAGCTGGCCCACGATGTGTCGCAGGATCCGCATGTGGAGCGGATGATCGAGTCGTTTGCGCTGCTGGCGGCACGTGTGCACAAGCGCCTGGACGACGACTTTCCGCTGTTCACGGAAACGCTGCTCGATGTGCTGTACCCGCACTACCTGCGGCCATTTCCGTCATGCTCGATCGCGCGCTTTGAGTTGGGGCCACAAGCAGCCCAGATGACCCGGCAGGTCACGGTGCCCCGTGGCACGGCCCTGAGTTCGCGCCCGGTCAAGGGCGTGACCTGCAAATTTCAGACGACCCAGCCGCTGGCGCTGTGGCCCATCACGCTCAGCCAGGCGCAGTACCGCAATGCCGTGGTGGCGCCGGCCGGCACGGTCTTGCCAGCGGGCGCCATGTCGGTCCTGTCGATCACGCTGGACCTGATGTCGCCGCAAGCCAGTTGGAGCATGCTCAAGGACCGCATGCTGCGCGTGTACCTCGATGGCGAGGCCTCACAGGTCAGCGCCCTGCGCGAGGTGCTGACCCAGCGCGTGGTGGGCGTCATGACGCAGTGGCACCCTCATCACCCCTGGGTGGCCGATGCGCCCGGCTCTGGCGGCATGGCCGGACGCAAGCCCCAGTTGGCTGGCTTTGCGGACGATGAGGCCCTGCTGAACCTGGATGCCCGGTCGCACCCCGCGTATCGCCTGCTGACCGAGTATTTCGCTTTTCCTGACAAGTTCAATTTTGTGGACCTGCCAGTGCCCATGCCTCCGGCGCAGGCCGACGCCGGTTCTGGGCAGTTGACCCTGCAGGTGCTGATCGGTGGTGTCCGTGCAGACTCTGACGAGTCCCGCCTGCTGGAGACGGTTCACGCCGGCAGTCTCGTGCTGGGCTGCTCGCCGGTGATCAACCTGTTCAGCCAGCCCGCCGATCCCATCCGGGTCACGCACACAGCGGTCACCTACCCGGTCCTGGTCGACAGCCGGCGGGCCTGGGGCCACGAGGTCTACAGCATCGACCGGGTCTACCGGGTGCGCCAGACCGCGCAGGGCGAGTCCATCGAGGACTTCCGGCCCTTTTTCTCGCTCAAGCACGATGACTTGATGCGACGCCGGTCGGGTGCCGCCGCAGGTGACGCCGGTCAGGGCACGGGCGGGCGTTACTGGCACGCCACGCGAGACGAAGCCGTGGCCGAAGTCAGCCCCGGTTTTGAGATCGAGCTGGCCCTGGTGGACGTGGACTTTGACCCCAGCGTGCCGCAAACCGACACCCTGAGCCTGCAGGTCACGGCCACCAACCGGGACCTGCCCACGCACCTGCCATTCGGGGCCGTCGGCGGTGACCTGTTCCTGGAAGGCGGCTCGCTGGCGCGGGAGATTCGGCTGCTGCGCAAGCCGACGTCCACGCAACGCTTTGACCGGGGGCGTGGGACTTTGTGGCGCCTGATCTCGCACCTCTCGCTCAACCACTTGTCGCTGTGCGGTGGCGGCCTGGATGCGCTGCAGGAAATGCTGCGGTTGTATGACCTGCCTCGAACCCCGGCCAATGCTCGCCAGGTGGAGGGCGTGGTCGGCATCGACTACAAACCGGCCACCGCCTGGCTGCCGGGTGAGCCCTTTGCCACCTTTGTGCGCGGCACCGAGGTCCGCCTGAGCGTGGATGAGTCCAGCTTTGTGGGCGTGGGCCTGGGTCTGTTTGCGGCCGTGCTGGACCACTTCTTTGCGCTGTATGTGCATGCCAACAGCTTCACGCAGCTCAAGGTGGTGTCGGCCCGGACGCAGGAGGTCCTGATCACCTGTCCGCCCCGCAACGGGGCCATGGCGCTGGTATGAAGCCGGTGGCCGTGCTGGATCAGTTGCTGGAGAACCCGCAGCGGTTCTCCTTCTTTCAGGCCGTTCGCCTGCTGGAGTTGCGCTGGTTTCAGTCGGTGGGACCACAGCCGGTGGTGGGCGATCAGATCCGGTTTCGAAATTCACTCAACTTTGGTTTCCCGCCCAGCGAGATCGAGGCCTTGCGCCTTTGCCCGCCCGTGGCCGGGTCGACCGATCCAGACGCGCCCGATGACCACCGCCCCCCGCGGGTCGAGATCACCCCGGCGTTCATGGGCTTGCTGGGTGGCGCTGGCGCGTTGCCGCTGGTCTACACCGAGCAACTGGCGCACCGTGAAAGCCAGCACAAGGACACGGCCGCTCGCGCCTTCCTCGACGTGTTCAGCAACCGTGCCGTCACGCTGTTCCAGCAGGCCTGGAAAAAGAACCGGCTGCACCTGCAGTTCGAGACTGATCGGCAGAACCGGTTCCTGCCGCTGGCCTTGTCGCTGGCCGGCCTGGGACAGCGTGGCCTGCGTGATCGCTTCGAGGCCCTGCGCGATGGCGTCATCGACGAAGCCCTGGCTTATTACGCCGGGGCCTTGCAGCAGCGCACGCTGTCGGCCACGCAGATGCGCCAGATCCTGCAGGACTACCTGGCCGTGCCGGTGCGCATCGATCAGTTTGTGGGCCGCTGGTACACCGTGCCACCCGAGGGGCGCACCTTGCTGGGCCTGGGGCAGGGCGGTTTGCTGGGCCAGTCGGCCATGCTGGGCGACCGGGTCTGGCAGCGAGACCTGCGCCTGCGCGTGGCGCTGGGGCCGCTGGACCACGCGCAGTTCCAGCGTTTCCTGCCGGGCACCGTGGGTGCGCAGGCGCTGGAGTCCATGCTGACCCTGTGCCACGGCGTGAGCCTGGAGTACGAAGTCAACCTGCTGTTGCGACGTGACCAGGTTCAGGGCTGCTCGCTGGACTCCACCCGATCCCCCACACAGGCCCGCCTGGGCTGGGACACCTTTTTGCTCACCGGAGCGGCCGAGACCGACCGCCAGGACGTGAGCTATGACATCCATGCGGCGGCTTGACACCGAACGCCGCCTCCACCAAACACCCAGGGACGAACGCCATGAGCCAACACCTCAAGACCTTGATCTCCAAGCTCAACGACCAGACGCGCCAGACGGCCGAACGAGCCGCCAGCCTGTGCATGGCCCGTGGGCATTTCGAGGTCGACATCGAACACATGCTGCTGGCCTTGCTGGAGCAACCCCGCAGCGACCTGGTGGTGCTGTGCCGCCACTTCGGGGTCTCGGCCACCCAGTTGCAGTGCGACCTGGAGACCGAACTGCAGCGCCTGAAAACGGGCAACAGTCGCACGCCGGTTTTCTCGGCGCAGGTGCCTCAGTGGCTGGAGCACGCCTGGCTGATCGCATCGCTGGATGCCCACCACCCTCGCATCCGCAGTGCGCACCTGGTGCTGGCCTTGCTGGCCGAGCCGTCTCTGAACCAGATGGCGATCAGGGCGTCTCGGCTGTTTCAGCAGTTCCGCCTGGACGAGCTCAAGCATCACCTCGATGAGGTCACGGCAGGATCGGCCGAGGTTCCGTTGTCGTCCCGTGCTGGTGCGGTCGATCCCATCGATTCCATCGATCCCATCGACCCCATGGCACCCGAGCAAGGCAATGCCCTGAACCCCGCCACGCCGGCGCTGGATCAGTTCACCACCAACCTGACCCAACGGGCCCGGGAGGGCCAGGTGGACCCGGTCATCGGTCGGGATGCCGAGATCCGCCAGGCCATCGACATCCTGATGCGCCGCCGCCAGAACAACCCCATCCTGACGGGGGAGGCTGGTGTGGGCAAGACAGCCGTGGTCGAGGGCCTGGCTCTCAAGATCGCGCAGGGGGATGTGCCCCAGCCGCTGTTGGGCGTGTCGTTGCATGTGTTGGACATGGGCCTGCTGCAGGCCGGCGCGTCGGTCAAGGGTGAGTTCGAGAACCGCCTCAAGAACGTGATCGACGAGGTCAAGAAGAGCCCCCACCCCATCATCCTGTTCATCGACGAGGCGCACACCATGATCGGTGCGGGCGGTCAGGCTGGGCAGAACGACGCGGCCAACCTGCTCAAGCCAGCGCTGGCCCGTGGCGAGCTGCGCACCATCGCCGCGACCACCTGGGGCGAGTACAAGAAGTATTTTGAAAAGGACGCCGCCCTGGCCCGCCGATTCCAGGTGGTCAAGGTGGAAGAGCCCAGCGAAGAGCTGGCCTGCGCCATGCTGCGCGGCATGGCGCCCCTGATGGAGCGCCACTTCAATGTGCGCCTGCTGGACGAGGCCATTGCCGAGGCCGTGCGCCTGTCGGCCCGCTACATCAGCGGCCGTCAGTTGCCCGACAAGGCTGTGAGCGTGCTGGACACGGCCTGCGCCCGCGTGGCCCTGGGGCAAAGCGCCACGCCAGCGCGCATCGACGACGTGCGAAAACACATCGAGCGGCTCGATGCCGAGATGTCTGCCCTGCAACGCGAGCAGCACGCCGGTGGCGCCCATGGGGGGCGGCTCGATGAGCTGGTCGCCCTGCGCCTGCAGTTGCAAGGTCAGTTGCAGGCCGACGAGACCCGCTGGGCCTTTGAGCAGCAACTGGTTCAGGACATCCACGCCTTGAGGACGGCCATCGAGGCCGATCCCACGGGGGGCGAGGTGGTGGCGCACCGCGAAGCCCTCAAGGGCAAGCAGGCCGAGCTGGTGGCCCTGCAGGGTGATCAGGCCTTGGTGCCCTTGCAGGTCGATGGTCAGGTGGTGGCCAGCATCATCGCCGCCTGGACCGGCATCCCCCTGGGCAAGATGGTCAAGGACGAAATCGACACCGTGCGCCAGTTGGCGCCTTCGCTCAAGGCCCGGGTGATCGGTCAGGACCATGCGCTGGCGGCCATCGCCCAGCGGGTCAAGACCTCGCGCGCGGGGCTGGAAGACCCGCACAAGCCCAAGGGGGTGTTCCTGTTCGTGGGGCCCAGTGGCGTGGGCAAGACCGAAACCGCGCTGGCCCTGGCCGACATCCTCTACGGCGGCGAGCGCAACCTGATCACCATCAACATGAGCGAGTACCAGGAGGCGCACAGCGTCTCGGGCCTCAAGGGCTCGCCCCCCGGCTATGTGGGATATGGCGAAGGGGGTGTGTTGACCGAGGCGGTGCGCCGCAAGCCCTACAGCGTGGTGCTGCTCGATGAGGTCGAGAAAGCCCACCCGGATGTGCTGGAGATGTTCTTCCAGGTCTTTGACAAGGGGCGCATGGACGATGCCGAGGGGCGCGAGATCGACTTCCGCAACACGGTCATCATCCTGACTTCCAACATCGGCACGCAGGGCATCATGCAGGCCTGCCTGAACAAGGCCGCCGATGAACTGCCGGCCCCTGACGACCTGGTCAACCTGCTGCGCCCCAGCCTGTACAAGGCTTTCAAGCCCGCCTTTGTGGGGCGGACCAAGGTCGTGCCGTACTACCCCCTGAGCGATGACGTGCTGGTGCAGGTGATCCGGCTCAAGCTGGACCGCATCGGTCAGCGGGTGGCCGATCAGCACCAGGCGGTGCTGGACTACAACGACGCCCTGGTCGAGGCCGTGCTGCAACGCTGCACCGAGGTCGACACCGGCGCGCGCGCGGTGGACCACATCCTCAACGGCAGCTTGCTGCCCGAGATCGCCGACAGCGTGCTCAACCGCATGGCCGATGGCCAGGGCATCAGCAAGATCAAGGTCACGGCCGACAAGGAAGGCCGATTTAAGTACAAGGTGCAATGATGAGCGCTGTGCTGACCTCAGAGACCCCCGAGGTGACCTCGCCCCTGGATCCGGCTGAGTTGCCCACGCAGCGCACGCTGGACCGCCTGCATCGCCCAGGTGGTTTCCATCAACGGGTGGTGATGCGGCGTCACCCATCGCCGGCCGATGTGGTGCGCCTGCTGGATGAGGCAGCAGCATCGCAGCAAGTGGTGCCCTCCAACGCCCGAGATGGGGCGGGGCGGCTTCTGGCCCGGCTCAGCGTCTTGCCCTGGCGCCTGCAGCGCGTGGAGCAAGTCCGGGCGTCGGCCGCGTATGACATCCACGTGATCGCGCCTGGTCTGAGGGCGCGACTGCGCATCGGCTGCCTGCCCGTGGCCCACCTGGTGCAGGTCAGTCTGACAGGATGAGCAGGGCCTCTTCGCGCCAATAGGCCACGGCTTCGTACCAGCCTTCCCAGACGCAGCCGTTGCAGCCACGGCCGCAGCACGTGGTGGGCTCGGGAGGAGGCTGGCGCAGCGTCTGCCCCTGCTGGGCGGCGCGTGCCAGCAGTTCGCGGAACATGGCCTGGGCAGTGTCTCGGTCGGTGATCGGGGCATTCATGGCGGGGTGCATTTTCTGACGCCCATTGTCCATGTTGTAGAGTCCTCTCACATGTCCAAGATTGCTGCCGCCCCTGTCACCTGGAAAGCCTTGATCCTCACCTCCGTCGTGTTGGTGGTGCTGATGAGCGTGCTCGCCGGAGTGGGTGCCTACTGGGCGTTTCACCACATGTCGGCTCGGATGGTGTTGCACGATCAGCCGGCCGCGATCCGCCTCCCGTCCTCGTTGGCCGTCAAGGCCGCTCTGAGCAAGGCCGTGCATGTGCGGGTGGACCACGACCTGCCGGTGCGCGTGCCCATTGACGAGACCCTGGTCCTCCCGATGTCGCAGGCCTTGCCGGTCAAGGTGCAGGTGCAGACTCAGGTGCCCATCGCCCTGGATGTGCCCTTCGAGCATGTGATGCAGATCGACCAGGCCATTGACCTGGACACTTCGGTGCAGACCCGCATCCTGGGCTTTGCCGTGACGGTGCCCATCAAGGGGCGCGTGCCCTTGAAGGCCAGCATCCCCATCAAGCTGGTGATCCCGGTGCGTCAGACCATCCCGGTGGTGCTGGATGTGCCGGCCTCCGTGCAGATGCTCGATCCGATCCGCGCCCGGGTCCAGACCGTGATCGAGGCCCGCGTCCCCATCCGTGAGTCCCTGCAGTTGCCGGTGACCGAGCCGGTCGATGCCACCTTGACCTTCCGGGATCCCTTGGTGCATGCCAGCCTTCAGCGCATGGACATCAACCTGCCGTTTGATGCGATCACGCTCTCGCCCACGGCGGGCTGGGCGCACTGGTGGCCGCGCGCCGCTCCGGTTCCGACTGTGCCGGTCAAGCCATGAGTGAGTCCGTGGGGCTTCCAGCCAGGGGGTGGCATCGGCCGGTGGGGCGTTGGGCCCTGCTGCTGGTGGCCCTGCTGGTGTTGCTGGGCTGGTTGGCCCTGATGGCGGCGGGCCTGTGGTGGGGGCGTGAGCACTGGATGGCCCAGGCCGCCTTGAGGCAGCTGCCACTGGCCATCAGCCTGCCCAGCGGCATCCAGGGACAGGTCGATGTCCAGTCTCGCCTGCTGGTGCGCCTGGACACGACACCCACCCTGAGCCTGCCCATCGACCAGAACGTGTCGGTGCGGGTCCTGGGCGATCTGCAGGCCAGGACCACGGTGCGTGCGGATGTGCCCGTCAGCACCACGGTCGCCTTTGAGGCGGCCATCCCGGTGGAGACCGAATTTCAGGCCGAGGTGCCCGTCATTTCCTGGCTGCCTGCCATGACGGTCAAGGTGCCGGTGCGCATGACGGTGCCGCTGAGTGTGTCCGTGCCGGTCCAGGCGGTGTTGCCGCTGGTGCTGGATCTGGCGGTGGCCGCACAGGTGCCAGGGACCATGAACGTGCCCATCAAGACCCTCGTTCGCGCCAAGGTGCCCCTGAAGGCGGACCTGTCGGTGCAGATCACGCGCCAGGCCGACTTCACCCTGGACCAGTCGCTCACGGAGATTCCCATGGTGATCGAGCAGACCTTGGTGCGCCTGCCCTTCAAGGACGTGAGCTGGCATCGCCGTCAGCCTTGATCTGGCGGCTTTGCAGGGACTTGAACAGGGCAGATTGGTCCAGGTCGGACAGGCCTTCGGCCGCGGCCTGGGCGTAAAGGTCGGTCAGGTGGGCGGTGATGGGCGCTTCAAAGGCCAGTGCCTGGGCGGTGTGCAAGGCGTTGCGCAGGTCCTTGAGCTGGATGCCCAGGGAGCCCCGTTTGGCAAAGTCCCCGTCCACCATGCGCTGCCCGTGCACTTCCAGGATGCGGCTTTCGGCAAACCCGCCGCGCAGAGCCTCTCGCACCTTGGCGGGGTCGGCCCCGCCTTGCTCGGCCAGCAGCAGCGCTTCGGCCACCGCCCCGATGGTGATGCCCACGATCATCTGGTTGGCCAGTTTGGTCAGCTGGCCGCTGCCGATGGGGCCCACATGAACCGGTCGGCCCAAAACTTCCAGCACCTGGCGGGCACGCTCAAAGTCTGCGGTGGATCCACCGGCCATGATGGCCAGGGTGCCAGCCTCGGCGCCCAGCGTGCCGCCGGAGACCGGGGCATCCAGGCTGGCTACTCCCAGGGCAGAGAGTTTTGCCGCATGGGCTCGGGCCTCTTCGGGCAGGATGGAGCTCATGTCGATGACCAGGGTGCCGGGGCGAAGACCCTGCGCCGCGCTGTCTCCTGCCGGGCCAAAGAGCACCTGGCCCACCGCGTGGCCGTCGGTCAGCATGGTGATGACCAGGTCGGCCTCCTGCACGGCCTGAGCCGGTGTGGGGGCCAGCCTGGCGCCGTGTGCCACCAGGGCCTGGGCCTTGTCCGGGCTGCGATTCCAGACGGTCAGGGCGTGCCCCGCACCCAACAAACGGCGGGACATCGGGGCACCCATGAGGCCAACACCCAACAGCGAGATCTTCAACATGATTGTGGTTTTCCAGAAAAGTTACTCACAATTACCCTGTACGAGTGGAAAAGGACCCCGACATCCCTTGTTTGAAGGGCAGTGCAACTGACGAATTTGGTCCAACATAGTGCAACACGGGATTTTCGGATCCCACCCGCGGTTGCGGTACAACGACAGCAATGAACCCCATGCCTGATTCTCTCGCGACATTGGCGCCTGCCCTGGCCAACCTGGATGACGCCTGGATCCGCTACCTGGACCAGATCGGCGTTGGCGTGCTGGTCAAGGACCTGACCAGTGGCCGCTATGTGTTTGCCAGCCAGGCCGCACAGGGTGTGCTGCTGTCGACCCGTGAGTTGCCAGGGACGACGGACAGCGATGTGTTCGATGCCGTGCAGGCCGTGGCCTTGCGTGCGGCCGATCAGCAGGCCCTGGCCCTGGGCAGTGCCTACTCGGCAGAACACCGCATCGAGCGCAACGGCGAGCGTCGGGAATACCAGGTGTGGCGTCATCCGCTGCCTGCGACCGACACCCAGGGTGCCCGCATCCTGAGTTGCTGGCAGGACCTGACCGATCAGCGCAAGCGCGAGCAGCAGTTGCAGGCCGCGCTGGAGCAACTGGAACAGCAGCAGCGTGCCAATGCCGATCTGCGCCGTGAGATGCAGGACAACCAGGTCCGCGACAACGTCTCGGGCCTGTACCACCGGGCCCACTTTGAAGAGCAACTGCGCCGCGAGGCCGACCTGTCCAGCCGTGAGCAGCGCGAGTTTGCCATCGTGTCGGTGTCGGTCGATGGCATGGATCAGATCCGCGAAACCTACGGTGCAGAGAGCTGCGAGCGCGTGATCGAAGCCCTGGGGCGCCTGCTGCGTGCCAACACCCGGGCCATGGACTCCCCATGCCGACTGGGGGGCGATCGTTTCGTGGTGCTGTTGTCCGGCGTGGGCCTGGCCACGGCCCACTCGCGCATGGAGCATCTGCGCAAGGCGTGTGCCCAGCACATCGTGGCCTACAACGGACAGCAGATTCCCTTCACGGTCAGCATGGGCATTGCCAGCTTTCCGCACACCGCGGGCGCGGTGGATGAACTCATGCGCAGTGCAGACCGCGCCATGGCAGCTTCGCGAGACCGGGGGGGCAACCACCTCACCCTGGCCAGCATTCAGTTCGTGACGGCCAGTTGATCGGATCCGGCCTGAACTGAGGGCGCAGGGCGGAGGCCGCTGCAGGAATGTGGTGTTCGTTGCGTACCGGTTACCGCATTCCTGAACCCAGGGGATTCAGGTGGGCGAGGTCAGCAGCACCTTAGGTTCATCTGACGCGAGACGATCGCACCAGCACCGCAATGTTCCAAGCCCTGGCTCTATGAGCATCGGGACAAGAAATATAGGCTTCCAGAGACACAACGAACGATTTGATTGTAGGCCCAGCAGGCCTGGTCAAACCCGGAAGCTATGCGGCGCTTGCGGGTTTAGTTGACAGATCGCAAGTGCTGGTTTTGCCCAGCGTTCAAAGCAGGTGACCGTCGTCCTTGAGGGCCGCATCCAGCCGGTCGATCAGGTGACCCAAAGCGCTGTCGGAGACCTGGGGAGGTGCGGCACCATCGGGTGCGGACGACACAGCCCCCTGGGGCGCACTGACCAGCTCGAACGCCAGGTTCAGGGCTGACAGCACGGCGATGCGTTCGCGGGCCTTGAGCTTGCCGGCATCGCGGATGGCGCACATTTCTCGGTCCACCCGGGTGACGGCCTCGCGCAGGCGGTCTTCGCCACCCTCGGGGCAGCCCAGCAGGTAGCTCTGACCCATGATGGAGACTTCAATTTGCTTCATGGATCAATCGGGTGTCGGGTCATCGGAGGCGTCTGTCGGCTCCGTCGCGTTCAGGGGCGCGGGCAGTTTGTCGATCAGGGTGTCGATGCGAAGGCGGGCCGCCGACAGGCGTGCTCGCAGGGAGTCGCGCTCGTTGCTGACGGCCAGCAGTTGCTGCTGCAGCAGCACGTTGGTGCGTTGCAGTTCGTCATGGCGCAAGAGCAGGCGCTCGACGCGATCGATCAAGTCTTCGATCCTGGACATTCGGCTCGGGCTGGTCGGCTAGGGGCCTGGGACAGGCGGAATGACGATTGTAGGCCCCCCGAGGCTGTCTGGCGCCCTTACAATCCCGACCGTTGGTGCTCGTGCCGAGGTTCTTTCTCGGTGCAGTTAAACGGGAAGCAAGAGGGTCTGATGCACCAACGGTGCCAGCCCGACTTGCGCTGCCCCCGCAACGGTCGGCGGTCAAGCTGCTCTGCAGCTTCGCTTGTGTACGCAGCCACTGGGTCCTTCGGGCACCTGGGAAGGCTTCACAGGTGGCACCGCCCAGCCCGGATACCGGCCAGCAGGGGGCGTGACCGCGTGTGATGCGGGGTCGCGCCGTGTCGTCCATGGCCTGCGGGGACGCTGGCTGGGACATTTCTGTTCTGTGGTTTCTCATGTTTTCTATTGACTCGGTGCGTTGCGCACCCGGGGCGCGCTCGGCCATGGCCATCGCGGTGTTGTTCACCTGTGCGGGTGCCCAGATGGCCCTTGCCGCCGATGCGGACGCCTCAGGCGATCCCGGGGGGCAGGTCTTGGCCCCCGTGGTGGTCACGGCCATCCGTGCGGTTCAGCCGATCCAGAAGGCGCCGGTTGGTGCCACGGTCATCACGGCTCAGCAGATCGAACAATCGGGGGCGATCGATGCCAACGAGGCCATCCGCCGCATTGGTGGGGTGGCGGCTTTGAGTGATCTGTCCAACGGCCGCGAATACGGTCTGGACCTGCGCGGCTTTGGCGCTGCGGCCGATCAGAACCAGGTGGTGCTGGTCGACGGCATTCGTTTGAGCGAGAACGAGATGTCCTCGCCGCGCCTGTCGGCCATTCCCGTCAGCCAGATCGAGCGCATCGAAATCGTGCGTGGCAGCAACAGCGTGAGCTGGGGCGAAGGCGCTGCCGGTGGCGTCATCAACATCATCCTCAAGCCGGGTTTCAAGCTCGGGACCCATGGCCGTGTGGCCTTGGCCCTGGAGAGTCGCCAGGGGCGTGACGCGCAGGTCAGCGTGGCGCAAGGGTGGTCGTCGGTCGGCATCGAGGCGTTTGCGCGCGATGTGGCCACCGATGGCTTTCGCGAGAACGCGGCTTTTCGTCAAAAGACCCAAGGCCTGGGGCTGCGCTGGCAGCATGAAGGCTGGCGCGCCAGCCTGAGGGCGCAGCAGGAGGACCAGGTGGCGCGCATGCCGGGGGCCTTGAGCTTTGAACAATATGCCGCCGACCCCCGCTTGACCAACACGCCGGACGATGCTTCCGAGGCCACGGAAACGCTGGTGGCAGCGCAGTTGTCACATCAGTCGGGCGCGTGGACCGTGTCCACCGATCTGGCCTACAAGGAGCGCACCTCGTCCGACCAGTATGGTGGTGATTTTCCCTACCTGTCTGACAAGAAGCGCATCAGCCGTCAGGTCTCGCCCCAGGTCACACACCGCCAGTCGTGGTCGGGCGTGGACCTGGTGACCACCCTGGGTGCTCAGTGGCAGGAATGGTCGTTCCGCGATGACAACACCTATGGCGCCGAGGATGGCCGCCAGATCAATCAGGCGTATCACGTGCGCACCGACTGGAGCTTCCCCAGCCAGACCCGGGCGACCGCGGGGGCCCGCAAGGAGCGGGTGAGCAAGTCGGCCGTCACCGAGGTCTCGGGCTACCAGCGCGACAATGTGCTCAAGGCCTTCGAGTTCGGGTTGAGCCAGACGGTGGCCGATGGGTGGGATGTGTACGGCCGTGTGGCCTCGTCGTTCCGCCTGCCCAATCTGGATGAAAACCGCTACACGCCCATGTCGGTGGCCTTGCGCCCGCAGCGCAGCCGTGATCAGGAGATCGGCCTGAAGTGGTTGAAGGGTCCGCACAGTGCCAATGTGCGCTACTTCCGCCAGAAGACGGTCGATGAGATCGCCTATGTCACCAGCCTGTTTGCCAACACCAACGTCGACCCGACCACACGGCAAGGGCTGGAGCTGGATGCCCGCTGGCAGGTCATGCCGGGCTGGACGTTGTCGGGCACGTGGCAGGCCATCCAGGCTCGCACCAGCGGGGGGGTGAACCAGGGCAAGGAACTGGTGCTCACGGCACCTCGCACGGGCACCCTGCGATCGACCTGGCGCTTGAACGAGCATCACACGGTGGATGTGGGCCTGCAGCACCTCAGTCCCATGCGTTTTGGGGATGACGACGACAACAGCTGCACGCGTCGCACGCCGCGATCGACGCTGCTGGACGCGCGTTATGCCTGGACCGCCGATGGCTGGACCGTGGCACTGTCGGGCACGAACCTGACCGACCAGAAGGGCTACAACTACGCCTTCAGTTGCTCAACGGGGGCCTTGTATCCGGAGCCGGGTCGCCTGATCCGACTCAGTGTGGCTCGGCAGTTCTGATGGACAGCCCACGCCTGCACCTGATCGTCGGCGGCCAGCGCAGTGGCAAGTCGGGCCATGCCGAACGACTGGGTTTGGCATGGCTGAAAGCAGATCCCGGGCGTTCGGTCTGTGTGCTGGCCACGGCCCAGGCCAGTGATGCCGACATGGCCCGGCGCATCGCGCGCCACCGAGCCGATCGGCCTGAGAGCTTTGCCACGGTCGAGGTGCCCCTGGCCTTGGGCGAGCAGATCCGAGTTTTGGCCCAGCCAGGCCGACTGTTGCTGGTCGATTGCCTGACCTTGTGGTTGACGCAGGTGCTGATGCCTCACGAGGGGGCGGGCGATGGCGACGGCCTGAGCGATGCGCAGTGGGGGGCGATCAAGGCTGATTTCCTGGATGCCCTGGACCATGCGCGTCAGGTGCGGGCGGGCGTGGTGCTGATCAGCAACGAGGTGGGTTGGGGCGTGATCCCCATGGGAGCGGGTGTGCGCCACTTTGTGGACGAACTGGGGCGCCTGAATCAGGACGTGGCCCGCCGCTGTGATGTGCTGACCTTGATGGTGGCTGGCCAGGCCTGGAGTCGACCGGTGGAGGCGTCCCCATGAGGTGGCTGTGCCTGGTCCTGTGCGGCTTGTGGTGCAGTGGCGTGCATTTGAGCGCCGGGGCGGCAGTGCCCATCCGTGTGGTCGATGACCGCGGGGCGGTGGTGCAACTGGCCGCGCCGGCCCGACGCATCGTGTCCTTGCTGCCCTCCTTGACCGAGATGGTGTGTGACTTGGGCGCGTGCGAGCGCGTGGTTGCCACGGACCGCTGGTCCAACTGGCCCGCCCGCATTCAGGGCCTGCCCAAGGTGGGCGGTCTGGACGATCCTCAGGTCGAGGCCATGGTGGCGCAGCGTCCGGACCTGGTGCTGGTCTCGCCAGCGTCGCGTCTGGCGCAGCGCCTGCGAGGCCTGGGTCTGACGGTGGCCGAACTGGACGCCCAGGACTTGCCCCAGGTGCGTCATGCCACGGGCGTGGTGGCCACCTTGCTGGGTGTGCCCGAGCGTGCCGAGTTGCGCTGGCTGGCTTTGATGGCCGAGATTGACGCGGCCGCGGCCACCGTGCCTGCCACGAGCAAAGGCCAGACGGTCTACTTTGAAGTGAGCAGCACGCCTTATGCCGCCGGGGAGGCGTCGTTCATCGGCCAGTTGTTGTCCCGGCTGGGGGCGCGCCATGTGGTGCCGGCCCGCCTGGGGCCGTTCCCCAAGTTGAATCCGGAGTTTGTGGTGCGCGCTGATCCTGCCGTGATCATGGTGTCGGCCAAGGAGGTCGACGGATTGGTCCGCCGGCCGGGGTGGCGTTCGATGAGGGCGATTCAACAAGGCCGGGTGTGCCCGCTGGATGCGGCGCAACTGGACGTGCTGTCGCGTCCTGGGCCCCGGCTGGGGCAGGGCGCCCGTGTGCTGGCGCAGTGCCTGGCCAGATCGGAGCGTGTGCGATGAGGGCGCCGATGGCCCTGAAGGTGCGCCATGGCACCTGGATCACCCTGGTGGCCTTGCTGTTGTGCCTGGGCGCGCTGGGCCTTGGGGCCGGCAGCATGGGCTGGCAAGCGCCCTGGGCCGCCTGGACCGATGGCGCGCAGGCTGGTGATGTGGCCATCGTCTGGCAGATCCGCGCGCCACGGACCTT
The DNA here is from genome assembly GCA_035438885.1 of Aquabacterium sp. Taxonomy (GTDB): domain Bacteria; phylum Pseudomonadota; class Gammaproteobacteria; order Burkholderiales; family Burkholderiaceae_C; genus Aquabacterium. The sequence goes on along the minus strand of DAORJC010000012.1, from coordinate 5,261 downwards.
GGGGGCGGCCCTGGTGGGCGCCCTGTTGGGGCTGGCCGGGGCGCTGGCACAGGGCTTGTTTCGCAACCCCCTGGCCGAGCCCTACTTGTTGGGCAGTTCCGCCGGTGCGGGCCTGTGCATGGCCTTGATGCTGACCATTGGCCTGCCCTGGGCGATGGCAGAGGGTTGGTGGGCCCGCATGGGTCTGACCGGCGCTGCCTTTGTGGGCGCACTCGGAGGGGTCAGCCTGACCCTGGTGTTGGCGCGTGGCGCGACACACACCTTGCGCCTCTTGCTGGCCGGGGTGGTGGTGGGCGTGGTGCTGGGCGCGCTGACGCAATTGATGATGGTCTGGTCCGGCGAGGCCTGGCGCGTGATGCAGGCGTTCATGCTGGGCAACACGGCGCTGTTGGGCTGGGATGCTTGCGCGGTGCTGGCACTGGCCTTGCTGGTGTGCCTGCCCGCCGCCCTGGTGCTGGCCCGTGTGCTGGATGCCTTGAGCCTGGGCGAAGACACGGCCAGGACCCTGGGCGTGCCGCTGGGACGCACCCGCGTGGCCCTGGTGGCGGTGATGGCCCTGGCCACGGCCGCGGCTGTGGCCCAGGCCGGTCTGGTGGCTTTTGTGGGCCTGGCGGCGCCCCACCTGGTGCGTCCCTGGTCGGGGGCGCTCCATGGCCGTCTGTTGCTGGGTGCGAGCCTGATGGGCGCTGTGCTGCTGACCGGGGCCGATGTCTTGTCCAGGTGTCTGCTGGCACCGCAGGAACTGCCCGTGGGGGTGCTCACGGCGGTGGTGGGCGGCGTCTACCTGTTGCTGGTGTTGTACCGGAGGCCGACATGAGTGCTGCCATCACGGGGCCCCTGCAGCCAGACGCGTTGCTGTCTGCCCAAGGCCTGTCGGTGCAGCGTGGTGGCCGGCCGGTCCTGAACGACATCAGCGTGTCCGCCCTGGCCGGGCAATGGCTGGCCGTGGTCGGCCCCAATGGGGCGGGCAAGTCCACGCTCCTGCATTGCCTGGCAGGCCTGCTGCCTCCTGTCGAGGGTGGTGTGGTCTGGTCGCAGGAAGTGGCCTCACCGCGCCTGTCCTGGCTGGGGCAGGACACCGAAGGCGGCGAAGCCTTGACCGTGCGGGACACCGTGGCGCTGGGGCGACTGCCCCACCAGGGCTGGCTGGGCTGGCCCGGTGAAAGCGTGGCAGATCGCGACGCCATCGAGCAGGCCCTGGCCGACACGGACATGGGCTGGGCGGCCGACCGATCCATGCAGACCCTCTCGGGTGGTGAGCGACAGCGTGTGCGCCTGGCCCGAGCCCTGGCCGTGCAGGCGCCTGTGTTGCTGCTGGATGAGCCGGTCGCTCATCTGGATGCCCCTCACCAGCGCCTGGTCGCTCAGGTGCTGCGGCGCGAGGCCTCGCGGGGCCGGTGCATCATCAGCGTCTTGCATGAGCTGCCTTTGGCCCTGGTGGCCGACCGTGTCGCCGTGATGCAATCGGGCCGGCTGGTGGCCCAGGGCGCACGCGACGATGCCACGCTGCACCGAGCCATCGAGCAGGTCTTTGACCAGGCGGTGCGCATTGCCCTTGTCCAGGGGCAATGGGCGGTGCTGCCGCAACTTTGATTCGTTCTTTCGCATTTCCGACCGATCCACCGACTGACCCAAGAGCCCCTCATGGACCTCCAGAACCCACCCACCGAAGCGCCCCAACAGCAGGAGCGCGCCGAGCGCCGCGGTCTGCTCATCGTCAACACCGGCGACGGCAAGGGCAAGAGCACGGCGGCTTTTGGCCTGGCCCTGCGCGCCCATGGCCGCGGCAAGGCCGTCAAGATCTACCAGTTCATGAAGGTGCCGTCGGCCCGCTTTGGCGAACACCGCACCCTGGAGATGCTGGGCATCCCCATCGAAGGCCTGGGCGATGGTTTCAGCTGGAAGAGCAAGGACCTGGAGCGATCGGCCGAGCTGGCTCGCGAAGGCTGGGCCCGCGCGGCGCAGGCCATTCAGAGCGGCGAGTATTTCCTGGTGGTGCTCGATGAGATGACCTACCCGCTGATCTATGGCTGGGTGCCACTGGCCGAGGTGATCCAGGTGCTGAGCAATCGTCCTCGCGAGGTGCATGTGGTCATCACCGGGCGCGATTGCCCGCCCGAGATCGTGGCCCTGGCCGACACGGTCAGTGAAGTGCGCAAGGTCAAGCATGCCTATGAAGCGGGCATCCCGGCGCAACGCGGCATTGAGGACTGACACCATGCATGCACCCACACCCACTCCTGCAGCCTTGACCCAGCGCCTGCAACACCTGATCGACCACAAGACCAAGCCTCTGGGTTCCCTGGGGCGCCTGGAGTCCCTGGCCGTGCAACTGGGCCGTATCCAGGGCCGTGAGCAGGTCGACCTGGTGCAGCCACAGATGGTGGTGTTCGCGGGTGACCATGGCCTGGCCGCGCGAGGCGTGTCGGCCTACCCCAGCGATGTGACCTGGCAGATGGTGGAGAACTTCCTCGCCGGTGGCGCCGCCGTGAGTGTGCTGGCCCGCCAGCACGGCCTGGCCCTGACCGTGGTGGATGCGGGCGTGGCCAAGGACATCGCACCCCGTGATGGCTTGCAGATCCGCAAGATCGCCCCTGGCACCGCCGATGCCTCGCAAGGCCCGGCGATGACGCTGGCGCAGTGCCAGGCCGCCCTGAGCGCCGGTGCCGAGGTGGTGCGCAGCCTGCCGGGCAATGCCGTGCTGCTGGGCGAGATGGGCATTGGCAACACGTCCAGCGCGGCCCTGATCATGAGCCGCCTGTTGGACCTGCCTTTGAGCCAGTGTGTGGGACGAGGCACGGGCCTGGACGACTCAGGCCTGCAGCGCAAGCTCGCCGTGCTGATGCAGGCCCTGGAGGCCAACGCCGGCGCCAGCGAGCCCCTGGCCGTGCTCGCGGCGTTCGGTGGTTTTGAAGTGGCCATGTTGTGTGGCGCCGTGATGGAGGCCGCCACGCAGAACCGGGTGATCGTGGTGGATGGCTTCATCGTCACCAGTGCGGTGCTGGTGGCTCAGGCTTTGCAGCCCGGTGTGCTGGAACGATGCGTGTTTTCACACCAGTCGGACGAGAGCGGGCACGCCCGGCTGCTGAGCCATCTGGGCGCGCAGCCCCTGCTGCACCTGGGCCTGCGCCTGGGTGAGGGGTCTGGTGCTGCACTGGCCTGGCCGCTGATCGTCTCGGCCGCTCGCATCCTGACGGAGATGGCCAGCTTCGAGTCGGCCGGTGTGAGCGGGCAGGAACGCTGACATGGTCCTGCAGGAAATCAGGCTGTTCTTGATCGCACTGCAGTTCTTCACCCGCGTGCCGATCCCGGCCTGGGTGGGGTATGACCCCGAGTGGCTGCAGCGCTGCGCCCGCTACTACCCCCTGGTGGGCGCGCTGGTGGGGCTGTGGGGCGCGGGCGTGATGATGGCGGCCAGCCTGTGGTGGCCCCCCATGGTCGCCGTGGTCCTGGGCATGGTCGCGACCGTCTGGATGACCGGCGGTTTTCACGAAGACGGCTGGGCCGACACCTGCGACGGCCTGGGCGGCTATGTCAGCCGCGAGCGTGCCTTGGTCATCATGAAGGATTCGCGCCTGGGGGCTTATGGCGGCATCGGTCTGGTGATCATGCTGATGCTCAAGGCCTCCGTGCTCACGGCCCTGTTGTCACCGCTGTACCAGGAACTGGCGGCCGCGCCAGAGAGCGGCATCCATCAGGTGCTGCTGGGGTGGACCGCGCTGGGGCTGGTGTGGGGCCACACCCTGTCGCGTCTGGCGCCGGTGGCCTTGATCCGTTTCCTGCCGTACGCAGGTGACCCCGAGCACGCCAAGGCCAAGCCCCTGGCCACGCAAGTCAGCAGCCCGCAGTTGCTGGCCGCGGTGCTGGTGACCAGTGTGGTGGTGTTGGGCCTGTGGGCCGTGCTGGACCACCTGGGCTGGCCCTGGCGAACCTGGGCTCGCGCCATGGTCTGGTCGAGCGTGGCGGCAGCTGTGGTGACCCTGTGGATGCGGCGCTGGCTCAAGCGCCGCCTGGGCGGCTACACCGGCGACACGCTGGGTGCCAGCCAGCAGCTCACCGAAGTGGCCATCCTGCTGGCCTGGCTGGCGGTGGTTCATCCGGTGTCGTGGGTGCGGTGGTGACGGTCCACGCCTTTCGCCATCCCAGGCCTCAGGGCCACGAGGGTCGGTGCATCGGTCAGACTGACCTGACGGTGGATCCGCGCAAAGCGCGTCGCCTGGCTCGCCGCATCCGGCGCCTGGCCCATCGACGGGGCTGGCCCCGGGTGGTGTGCACCTCGCCGTTGCGGCGCTGCCACCGTGTCGGGCGTGAACTGCGCCGGTGGGGCTGGCGTCATGCGGTGGATCCCGCCTTGATGGAGATGGACTTTGGTCGCTGGGATGGCCTGCCCTGGTCGCTCATTCCCAGGGATGAGATCGATGTCTGGTGCGAGCACTTTGCCGACCACGCCCCCGGGGTGGGCGAGAGCCTGCGTCAGTTCATGACCAGGGTTCATGCGTGGGAGGCCCCTGTGCCCCAGGCGGTGGTGGTCGCTCACGCGGGCTGGATGCTGGCGCGCCGCTGGTGCGAGACCCATGGCACCCATGCCCCGCCGACCCGGGCGGCCGTTTGGCCCCATCCACCCGCTTATGGCGAGTGCTGGACCTTGGCGCTGTCGGGGAAGTCTGCCCTCAAGGCGGCGGGCGACGACGGCGGGCCACACCGCCCAGCTTGAGGTAGGCGCGCGCGGTCCATGAAAACACCGACCGCACGGGACGTGTCCACCACCGGGGTTGCTGCACCTGGTGGCGCGAGATCTCCAGGCTGTCGGCAAAATCCTGTTGCAGTGACTGGGACACAGTCTGTGCAAAGCCCCGGTCCTTGACGATCAGGTTGGCCTCCAGGTTCATCTGCAACGACAGCGGGTCCAGGTTGGACGAGCCGATGCTGGTCCACTCCTCATCCACGCAGATGACCTTGGCGTGCAGCAGTGCCGGCTGGTACTCGAAGACGCGCACGCCATGGGTCTGAAACTCGGCGTACAGCACACGGGCGGCCAGGGCGGCCAGCGCATAGTCCGGCTTGCCTTGCAGCAGCAGTCGAACCTTCACGCCCCGGCTGGCCGCCTGGGTCAGCGCCCGGCGCATGACACGTCCGGGGTAGAAGTAGGGGCACACCAGGTCGATGCGGTAGCGGGCCTGCTGCAGGGCCTGCAAGGTGGCTCGCTCGATGGTGCGGCGCTGGCGGATGTTGTCGCGCACGACAAAGGCCGCCCGCATGGC
>DAORJC010000011.1:0-34669 GCA_035438885.1 Aquabacterium sp. | reverse complement strand
CTGGTGCTGGGGTAGCCCAGCATGTTGACCAATTCGCGCAGCTCGTTGGCCGCCTCACCCAGGATGACGCCGCCACCGGTGTAGATGTAAGGACGCTTGGCCGTCAGCAGCAGTTGCACGGCCTTGCGGATCTGACCGCCGTGGCCCTTGCGCACCGGGTTGTACGAGCGCATTTCCACCGACTCAGGGTAGTGGAAGGCAGTGGTCTTGAGCGACACGTCCTTGGGGACATCGACCACGACGGGGCCAGGACGGCCGCTGCGGGCGATGTGGAAGGCCTTCTTCATGGTCTCGGCCAGGTCGGCCACGTCCTTGACCAGGAAGTTGTGCTTGACGATCGGGCGGGTGATGCCGACGGTGTCACATTCCTGGAAGGCGTCCAGACCGATGGCGGCCGTGGGCACCTGACCGGTGATGACGACCATGGGGATCGAGTCCATGTAGGCCGTGGCGATGCCGGTCACGGCATTGGTGACGCCAGGGCCGGAGGTGACCAGGGCCACGCCCACTTCGCCGGTGGCGCGGGCATAGCCGTCAGCCGCGTGAACGGCGGCCTGTTCGTGGCGCACCAGCACGTGCTCGATCGTGTCTTGTTTGTACAGGGCGTCATAGATGTAGAGCACGGCACCGCCGGGATAGCCCCACATGAATTTGACGTTCTCTGCCTGGAGGCAACGGACGAGGATGTCCGAGCCATTGAGGATTTCGGCCGCAGTGCCTGCGTTGCCTTGAGACATGTCCATGATGAATTGACCTTTCGGATTTTCTCTAACGAAAAACGATCGGTGCCCCTCTTCACAGCCAGTGCCCCGGTGGGGGTCTGACCGCAGCCCCACTGTGACGGATCACAGCGGGGCTCGCCCTCGTGAGGCGGATTCGAAGCGTGCGCGGACTGCCACTGAAGCGGTTTGGCGCCTCAGCTCAGCCCAGATCGGGATGACGCAAAGACGAACATTATCGCACCAAGGCGCGACCCTTGACAAATACTCACGGCGGGCAGTGCCATAATCCGGCAGCGTTTTTGCACCGCCTCGCCCGTTCTGGGCTCCGTCCTGCCTTGACCGCATCCGATCCGTCTCCTGCCGACGCGCTCAATGATTTCCTCATCAGCGTGGAACGTCGGGCGTTCAAACGCACCGTTTTCGCTGTACGGGACGAGGATGCCGCGCTGGACATCGTGCAGGACGCCATGATCCGCCTGTCGGCCAGTTACCCGGATCGGCCCACCAACGAGTGGCCCATGCTGTTCCAGCGAATCCTCTCCAACGCCACCCTGGACTGGTTCCGCCGCCAGAAGGTGCGCAACGCCCTGTTCCAGAACATGAGCGACCTGGAAGCCCGCATCGGCAGCCAGGACGACAACGACCTGGACTTGCTCGAAATCCTGGCCGTGGACGCGGTCAGCACCGAAGGTGCTGAAGACACCGCCAATCGAGCCGAAATCCTCAAGGTGATCGAGCAGGAAATCGAACATCTGCCCGGCCGTCAACGGGAAGCGTTTCTGATGCGTTACTGGGAGGAACTGGATGTTTCAGAGACCGCTGCGGCGATGGGTTGCTCCGAGGGCAGTGTCAAGACGCACTGCTCCCGGGCGGTGGCTTCGCTGGGCAAGGCCCTCAAGGCCCGCGGCGTTGGTCTTTGATCTGGCATCGAATCCCGAATCACCTACCGAGTAACGCTGTGGACACCCCGAGCAACCGACTGACACCTGCACAAGCCGAGGCCCTGGAGGCCCGATTTGCGTTGCGTGTGAGCGCACGCCTGGACGATGCGGCCCAGGCCTTGCCTCACGACATCACCGAGCGCCTGCGCATTGCGCGGATGCAGGCGGTGGATGCTGCGCGTGCGGCCTCGGTGCGTGTCGCGGCCACGGTCCCGGTCGCCTCCTCCCAGACCGAATGGGTTCTGGCTGGTGTCGGTACAGGCGGCATGCCTGCGCCCCCCCATGTGCTGCACAGCCATAACCGCCGCCCCGACCATGGGCGCAACCTGGATGACGCGCCCACCACCTGGGGGTGGCGCCTGGCGTCGGCCCTGCCGCTGCTGGCTTTGGTCGTCGGACTGTGGGGCATCAATCAGTGGTACCAGCAACAGCAGCTCGAAGCCCTCACGGAGGTGGACATCGCCTTGCTGAGCGACGAATTGCCACCCACAGCCTACACCGACCCCGGCTTTGAAGAGTTCCTGCGCGTGGGCGCCAGCCCGGAGGCACCTGCCCCGGCTGATGTCGTCAATGTGCCGCCCTTGCCACCGCAAATGCCGGAAGCACCCGCCGACGCAGCGCCCGCTGGCCCGCAGGTCATCAACTCCTGATGGTGTGACCCCATGCCGCCCCGCACCTTGAGCCTGCCCCACATGGCCCGACGGATGGCCAGCTGTCTGGTCCTGCCCTGGCTGATCTTCACTGCCCAGGCCGCCCCACCCCAATCGACCGAGCCACTGACCCTGGCGTCGGCCGATGGCGAGTGGGGCAGCCTGAGCCCCCGGGAACGCCAGGTTCTGGCCCCCCTGGCCGGGCAATGGCAGGACATGAGCCCGGACGTCCGGGACAAATGGATCCGGGTGGCCCGTCGACACCCCGGCCTGTCGCCCTCTGCGCAGGCCAAGCTGCAAGAGCGCATGACGCAATGGGCGCAAACCCCTCCCAGGCAACGGGGCGAAGCTCGGTTGCGCTTTCAAAATGCCCGCGATTTGCCGGCGCAACAGCGGCAGGAAAAATGGCGGGCCTACCAGGCGCTGTCGCCCCAGGAAAAAGCCGATCTGGCTCAACAGGCCCGGCGCAAGCAAAAGCTGGTCAGCCTGCCTGACACCGAGGCCGGGCCCCGCGAGCTGACCCAGGCCACCGAAGCCAAGGCGCGCGCCAGTCGAAGCGCCAACAACCCGACCAAGATCAATACAGTCCCCTCACCTGGCCAGTCGCACAGCCAGGCGGTCTCTCCCGGTTTGATCAAGGCCGGCCCCGGCGCCACGACCTCGCTGGTCACGCAAGCGGTGCCTCAGCCACCGCTGCATCAGCACACTGGCCTGCCCAAGATTGCGGCGACCCGGGCGTTTGTCGATCCACAAACCATGCTGCCTCGCAAGGGTTCGCAAAGTGCGGCCATGACGCCCCTGCCCCCGCCAGCACCTCGGCCCGCTCATTCGCGCTGAAGCTCTCTCTCTCACTGCCTCCTCGCCCAGCCCTCTGCCCGCATGCTTCGCCCGCCCCTTGTTCCGCCCCTGACCCTGGCCCAATGCATCGAACGCGCCCAAGGCAGGGCCCCTTCCCTGGGCCGCCGCCTGTTCGCCATGCTCTATGAGGGTGTCCTGCTGTTTGGCGTGGTCATGCTGGTGGCCCTGGCCTTTGCCCTGGTCACGGACCAGAAACACGCACTGAATCATCGGCAAGGCCTGCAGGCCAGCGTGTTCCTGGCGTTGTCGGCCTATTTCATCTGGTTCTGGGTGCAAGGCGGTCAGACCCTGGCGATGAAGACGTGGCATGTGCGCCTGGTGCGCCAGGACGGCCACCCCCTGTCCATGATGCAAGCGGCCATCCGCTACGTGCTGTCATGGCTGTGGTTCCTGCCACCGCTGGCCTTGGCCTGGATCGCCCAATGGCACCAGACCCGTGAGGTGGCCGGCCTGATGGCCGTGTGGTTTGTCTTTTATGCGAGCATGACCTGGTTGCTGCCTCAACGGCAGAGCCTGCACGACCTGATCTGCCGCACCCGACTCATCGACACCCGCCCATGACCGCACCTTCCCCGTTTTCCGTTTGTGTCTATTGCGGCTCGCGCGATGGCGCCCTGCCCGCCCATGCCCAGTCGGCGCAAGACTGCGGCGCCCTGATTGGCCAACGTGGCTGGCGCCTGGTCTATGGGGGTGGCAGCACCGGCCTGATGGGCACGGTGGCCAATGCCGCCCTGACCCATGGCGCTTCGGTGATCGGCGTGATCCCTGAAAAGCTGATCCAGCGCGAACTGGGCCACGGTGGCGTGACCGAACTGCAGGTGGTGGACTCCATGCACGAGCGCAAGCACCGCATGGCTCAGCAGTCTGACGCCTTTGTGGCGCTGGCCGGCGGCATCGGCACCATGGAGGAGATCTTCGAGATCTGGACCTGGCGCCAACTGGGTTACCACACCAAGCCTCTGGGCCTGCTCAATGTGGCGGGCTATTACGACGACTTGCTGCGGTTCATCGATCGCAGCCGCGACGAGGGCTTTCTGTGGCCCGACGTGCAGGAGTTGCTGCTGGTCGATGACCAGATCGAGCGCCTGCTGGACCGCCTGAAGGCTCAATCGGACCTGCTGAAAACACAGACGCCACCGGCGCTGCAGGACGCAGCCCTCGGTGGCGTGGCCGACGGAACCTGATCAGGGCTTGATCAGACCGCGTCTTCGTTGGTCTCGCCAGTGCGGATGCGCACCACTTGCTCGACGGCCGTGACGAAGATCTTGCCGTCACCGATCTTGCCGGTCTTGGCGGCCTTGACGATGGCTTCGATGCAGCGGTCCACGTCAACGGTCTTGACGGCCACTTCGACCTTGACCTTGGGCAGGAAGTCGACCACGTACTCGGCGCCACGGTACAGCTCGGTGTGACCCTTCTGACGACCAAAGCCCTTGACTTCCGTGACGGTCAGGCCGGTCACACCGACCTCGGCCAGGGCTTCACGGACTTCTTCGAGCTTGAACGGTTTGATGATGGCGGTGATTTGTTTCATGGGTGACTCCAGTCAGCTATTGCCGATATTTAAGCACGGTTGACGCCTCAGGCGCGAAAGCGCGAGGTGATGGGATACCGCCAGTCGCGGCCGAATGCTCGGTGGGTGACCCGAACCCCGACGGCCGCCTGCTGGCGTTTGTACTCGTTGATCTTGAGCAGGCGGGTGACCTTGTCCACATCGGCACGGTCAAAGCCAGCCGCCACGATGGACTCGATGGACTCGTCCTGCTCCATGTAGCGTTGCAGGATGGCGTCCAGCACCTCGTAGGGTGGCAGGCTGTCCTGGTCGGTCTGATCCGGCCGCAATTCGGCCGACGGTGGCCGGGTGATGATGCGTTCGGGGATGGGCTCGACCTGCCCGGCCAGACGGGCCTGTTCGTTGCGCCAACGTGACAGGTCATAGACCCGCGTCTTGACCAGGTCCTTGATCACGGCAAAACCACCGGCCATGTCGCCATACAAGGTGCAATAGCCGGTGGCCATCTCGCTTTTGTTGCCGGTGGTCAGCACCATGGCCCCGGTCTTGTTGGACAAGGCCATGAGCAAGGTGCCGCGGATGCGGGCCTGGATGTTCTCTTCGGTGGTGTCCTCGGGGCGCCCCTCGAACAAAGGCGCCAGGGAGCGCTTGAAATCTTCGAACATCGGGCCAATGGCGATCTCGTCGTGCCGCACGCCCAGGCGGTCGGCCATGTCGCGGGCATCAATCCAGGAGATGTCGGCCGTGTAGGGCGACGGCATCATCACCGTGCGGACCTTGTCCGCCCCCAGGGCATCGACCGCCACGGCCAGCACCAGGGCCGAATCGATGCCGCCCGACAGGCCCAGCAGCGCGCTGGAGAAGCCGTTCTTGCCCAGGTAGTCCCGAACACCGGTGACCAGGGCTTGCCAGATCTCGGCGTCGGCATCCAGCAGCGGCGCCACGGTGCCTGGCTTGAGGGTCACGGGTGTGCCAGGGTGCGTGGGCGCCACCAGATCCACCATCAGGCATTCGGACTCGAAGCCCGCAGCCCGGGCCTGCAACTGCCCCTGGGCATCGAGCGCAAACGAGGCGCCGTCAAAGACCACCTCGTCCTGGCCGCCGACCATGTGGGCGTAGATCAGGGGGCACTGGTGCTGGCGCGCGCGCTCGGCCATCCGGGCCTCTCGCTCGGCGGCCTTGCCCGCATGGAAGGGCGAGGCGTTGATCACCAGCAGGACCTGAGCACCCTGGGCGCAAGTGGCCTGGGCCGGCTCGGCAAACCAGGCGTCTTCACAGATGAGCACGCCCAGGCGCACCCCGGCCACATCGATCACCAGGGGGCCAAAGCCTGCATCGCGTCCGCTGACGAAATACCGACGCTCGTCAAAGACCTGGTAGTTGGGCAGCTCGCGCTTGGCGTAGGTGCCGTGCACGGCGCCCTGGGTCAGGTGACTGGCGGCATTCAGAAGGTCAGGGGTGGACCAGGAGCGGCTGCGCGCACCGGGCCCGCCTGCATGGGCAGGATGACCGACCAGCACATGCAGATCGGGCAGGTCCCCCAGTTCGGTGGCGATGCCGATCAGGGCGTCCTGACAGGCCTGGATGAAACTGGGTCGCAGCAGCAGGTCTTCAGGGGGATAGCCGCACAAGGACAACTCGGGCGTCAGCACGAGGCGCGCGCCTTGGGCATGGGCCAGGCGAGCCTGTTCCACGATCTGGCGTGCGTTGCCAGCCAGGTCACCCACGATGGGGTTGAATTGCAGCACGGCCACACGCAAGGCGTTGGCGGCAGGATGGAGGTCAGTCGTCATGAGCCATTTACCGCATGGCGACACCGTGTCGCCAGGAATCTGGTGATGGTAGCGCCTGCCCTGCCTGACGAAGCAGCGACGCAGCGCTGGAAAAGCGGTTTTGACGCCCTTCCCGACCGAAAAAATGGTTGAAACCCCTAGATCGAGCCGGCTTTAACGGTGCGAGACTGTGCCCATAAATAGAGCAGTAACACAAGACGGGGCCACATGTTCCACCACCACAGCGAGACACCCTTTCCGCCGCCCATCCTCGACATCGAGGCCTCCGGGTTTGGTCTGGGCAGTTATCCGATCGAGGTCGGCATTGTCTTGCCCAATGGCAACGCGTGGTGTTCGCTGGTCAAGCCCGAGCCGTCGTGGGACCACTGGGACCCCAACGCAGCCACCGTGCACAACATCACACGGGACCAACTGCAGCAGCACGGCCGCACGTCCATCGAAATTGTCGAATCGCTCAATGATCGACTGGCCGGCACGGTCGTTTACTCAGATGCCTGGGCGCACGATTACACCTGGCTCAACAAACTGTACGAAGTGGCCGAACGCTCCCCCAACTACCGACTCGAAAGCCTGCGCGCCCTGCTGACCGACGCCGAAGCCGCACGCTGGCATGAGCTCAAGCTGCAGGTGGCCCGGCAGGCCTGTCTGCCACGCCATCGGGCCAGCGGCGATGCCAAGCTGCTGCAGATGACGCTGCAGGCCTTGCGCCCCGCCCACGCCGCGGCCGCCTGAATCAGAAGCCCTGCTGCTGCTGTCGCTGTTGCTGCGCTTCCTGCTCGCGCATGCGCACGCACTGAGCGTGCTGACGGTATTGCGGCTTCTCGCACTGCCGCTTCATGCAGAACGCCATCGCGATGAACACGCGGTTGCCACAGGCCTGACGTGGGCTGGAGGGCTCGCTGACGGTGGGCCGCTCGGATTTGGTCGTTGCATCGGCCGGTTTGCGCGCAGCCTGGGTGGGCGAGCCCTCGTCGACACTGCTTCGAGCGGACTTCTCCGCCTTGGCCGCTTTCGCAGGGGTGTCCGTCCGGGATGTCTTGCTGGTGCCCGCGCGGGACGAGGCCGCTGCTGTGACCGCAGGGGCAGATGTCTGTGCCTGATCCTTCAGGGCGGCGGCCTTCTGACGCTGGAAGGTCCAGGCGGACAGCAGCACCACGGCCACCAAGCCCAGCAGGCCCAGGCCCCACCACCAGGCAGGGGGTGCTCCATTCCCTGCCCCGGCGCCGGCCTCGGCACCCCCGTTCAGGGTCCATTCGGCAGCAGGCGGGCTTGGCACCGTGGCGGGCAAAGTGGTGCTCGGGGCGACCTCGGGTGGCGCGGCGTCCTCCGGGGATGAGGGTGCCTGCTGGCTGGCCAGCATGGTGGGCGCAAAGGTGGCGGTGGACGGTGGTGGTCCCAGCGCCACCGTGGTGGGCAAGCGGGCGTCGGCCGTTGGCTCGACGGAGGCGGTGGCAGGCGCACTCAGGCTGGCACGCCAGGCCGCCACCGAGGTCAGTCGCTGGTCCGGCCGCACGGCCAGGGCATGGTCGATCGTGGCCAGCAGTTCCGGCGCATACGTGCGACCAAAGTCCTTGGCCAGGGCCGGGGCCATCTGCAAGAGGTTGGCCAGGTCGTCGTGCACGGCACGCGCGGTGGCGGGCACAGGGGCACGGCCTGTGATGCAGTAGTGCAGCACCGCACCCAGGCCATACAGATCGGTCCAGGGGCCCTGGCGCAACTGGGTGGTCTCGGCGTACTGTTCGATGGGTGCAAAGCTGGGCTTGAGCACCGCCGTCAGCGACTGCGTGTGGTCGGTGATGACCCGCCGGGCCGCACCAAAGTCCAGCAACACGGGGCGCAAGCCCAGCAGCGCGTCCGGGTCGTCCACCAGCAGGATGTTGTCAGGCGCCACATCGCGGTGAAAGACCTTCTCGCGGTGCAGGCACTCCAGCGCGCCCAGCAAAGGGTCCATCAGCGCGCGCAGCCAGGCCTCCTGCGGTGGCCCGTCGATGGCCTTGCGGGCGGCGTACAGGGTGGGGCCTTCATAACAAGGCATGACCATGTAGGCCGTGCCATTGGCTTCCCAGAATCGGAACACCCGCACGAGCGAGGGATGGTCAAAGCGCGCCAGCAAGCGGGCCTCGTTGACAAAGGACTGCAAGCCCATGGCAAAGGCATCGGCGTGGTCGGGCGAACGCAAGACCACCTGACCATTGTCTGCGCGCATGGCCAGGGCAGTGGGCAGGTACTCCTTGATGGCCACCGTGCGCTGCAGATGGGCTTCGCGGGCACGATAGACCACACCAAACCCACCCGCGCCAAGCAGGCCTTCGATGTCGTAGTCCATGAGCCGGAAACCGGCAGGCAGGTGGCCCCGGGAGAGCGATGCAGTTTCTGTCACCTGCTGAGCTTACCAAACCGAGGCCTCAAGTTCCCGCCAACGTGTCCGAAATCACATTCACTGCCACATCAGTCGGGGTGTCCATGTCTTCGAATTCATCGACGACCATGGGGACGCCCACGATGGTTCAACGGCTTCAAGGCCCTGCCCTGCTCTCCTGCGGGTTGACCTTGATCGCTGGTGCCGCCATGTTGTCGTCTCCAGGTTCTCTCAGCACCTTTGCCCTCTGGGGCAGTGCCTGTCTTGTGCTGGGGGCATGGGGCCAACAAAGAGGACGCCGGCAAGAACGCCAGCGCAGCCGCCACGAACACTACGAACAGGCGCTCGCCGCCCTGCAGGCGACGGGTCAGGGTGTTCCTGGCTCCACCCTGCTGCAGTCGGCCTTTGATCACTCGGCATCCCCGATGGTGATCACCGATGCCCTGGATCGCATCGTCATGGCCAACACCGCCTTCACCCAGGCGGTGGGCCTGGACACCAAGGCCTTGCTGGGCAAGAGCGCTGAACTGCAGGGCATGGCCCCACTGCGCAGCAGCCATCTGCCAGGCATTGACCAGTCGCTCAAGGAGGGGCGCCGGTGGTCAGGCGAGTCGGCCGTCTGTGGCCACGATGGCCAGGTCCACGAATGGTGGCTGGTCGTCAGTGCCCTCAGAGATGAACGCGGGCGTCTGACGCACCACTGCCGCGTCTTTCAGGACGTCGAGCCCCTCAAGGCCCAGTTGCGCCAGATGTCCGAACAGGCGCGTCACGACGCCCTCACGGAGCTGCCCAACCGACGGGCATTTTCCGAGCACCTGTTTCAAGCCATGGCGCGCACACGCCGCTACCCCAAGACGCTGGCACTCATGTCGGTGGATCTGGATGGGTTCAAGGCCGTCAATGACACCTTCGGGCACGACGTGGGTGACCTGCTTCTCAAGCAGACAGCGCGCCGCCTGATGGCCTGTGTCAGAACGACCGATGTGGTCTGCCGCCTGGGCGGGGACGAGTTCATGGTGATCCTGGAGGGCGCTGGCATGCCTGACGAGGTCAACCGGATCGGCCAGCGCATCCTGACCTGTCTGAGCGAGTCCTACACCTTGAATGGCCACCACATCAAGGCCACCCCCAGCATTGGCGGCGTGGTCCATCATGTGGACGAATCCGAACAGGACCTGCTGCGCCGCGCCGATGCCGCCATGTATGCCGCCAAACACGCCGGCAAGTCCCGGATGGTGCTGGATCTTTGCCCAGGCGCTGCGCAGGAAGTCCCGCCCCTGACACAGGCGGCCTGAAAACCCCACGAACCGGGGAGGCACCACGGTGGTGCAAAGCCACACATCGTGAGGGGATGAAGGTATAAACGCCGGGGTTCATCCAACCCGGCCTGTCACGCACGTGCCGGGCGCCTCCATCACCCCACCGCACCGACGCCCTCATGACCCAGCAGTCCTCCGCGCAAGTCACCCCCAGCAGCCCTCCGCCGCCGCAAAAACCTCGCGTGGTGATCGTGGGCTGCGGTTTCGGGGGGCTGGAGGCGGCAAAGACGCTGTCGTCGATGGATGTGGAGATCATCGTCATCGACCGGACCAACCACCATCTGTTCCAGCCCCTGCTGTACCAGGTGGCCACGGCCGGTCTGCCGGCACCGGCGATTGCCAGCCCGATCCGCCACATCCTGCGTGATCAGATTGCCCGCGGCAACCTGACGGTGCTCATGGGCGAAGTCACCAGCATTGACCACGGCTCGAACTGTGTGGTGCTTGATGGTGGCGAACACCTGCACTACGACCACCTGATCCTGGCGGCGGGCGCCACCCACAGCTATTTTGGCAACGATCAGTGGGCCAAATACGCCCCCGGCCTCAAGACGCTGGGCGATGCCTTCACGATCCGCCGCCGCGTGCTGACGGCCTTCGAGCAGGCCGAGCGAGAAACTGACCCCGCCGCCCGTGAGCAATGGCTGACCTTCGCGGTGGTGGGCGCCGGTCCGACCGGGGTCGAGATGGCCGGCACCATGGCCGAGATCGCCCAACAGACCCTGCGTGCCGAGTTCCGCCGCATCGACTCCCGCCGTGCGCGGGTCATCCTGATCGAAGGCGCATCTCGGGTCCTGGGCACCTTCCCCGAAGACCTGTCGGCCAAAGCGAAAGTACAACTCGAAGGCCTGGGCGCCGAGGTGCTGACCGGCGCCAAGGTGACCAACATCACGGCGTTCGGCATCCACTACGACCTGACGGAAACCGGGCCGGACGGCCAGCCTCGCCAGGTCTCGCACTTTGTGCCCACCCGGACCGTGATCTGGGGCGCCGGTGTGGCGGCCTCGCCGCTGGGCCGCATGCTGGCCAAGAGCACCGGTTGCGCGCTCGACCGCGCCGGACGCGTGGTGGTGCAGCCGGACCTGACCATTGCCGATCACCCGGAGATCTACGTGGTCGGTGACCTGGCCAGCGCCAAAAGCTACCTGGACCCCGCCAACCCCACGCCCGTGCCCGGTGTGAGCCCTGGTGCCAAACAGATGGGCCGCAAAGCCGCCATGAACATCCAGCGCCGCCTGCAGGGGCTGGAGCCCCAGGCGTTTCGCTACTTTGACTATGGTTCGCTGGCCACCATCGGCAAGCGAGCGGCCGTGGCCATGATCGACATCCCCTTCACCAAAAAGCGCGTGAAGTTCAGCGGCTTTTCGGCGTGGCTGTTCTGGCTGTTTGTGCACGTGTACTTCCTGATCGGCTTTCGCAACCGGATGGTGGTCTTCATGGACTGGGCCTGGGCCTATTTCACGTCGCAACGCCACGCCCGCGTCTTTCCGGATCCGCATGCGCTGGAGCCCAATGCGGTGATCGTGCGCGTCAATCCGGCCCCCCCTCCCGCGCCGAACGCCACGCCAGACACACCGCCACCCGCACCTCGGGTCGCGTGAGACTCATGGGCATCCCATCCATGGCATCATCGATGGGACCATGCAAGACTCACACGCCACCCCCTCGCGCCTGCAGACCTTCCGCGCCGCACTGAGTGCCCGCGGCCTGCAGGCGGCCCTGATCCCCTCCAGCGACCCCCACCTGTCCGAGTACCTGCCCGAGCGTTGGCAAGGGCGAGCCTGGTTGAGCGGCTTCACGGGTTCGTCGGGCACCTTGCTGGTGGCACACCACCGTGCCGCCCTGTTCACCGACAGCCGTTACTGGACACAGGCCGAAGCCGAGCTGGCCGGCACCGGCGTGGACCTGGTCAAGCTCGATGGGCCCGCCATTGCCGCCTATGTGCGCTGGCTCCATGACCTGGGCCTGAGCGACCCAGCCTTGAACCTGGGGGTGGATGGCACCGTGATGGGCCTGGCCCAGACGCAGGCGCTGCGCGATGCACTCAAGGACTCGGCCTGGCGCCTGGACACCCAGGTGGACCTGTTCGACGAGGTCTGGCCCGATCGCCCTGCCCTGCCTGCCAGTCCGGTGTACGAGCACCTGCCGCCCCACGCCAGCACGCCACGGGCCGACAAGCTGGCCCAGGTGCGCCAGGCCATGGGCGCCCTCGGCGCCACTCACCACTGGATCGCCACCCTGGATGACCTGGCCTGGGTGCTGAACCTGCGCGGCGCCGATGTGGACTACAACCCCGTCTTTCTGGCCCATGCCCTGATCAGTCAGTCATCGGTCGACCTGTTCGTGGCCGAAGGCAAGGTCCCGGCCGAGGTCGCAGCGCGCCTGGCGCAGGACAGCGTGCATCTGCGCCCTTACAACCAGGCCTTGTCGGCCCTGCGCGCCCTGCCAGACGGCAGCACCCTGCTGATCGACCCCAAACGCATCACGTGGGGCCTGCGCGAAGCCGTGCCCCCCAGCGTGCGGGTGATCGAGGCCATCAACCCGACCACCTTGGCCAAGTCCCGCAAGACCGACGCCGAGGCCACCTTCATCCGTGAAGCCATGGCCCGCGATGGTGCGGCGATGTGCGCCTTTTACGCGTGGCTGGAAAAAGCCCTGGGGCGCGAACACATCAGCGAGCTGACCATCGACGAGCGCCTGAGTGCCGAGCGGGCGCGTCAGCCGGGCTTTGTCTCGCTGAGCTTCCCGACCATTGCCGGCTTCAATGCCAATGGTGCCCTGCCTCATTACCGCGCCACCGAACAGGCTCATGCGGTGCTGAGCACGCCCGGCGGCTTGACGGCCGAAGGCCTGCTGCTGATCGACTCGGGTGCCCAGTACCTGGGCGGCACCACCGACATCACCCGGGTGTGGCCCATCGGCACGCCCAACGCCGCGCAAAAGCGCGACTACACCCTGGTGCTCAAGGGCACCCTGGCGTTGTCTCGGGCCCGATTTCCCAAAGGCACCCTGGCCCCCATGCTGGACGCCTTGGCCCGAGCCCCCCTGTGGGCCGAGGGCATCGACTTCGGGCATGGCACGGGCCATGGCGTGGGCTATTTCATGAATGTGCATGAAGGACCCCAGTCCATTTCCAAGGCAGTGCCCGACCCGAACATGGCCATGCAGGTGGGCATGATCACGTCCATCGAACCCGGCTTGTACCGCCCCGGGTGCTGGGGCATCCGCATCGAGAACCTGGTGCTCAATGTGCCGGTGGCCCCCAAGGTCAGCCCCACCGAGCCAGGCGACCCCGAGCACGGTGAGTACCTGGACTTCGAGACACTCACGCTGTGCCCGATCGACACCCGCTGCATCGACCTGAGCCTGATGCGGGAAGACGAGCTGGACTGGCTCGACGCCTACCACGCAGAAGTCCTCAGGCGCCTGTCGCCCCTGGTCAGTGGCGATGCGCTGTCCTGGCTGCAGGCCAGGACTCAGCCGATCACACGAAGGTGCGGCTGACGGCCTGGGTGGATGGCACGGGTGAGCCGGGGCGACTGGCCCCACGCAACAGGTGACGGCGCACCACCCGGATCAGGTCACCATGGGCAAATGGTTTGGCAAGGTGGTCGTCCATGCCGGCCGCCAGGCACTCGCGACGGTCTTCCACCTGTGCACTGGCCGTCAAGGCGACGATGGGTGTGGGCGCCGTGCCTCGCAGCAACTCGCTCTCGCGGATGCGGCGGGTGGTCTCAAAACCATCCATCTCGGGCATGTGGCAATCCATGAACACCAGGTCGGCCCGGTGCAGTGACAGCCACTCCAGCGCCTTGCGCCCGTTGTCGGCCGTGACCACGGCCAGCCCCAGTTGCTCCAGCTCGGCTTGCGCCACCATGGCATTGACCGGGTTGTCCTCGACCAGCAGCACCGTGCCGCGCAGAACGGGTCGGGCCTCCACCGCGGGGGGCCAGGTCGCCAAGGTGCCGACATTGACCCCGGGCAAGGCCCGCGGAACGGGCGCCACCACTTTCAGCGGCCATTCGCAACGGAAGACCGACCCCACACCCGGCTGGCTCTCGCAGGTCAGATTGCCCTGCATGGCCTGACAGATCTGGTGCGCGATGCTCAGTCCCAGGCCGCTGCCGGGCGCTCGGCTCTCAGCCGCGCTGGGTGCCTGGTGGAAGGCCTCGAACACTCGGCCCACTTCATGGGCCGGGATGCCGATGCCGGTGTCCCGAACCTCCACGGTGAACCGCTCGGTGCCATCGGCCTGCCGGTCGGTGCTGGGCAACAGGCACACTTCGATGAACCCATGCTCGGTGAACTTGACGGCATTGCCCAGCAGGTTGTGCAGCACCTGACGCAGTCGATCCGGATCGGCATGGACCCACAAGTCATCGGGCCCGTCCATGTCGAGACGGACTTCCAGCCCTTTGTCCAGCGCGTTGACTTCGGTCAGCGCGCACGCCTCCTGGATCAGGCCCCGAAGGTCGACGCTGCGCTGATTGAGTTCCAGCTTGCCGGCCTGCAGCCGGGAGAAGTCCAGCACGTCATTGATGACCCCCAGCAGATGCTGACCCGCCCCTTGCAGCAGGTTGAGCCGCTGATGCGCCTCCTGACTGCTCAGTTCTGGGCGCAGCAGGCGTGACAGGCCCAGGATGCCGTGCAAAGGCGTGCGCATTTCGTGGCTCATGGTGGCCAGAAAGCGGCCCTTGGCCAGACTCAGTTGTTCGGCCTGATCCAGGGCCTGGGCCTTCACGGTGGCCATCAGATCACTCTGCAGGCGCAGCCGCAACAACTCACCGAGGCGGCGATGCGCCCGGGCAGAATCGAGCCACAGGATCCCGGCAAACCCGCCCAGACTGACGGCACAGAACATGCCGTAGGCATTGCCAATGCTGGCGCAGTACACCATCGTGGGCAGCAGGATGCTGGAGGTCCACAGACGGACCGCTGCCCGGTCCACTGTGAGCATGAACGCGCCAATGGCCCCGACGCCCGTGACCGACCCCACCACGATGGACTGAAGGTCCAGTCGGTCACCCAAAGGCAGCATCCACACGGCCAGGCCCCAGCAGGCGCCCAGGAGCCCGGTGTGCACCAGAAAAACGCGGCGCCAGACCTCGCGATTGGGCTTGACCGCCTGACGGAACATCAAGGCCTGGTAGGTGCGCGCCAGGGCCACCACCAGAATGCCGCCGAGCCAGACCAGCATCGTCGTGCTCAGACCGGGCTGCAGGTGGTGGACCATGCTGGCCAACAGAATCGCAAAACCAGCCGACACCAGCGAGCCAAGAGGCACGTGAGCAAACAGCATGCGGGTGCGCTCCCAGCGCACACGGGCGTAAAGTTCCTGGTCGATTTGTTCTGAGGTCATGCGCACGGATCCGATCTGGCAATCGGATCAATCCAACTGCATTGACCACAGTGTGACAAGTCCGGTACCGGGCGGGCGACCACACAATCCCGCAGTTCAGTCCGAGAATCGAGACTTACTTGGCTCACAGCCCCCCGCGAACACGGGGATCACTGTTGTAAAACTTTCGCGATCCGGAATGCAGCCCTGAGGGGGCAGCAAGCTGGCAGCCACCTGCCGCAGGCGAGAAGCCTGTATACACTCCCGTCGTGACCGAAGAAACGATGACATCCTGGCCGCAGACCATGACACCGAACCCCAAGCAGCTCATCATGAACTTGTTGATGGCGGCCGACGACCACACCTTGAGCTCCAGAGAGGCCGTTGGCTCATGCAAGCTGTTCGGTATCCGCGAAAACAATGTCCGCGTGGCCCTGGTGCGCCTGTCGGCCGCCGGCATGGTCGAGGCGACCACCCGGGGTAGTTATCGACTGGGCCCCCAGGCAGCCGCGTTGGCTGAAGACATCGCCCACTGGCGCTCGGCCGAGCAACGGGTGTGCGACTGGGACGGTGCCTGGCTGGTCGTCAGCACGGGCGGGCTCAGTCGCAGTGATCGGGTGGCCCTGCGTGCCCGTGAGCGGGCTCTGGCCCTGTCGGGCTTTCGACTGCTGGACAGCCATCTGTACCTGCGACCGGACAATCTGGTCGGCCATGCCGCCGCAGCCCGAGATCGTCTGTACAAGCTGGGGCTGGACTCAAACGCCCCAGTGTTTTCGGTGCGTGACCTGGACCCCGAGCGCGAGCGTCTCGCCCGCACGCTCTGGCAAGGCGACAAGCTCAATGCCAGCTACCGCCAGGGCCGCATCAAGCTGCAGGCGTGGATCGAGCATGCAGACCAACTGGACCTGGACGTTGCCGCGCGTGAATCCTTCCTGCTGGGCAATGACGCCATCCGCCAACTCGTCTACGACCCGCTGCTGCCCGAGCCCCTGGTGGATGTTCGGGAGCGCCGAGCCTTCACCGACATGGTCCGGCACTACGACCAGGTGGGGCGCGACATCTGGCGTCGGCAACTGGCACAACTGAGCCAACAGCCAGCGATGCCTGTGGCGTTGACACCCTGACGGGTCACTCCAGCGATCGATCGCTGCGCTGAGCAAAGTAGAACCACTCATGGCCCACGCCGGCCGCCGGGTTGGGGAACACCAACCAACCATCCCGGGGTGCCACCACCCCCTGTCCGTCGTGGCGTCGCCCCATGACCTGCCCCTGCTGAACGGGATCGAAGCTCTGCCAGTCGCAAGTCAGTTGATCCTGCGGGTGCCAGCGGTCGACCATCTCGGTCAGCCTCATCAGCAGGGGATGATCCTGGGGGGCCACCAGGGGCCGCGAGATCATGCCCAGCAAAGACAAGGTCTGCAGGATGGCTTGCCAGGCCACCTCAGGAGCCTGGGGGTCGTCATGCTGGCCGCACTCCAGCGTGACGCCGTAGCCGCCGACCGAGCGCATGTATTCGGTGGTGCCGACGCCATAGGCCGGGTCCAGATCAGCGCCCTGCTCCCCCGGTTCGCCGCGAGTGAGGGCGCGCTGGCGGCGCTGTGCCATGCCTCGGGCATAGGTGTCCAGCCAGCCCTCCACGATCCGATTGACGCCGAGGTGTCGAGCCAGGCGGACTTCCGCCTGCGCATGCGCAAAGGGCTCGAGCGCCCCCTCGTTGTCAGGCGGCCCGATCATGACAAAGGGCTCGCCAGGGGTGTGAAAGGAGTGCAGATCCAGCAGCACCTCGTGCTCGGCCAGCAACGGACACAAGGCGTTGGCGATGTGGTCCTCAAACTCGACCGGCTGCTCGGTGGGCTGCAAGCGGCGGTTGAGGTTGCGATCTCCCTCGCGTCGCCCCCGCTCGAACGCCAGCGGGTTGCACACGGGCACCAAGGTCAGCTGCCCGCGCAACAGCCGCATCTCGCCCCGGCTCAAACTGAGCAAGAGGCGCTCGATGGCGCGAGTGCCGCAGGTCTCGTTGCCATGCACGGCCCCCAGGATGATGAGCCTGGGACCGGGCAGGTCACCCAGAAAGCGATGCGAGGCCAGTGGCACACTGGCAGCCTGGACGTTCGTCATCACCCCAGTCTAGCCTGATCAAACACCACCGGGAGCCGCCGCGTGCCTGACCTCTACATTGCCAACAAAAGTTACTCGTCCTGGTCCTTGCGGCCCTGGGTGCTGATGAAGCAGCTAGGCATCGCGTTTCAGGAGCATGTGGTGCCTTTTGAGGACGCGCCCGCCTGGCAGGCCTACCGTCAACAGGTCTCTCCCTCAGGCAAGGTGCCGGTGCTGGTGGGCAGCCACGGCACGGTCTGGGATTCCCTGGCCATTGCCGAACACCTGGCCGAACAACATGCGGGCGTCTGGCCTGCCGATGGCGCCGCCCGCACCTGGGCGCGCTGCGCGGCGGCCGAGATGCACAGCAGCTTTGGCGCCCTGCGCAGCCAGTGCCCGATGACCTGCGTGATGCGGATCGAACTGAACGAGGTCAACGCCGCCCTGCAGGCCGACCTGGATCGACTGCAGGCGCTCTGGCGCGAAGGGCTGGCCCGTTTTGGCGGCCCCTTCCTGGCCGGCCGAACCTTCACTGCCGTGGACGCGTTTTTCTGCCCGGTGGCCTGGCGGATCTGGGCCTATGGCCTGAAGGTCGACGCCCCCAGCCAGGCGTATGTCCAGCACCTGCTGGCCCTGCCCGCCATGCAGCAATGGCAGCAGCAGGCCCTGCTGGAAGCGCCGGACCCCGCCCATGAGGTCGACTGCCTCAAAGGCGGCCGCTGCCTGCAGGACTTGCGCCTCAATCCTTGAACTGAGGCGTCTGCTTGCTCATGCTGGCCATCATGGCCGTGGTCAGGTCGCTGGACATGAGCATGGCGGCGTTCCAGGTGGCGATGTAGTTCAGGCCATCGGCCACCGAGTGGTCGCGGCTGTAGTTCAGCATCTCCTTGGTGCCACGGATGGACAGCGGCGACTTGGACGCGATCAGCGCGGCCATTTCGCGCACGCCAGCGTACAAAGCCTCGCGTGACTCGTAGACCTGGTTGACCAAGCCGATCCGCTGCGCCTCATCGGCCAGCACCTTGCGGCCCGTGAAGGCCATTTCGCGCACGATGCCCTGGTTGCCAATGAGCTTGGGCAGGCGCTGCAAGGTGCCGACGTCGGCCACCATGCCGATGTCGATCTCCTTGATCGTGAAATAGGCGTCCGCCGAGCAATAGCGCATGTCGGTGCAACTGATCAGGTCCACCCCGCCGCCCACACAACCACCGTGGATGGCGGCCAGCACGGGCTTGCGGCACCGGTCGATGCTGCTCAGGGTGTCCTGCAGCTCCAGGACCAGCGCGCGCAGTTTTTCGCGCGAACGGCCTTCGCAGTCGTCCTTGATCTGGGCTTGCAGGCCCATCATCATGGTCAGGTCGATGCCGGAGGTGAAATGCTTGCCCTCCCCCTCGACGATGACCACGCGGACTTCGGGCGTGCGATCAGCCCACTGCATGGCGCTGCGGATGTCCTGCCACATGGCCCAGTTCATGGCATTGGCCTTGTCGGGGCGGTTCAGTCGCACGGTGGCGATGTGCGCGTCCAGGCTGATGGCCAGGGTCTCAAGCGTGGGGATATTGGTGCTCATGGGATGTCCTTGGTCTGGCGTGATCACAGCGCGGCAGCGACTTCGGTGCCCTGCTTGATGGCGCGCTTGGCGTCCAGCTCGGCAGCCACGTCGGCGCCACCGATCAAGGTCACCTTCTGGCCTGCGGCTTCCAGACCGGCCTGCAAGTCACGGAACGGCTCCTGCCCGGCGCACAGCACCACGTGGTCCACCGGCAGCACGATGTCCTTGCCCCCCACATTGATGTGCAGGCCCGCGTCATCGATCTTGCTGTAGCTGGCGCCAGCAATCATCTCCACGTTGCGGTTCTTGAGCGAGGTGCGGTGGATCCAGCCCGTGGTCTTGCCCAGACCGTCGCCCACCTTGCTGGTCTTGCGCTGCAGCAGGTAGACCTGGCGTGGGGCCTTGTCCAGGTGGGGCGCCTTGATGCCACCACGCTCGGCGTAGGTGGTGTCGATGCCCCATTCGGCGTTGAACTTCTCGGGGTTCAGTGCGGGGCTGTCGCCCTCGTGCGTCAGGTACTCGGACACGTCAAAGCCAATGCCACCGGCACCGATCACGGCCACGGTCTTGCCCACGGGCTTCTTGTCGCGCAACACGTCCAAGTAGCTCAGCACCTTGGGGTGGTCCACGCCGTCGATGGCGGGTGTGCGGGGGCTCACGCCCGTGGCCAGCAGGATCTCGTCAAAGCCGCCCTGGACCAGTTCCTCCACGCCCACACGGGTGTTGAAGCGAGCCTTCACGCCGGTCAGCTCGATCTGCTTGCGGTAGTAGCGCAAGGTCTCATAGAACTCCTCCTTGCCCGGGATCTGCTTGGCGATGTTGAACTGACCGCCCACGTCGGCAGCCGCATCGAACAAGGTCACGTCATGGCCGCGCTGAGCCGCGGTGGTGGCCGCAGCCAGACCGGCTGGGCCCGCGCCCACCACCGCCACGCGCTTTTTGCTCGTGGTGGGCTCGATCAGGAGGATGGTCTCGTGGCAGGCACGGGGGTTGACCAGGCAGGACGTGATCTTGCCGCTGAAGGTGTGGTCCAGGCAGGCCTGGTTGCAGCCGATGCAGGTGTTGATCTCGTCGGCCTTGCCGGCCGCGGCCTTGTTGACAAAGTCAGGATCGGCCAGCAGCGGGCGCGCCATCGAGACCATGTCGGCGCAGCCATCGGCCAGGATCTTCTCGCCCACTTCCGGCGTGTTGATGCGGTTGGTCGTGATCAGGGGGATCTGGACCTTGCCCTTCATCTTCTGGGTCACCCAGGCAAAGGCACCGCGGGGCACGCTGGTGGCAATGGTGGGGATGCGGGCCTCATGCCAGCCAATGCCGGTGTTGATGAGGGTGGCGCCTGCCTTTTCCACGGCCTGGGCCAGTTGCACCACCTCGTCAAAGGTGGAGCCGCCATCGACCAGGTCCAGCATGGACAGGCGATAGATGATGATGAAGTTGGCCCCCACGCGCTCGCGCACACGGCGAACGATCTCCACCGGGAAGCGCATGCGGTTTTCGTAGGCGCCGCCCCACTCGTCGGTGCGCTGGTTGGTGCGCGCGGCAATGAATTCGTTGATCAGGTAGCCCTCCGAGCCCATGACCTCCACGCCGTCGTAACCCGCCTTCTGGGCCATGGCGGCGCAGTGGGCAAAGTCCTCGATGGTCTGCTCGACCTCGGCGGTGGTCAGCTCGCGCGGGGGCATGGGCGAGATCGGGGCCTTGATGGGGCTGGGGCCGACCAGGCCGGGGTGGTAGGCGTAGCGGCCAAAGTGCAGGATCTGCATGGCGATCTTGCCGCCCGCGGCATGCACGGCATCGGTGACCACACGGTGCTGCGCGGCCTCTTCTTCGGTGGCCATGCGGGCACCACCGGGGTAGGGGCGGCCATCGTCGTTGGGCGCAATGCCACCGGTCACCATCAGGGCCACGCCACCCCGGGCACGCTCGGCATAGAACGCCGCCATGCGGTTGAAGCCGTCCTTGGCCTCTTCCAGACCGACGTGCATGGAGCCCATGAGCACGCGGTTGCGCAAGGTGGTGAAGCCCAGGTCGAGCGGTTGCAGCAGATGAGGGTAAGCGGACATGGTGTGTGGAAGGTGAGGTGAAGGCCGACCAGGCGGCGAAGGCACAGCACGAAACTATGCAACCAGTTGCACAACTGTAGGGGATCTTTTTCAATCATGCAACCAGTTGCATGTTGAGGGGTCCCGCGTACACTGCCCATCATGTCGCTTGCCCACGCCCTGATGACGTCTCTGCTGGAAAAATCCTCCTCCGGGTACGATCTGGCGCGTCGTTTTGACAAATCCATCGGGTTTTTCTGGCACGCCACGCACCAGCAGATCTACCGCGAACTGGCCCGCATGGAACAAGCAGGCTGGATTCATTCCGAAGCCGCCCCCGATGGCGGCAAGACCCGCAAACGCCTCTACCAGGTGCTGGAGGCCGGCCGCCAGGAACTGGTGCGCTGGGCGCACGAACCCACCCCGCCCATGGACACGCGCGATGAGCTGATGGTCAAGCTGCGCGCCGACGCCGTGCTGGGCCCCCAGGGCCTGGACCAGGAGATCGAGCGACGGTTGCGCACCCACCAGACCAAGCTGCAGGCCTACCGGGCCATCGAGGCGCGCGACTTCCCGGCCGACCAGGCCTTGAGCCGCGAGGCACGGCTGCAGCACCTGATCCTCAAGACCGGGATCATGTACGAGGACGCCTGGACCCGCTGGTGCCAGGACGCGCTGCGGGAACTGCGCGACTGACGGCGCCCTGGCTCAGAGGCCTCAGGCCACGCGCTCGAACACCGCCATGCTCTCGACGTGGGCTGTGTGGGGGAACATGTTGACGGCACCAGCGGCCACGCAGCGGTACCCCCCCAGGTGCACCAGCAAGCCCGCATCCCGGGCCAGCGTCCCCGGACTGCAACTGACGTAGACGATGCGCTGAGGCGGCGTCCACCCAGGGGCCAGGCTCGGATCCTGCTGGATATCGGCCACCGCCTTGGCCAGGGCAAAGGCACCCTCGCGCGGCGGATCGATCAGCCACTTGTCGGCATGACCGTAGCTGGCCAGCTCCGCCGGCGTGATCTCGAACAGGTTGCGGGCCACAAAGCGGGTGCGCTCGGCCTGGCCGTTGGCCCGTGCGTTTTCGCGCGAACGAGCCACCAGTTGTTCGCTGCCCTCGATGCCCAGCACCTCGCGGGCCTGTGTGGCCAGGGGCAGCGTGAAGTTGCCCAGGCCGCAGAACCAGTCGATCACCCGCTCTTGCGGCTGCACGCCCAGCAGGCGCACGGCACGCCCCACCAGCACCTGGTTGATGTGGTGGTTGACCTGGGTGAAGTCGGTCGGCTTGAACGGCATGGTGATGCCGAACTCTGGCAAGGTGTAATCCAGCCCCGGCAGCGAGGGGTCCAGCGGGTGCACGGTCTCCGGCCCCTGGGGCTGCAACCACCATGACAAGGGGTGCTTGCCTTCGTTCCAGGCACTGTGGGTGTCGGCAAAGGCCTTCAGGCGCTGACGGTCCGCGTGGCTCAGGGCCTCCAGGTGGCGCAGCACCAGCACCGTGATGCGGGTGCCCACCGCCACCTCGATCTGAGGCAGACGGTCGCGGTGGTCCATGCCCATGATCAACTCGCGCAAAGGCACCAGCAGGCGGCTGATGTGCGGCGGCAGGATCTCGCAGGTCTTCATGTCGGCCACGTAGCGCGACTTGCGCTCATGAAAGCCGACCAGCACCGAGTGTTTCTTGGGCACGTAGCGCACCGACAGGCGGGCGCGGTAGCGGTAGCCCCAGGTCGGCCCTTCGATGGGGCGCAGCAGGCGCTCGGCCTTGACCTTGCCCAGGTGCCAGAGGTTGTCCTCCAGCACACGCTGTTTGACGGCCACCTGGGCGCTGGCGTGGAAGTGCTGCATCTTGCAGCCGCCACACAGGCCGAAATGGGTGCACTTGGGCGTCACGCGCTGGGCGCTTTCGACACGACGCTCGGTCATGTCGCCCTGCTCCCAGTTGTTTTTCTTGCGAAAAACGCTCACGCGGACTTCTTCACCGGGCAAGGCGCCTTCGATGAACACGACCTTGCCGTCGTGCCGGTGAGCCACACCCTGGGCCTCCAGGTCAAGGGACTCGACCTTCAGCCATTGCAGGTGGGCAGGAACCAGTGCCTCCGGAGAAGGCACGGCATCAGAATCAAGCGCCGCAACGGGCGCAGCAGTCAGTTCGCTCATGCCCCGATTGTCTCAGAGGCACGAGCCACTTCCGACCTGTCAACGCCCCGGCAGCGACTTGGCGGGGTCGATGGGCTTGCCCTGCTTGCGGACCTCAAAGTGAAGTTGCACGCGGTCGGCATCGGTGTTGCCCATTTCGGCGATTTTCTGGCCCTTGCGCACGGCCTGGTCTTCCTTGACCAGCAAGGTCTGGTTGTGCGCGTAAGCCGTCAGGTAACTGGCGTTGTGCTTGACGATGACCAGGTTGCCGTAGCCCCGCAGGCCAGAGCCGGCATAAACCACACGGCCATCGGCAGCGGCCAGCACAGGGTCGCCAGCCTTGCCACTGAACACCATGCCTTTGCGCTTGCCTTCTTCAAAGTTGCCCACCACCGGGCCGGTCGAAGGCCAGGTCCAGGCGGGTTCGTCGGCATCCTTGACCTCGGCCACTGGAGTGGCCGGCACGGCCGGTGCCACCACCGGCGCCGGAGAAGTCGCAGCACCAGAGGCCACCACCCCGGGCTTGACACCCGCCGAGGCGCTGGCAGCGCCACTGCCCGGTGTGGCCGGGGTCATGCCATCCAGGCTGCGGCTCTCGATGCGGGCCGTGGTGATGGGCTTGGCCGCCGTCACGGGGGTGGCCACTGTGGTGGTCGCTGCCGCAGCAGCCGCCTCGGTGGGCTGCACCCGCAGGACCTGACCGACTTCGATCAGATTGGGGTTGTCCAGCCCGTTCCAGGCGACCAGGTCACGCCAGTTCTGCCCGGTCTCAAGGGCGATGCGGATCAGGGTGTCACCGGGCTTGACGGTGTAGTAACCGGGCTTGCCGGCGTTTTCGGCACCAGGCGGCAGTCGGGTGGGGCTCAGGCCCGTGCCCACACGGCCACGGTCTTCCACCGGAGCCTTGTGGGTGGTCGAGGCACACCCTGCCATCACCAGCACGATGGCCGTCGCAGCACAGAGTCGGAAAGGATTTGAAATGGCTTGCATAGACGCGGGCAACAACATCAAGTCGTGCCTGATTTTAGGGGAACGAAAAGCACCGGGCCAGCCACCACCTGCTGCAACTGCCCATTGGAGAGTCGATCGATGATGTTGAGCATTTGCTGACCGGTTCGTGAGTCTTCCATCGGGGCCACCAGTCGCCCACCGGGCGCCAGTTGATCGAGCCAGGCGCTGGGCACCGCTGAGCCACCGGCCGCCGCGATGATGGTGTCATAAGGCGCGTTGGGGCCGTGTCCGAGCATGCCATCAGCATAGACCAGACGCACGTCCTGCCATTGCGGCAGGCCCTGACGCAGCCGATCCAGGTTCTGACGGGCCTTGAGGTGCAGGTCGCGCAGACGCTCGATGGACACCACGCGCCGGGCCAGGCAGGACAGGATGGCCGCCTGATAGCCGCAGCCCGTGCCGATGTCCAGGCAGGAGCCCAGGGGCATCGGGGTGTCAGGCGACAAGCCGGGGCGCTGGCACAGCAGCTCGATCATGGAGCCGATCACCGAGGGCTTGGAAATGGTCTGGCCCAGGCCAATGGGCAGGCTGGTGTCTTCATAGGCCTGGTTGACCAGGGCCGAGTCGACAAACCAGTGACGCGGGATGGTGCGAAAAGCCTGCAACAGCGCCGGGTGGCGGATGCCATCGGCGTGCAGGCGCTCGACCATGCGCTGCTGGACGGCGCGCGAATCCATGCCCAGGCCGGAGGGCGTCGCATTCGGTGCGGCCATCTGGCGGCGGTGTTGTTCGGCCTGGTGAAGGGGCGCCTGAGGACGCAGCACCTCACGGCCAGGCGTCGCACGTGCGCCAGCCGCCACCTGGTTCAGGCTCAGCGGGAACCGCTTGGGCTTGGCGTTGGGCGACGATCCACTCATGCTCGGACCTCGGTCATCGGGGCAACCATTGCTGCCAGGCGGGCAGGCGGGCGTGATCGGTCATGTCCACCTGCAGGGGCGTGATGGACACGCCGCCGTCACGGGTGACCTGGAAATCGGTGCCGGGGCCTTCGTCGCGGGCTTCGCCGGCCGGGCCGATCCAGTAGATGGACTCACCGCGGGGGTTCGTGGTCGCAATGGCGGGCTGGCTGGCATGGCGCCGGCCCAGGCGGGTCAGGTGCCAGTCACTCTGATCGGCATCGGCCGTGGCCGGGATGTTGACGTTGAGCAACCAGTGCCCCTGACTGGGCGGGTGCGCGATGACGTGGTCCACCACCCGACGCGCCACACGGGCGGCCACGTCCAGGTGGGCCCAGTTCTTGTCCACCAGCGAGAAGGCGATGGCTGGAATGCCGAACAGGTACCCTTCGGTGGCGGCGGCCACCGTGCCGGAATACAGGGTGTCATCGCCCATGTTGGCACCGTTGTTGATGCCCGAGAGCACCAGGTCGGGCCGGGGGATGAGCCCGGAGGTCAGGGCCAGGTGGACGCTGTCGGACGGGGTGCCCGTCACGAAACGGAACCCGTTGTGTGCGGTGTGCACCATCAGAGGCTGCGAGAGCGTCAGGGCATTGGAGGTGCCGCTGGCATTGCGCTCAGGTGCAAAAACGTCGATGGTGCCCAGCCCTTCACAAGCCTTGACCAGGGCGTGCAGGCCGGGCGCCAGATACCCGTCGTCGTTGGCAATCAGAATACGCATGACCGCATTGTAGGTGGCTGTCAGGCGACACCCGGTAACACCCCCCGTCAAATCGGGTCTGGCGGGCAGGCCATTCGGGCCTGATAATGTCTGCAAACATGGGGATCGTCGTTCGGCTGTGTGTTTGACCCAGGGGTTCGGTCTCGAACGCAACCCGGGGAGTTTGTAGCAAGCGACCACCTCGGGAGCAATCGATGGCAGTGAAAGTTCTGATTCTTGAAGACAATCCGGTCGCCCGAGGCTTTCTGTGCCGGGTGGTGCGCGAGAGCTTCAGCGACGTGAGCAGCATCACGGAGGCCGGTGACCTGGAAGCGGCCCGGCGCCTGCTGGGACACAAGGCCGGTCAACGGGCCGCCACGTCGGCCGATCCGTACCAGCTGATCCTGGTGGACCTGGAGCTGCCCGACGGCAGCGGCCTGGAGTTGTTGTCCGAACTGGCGGGCTACCCGGCCACCCGGATCGTGACCACCTTGTACTCTGACGACGAACACCTGTTCCCGGCACTGCAATGCGGCGCGGACGGTTACCTGCTCAAAGAGGACCGCTTCGAGGTCCTGGTCGAAGAGCTGCAAAAGATCGTGCGCGGCCAGCCCCCGCTGTCACCCGCCATTGCGCGGCGTCTGCTGACGCATTTCCGCTCCGGTGAGGGCTATCCCGCCGCACCGGTGCAGGCCGTGGCGCCCAGTGTGCCCGCCCCGGCACCCATCGACCACGAGCGCCTGACGCCACGCGAGAGCGAGGTGCTGACCTACCTCAGCAAGGGTTTCACGATCAAGGAGATCGCCAACCTGATGGGCATCAAGTGGTTCACCGTGAACGACCACATCAAGTCCATCTACAAGAAGCTCAACGTCTCCAGCCGGGCAGAGGCGGCCGTTCTGGCCAGCAAACAGGGGCTGGTGTGATCCAAGGCCCGCCTCCGGGCGAGCTGAGGCTGGGTGACCACAGCGAGACGGCCACCCTGGAAGAGGCGCTGAGAAGCGCCGACCGATTGCCGCAATGGCTTGGCTGGCGCCTGCGGCTGCTGGTGGGCATCGTGCTGGCAGGTCTGGTGGGGGTGGTTCTGGTGGCCCACTGGCTGTCCACCCAGCCTCAATTGCCGATCAACCTGCGGGCATCCCCCGAAGGTCTGGTCAAGCTGGGCAGCACCTCGGTGCCGGCGCTGCAACGCATGGAGGGGCAGAGTCTCGAAGGCCTGAGGCTGGAGGTGATTTCCTCCAAGGACGAGGTCAGCATCATCAGTGCACCAGTCGAGCAACTCCTGCTGCAACGCAGCGCCCGCTGGATCCCTCGCGCCCAGGACCGAGATGCCCACCTGGTCGCCCATGAACGCCTGCACGACCTGATCAGCGCCCTGCCCCCGCAGGGTGGCACCGTGCAGTTCGAGTTGATGAACCTGCCCGATGAGCCCGTCTTTGTGAGCCGCCGGGGTTGGTCGGGTGTCACGCCCCTGTTCTGGCTGCTCTCGGGTCTGGCCGTGGCCTTGCTGGCCGTGGGGACGCTGGTGTTGCTGGCGGGCCCGCAGTGGCGAAATGTGGCCTTCATGGTGCTGGTCACCACGCAGGCGGGGCACCTCCTGCTGATGGGTGTCGAGAACAACCTGGACCTGTTCACCCCGCCCTGGTTTGTCCAGCTCGACTGTTATGGCCGCATGGCACTGGACCTGGTCTCTGCAGGCGCTCTGATGCAGGTGGCCGTCTTGCACCCCCGCCCGGTACGACACTGGCCGCTGTATGCGCTGTCGGGCTGGGGGCTGACCTTGGTGCTGGGGCTGACCATTGCGCAACTGCCGCCCGAGAACTGCTGGCTCTGGCTGCAGGCTGGCTGCACCTTGCTGGGTCTGGCCGCACTGGGATTCATGCGGGTGGCCTATCGCCAGTCCCCCCATCCGTTCACCCTGGTGCTCAGCCGTTTCACCATCATCACCCTGGCCTGCTGGGTGTTGCTGAGCCTGGCAGTGGCCACGCAGGGTGACCGGCCCGACATGCAGATCAGCCTGGCCACCTTCGGGGTGATGACCTGGCATGTGTTTTTTGCCTCGCAGTTGCTGCTCTCGCCCTACCTGACGCGCTCCAAGCAGATCCTGCAGGAGTTCTCGCTGCTGGCGGCCTCCAGCACCGTGGCCGCCTCGCTGGACCTGATCTTTGTGGCGGTGTTCTCGCTGGGGCAGTTCACCTCCATGACCTTGTCGCTGTTCCTGGCGTTCGGGGTGTACCTGAGCATCCGGCGCTGGGTGATGACCTATGTGCTCTCGCGCGACAGCCTGACCACCGAGCGCCTGTTCGAGCGGCTGTACCGCATCGCCCGGGAGCTGGAGCGCCAGCCCGAGCGTGTCAATGAACTCATGGGGCGCCTGATGCGCGAGCTGTTTGACCCTCGCGAGGCGGCGGTGGTTCGCGGCGAGGTCAGCGCCAGCAGCATCCGTGGCAACGGCGGCCTGCTGCTGGTGCGACTGCCGCAGATCCATGGCGAGCAGAGCTCGGCCTCCAAGGTTCTGGTGTTGCGCCACGCAGCCAAGGGCCGACGACTGTTCACCTCCGAGGACGCGCGACTGGCCACGCGGATCATGGAGCAGTTGCAGCGCGTGCTCAGCTTTGACCGCGCGGTCGAGCAAGGCCGCAGCGAGGAGCGACTGCGCATTGCCCAGGACCTGCATGACGACATCGGCGCCCGCCTGCTGACCCTGATGTACCAAGCCCCAAACCCGGACATCGAGGACTACATCCGCCACACGCTGCAGGACCTGAAAACGCTCACACGCGGCCTGTCCGTGCAGGGCCACACGCTGGCCGATGCCGCCAGTGAATGGAAGCGCGACATCTCCCACCGGCTGGCCGCGGCGCGAGCCGAGCTGGACTGGTCGGCCACCTTTGACCAGAACGTCGAGCTGACGGTGGTGCAGTGGTCGGCGCTGACGCGCATCCTGCGCGAGCTGGTCAACAACACCATTTCGCATGCCAAGGCCAAGCGGGTGAGCATCCACATCCAGCTCAAGGACGATCGGCTGACCATGCACGTTCAGGACAACGGCGTGGGCCGCCAGCCCGAGCACTGGTCACATGGCCTGGGCCTGGGCGGGGTGCGCAAACGCACCAAGCAACTGGGTGGCACCGTGGCCTGGTCCGAGGTCGACCCCATCGGCATTGCCTGCGATGTGGTCGTGGAGCCGTTTTCTCACAGCTCGACCACCACGTCGGCACCCGGCCCCTGAGCCGAGGGGCGGCTCACCCCTCCCAGTGAGGGGTGTTGCGCAACACTTCTTCCAGCGTGGTCAGCCCTTCGGCCACCTTCATGGCACCGGCCAGGCGCAACGGGCGCAGGCCCTCCTGGATGGCGGCACGCTTGATCTTGGCCATGTCCACATCGGGGTGCATGCCCTGGCGAATGCCTTCGGTGATCGGCAGCAGTTCGTACAGACCCACCCGTCCCTTGAAGCCCGTCATGCGGCAGTCCAGGCAACCCACGGGCTTGTAGGGCTTGGGCGTGCCGTTGAGTCGCCACGGCTTGATGGCATCGCTCAGCGCATCAAGCGAGGCATGGTCATCGGGCTGCTTGCAATGCGGGCACAGGGTGCGCACCAGGCGCTGGGCCATGACACCGATCACGGTCGCGCTGATCAGGTATGGCGCCACGCCAATGTCGGTCAGGCGCGTGATGGCCGAGACCGCATCGTTGGTGTGCAGGGTCGAGAACACCAAGTGACCGGTCAGCGCCGACTGGATGGCCATCTCGGCCGTTTCACGGTCGCGGATTTCGCCCACCATGATGATGTCGGGGTCCTGCCGCATGAGGGCGCGCACGCCTTCGGCAAACCCCAGGTCGATGTTGGCCTGCACTTGCGTCTGGTTGAAGGAGGGTTCGATCATTTCGATCGGGTCCTCCACCGTGCAGACGTTGACCTCGTCGGTGGCCAGGCGCTTGAGTGTGGAATACAGCGTGGTGGTCTTGCCTGAACCGGTGGGGCCGGTGACCAGGATGATGCCGTGGCTGCGCTCGGTGAGCTGCTCCCAGACACGCGTCTCTTGCGGGCCAAAGCCCAGCGCATCAAAGGACTTGAGCGTGTTGTCAGGGTCAAAGATCCGCATGACCAGCTTTTCGCCAAAGGCAGTCGGCATGGTCGACAGGCGCATTTCGACCTCGTCACCACCCGGGTTGCGGGTCTTGATGCGGCCGTCCAGCGGTCGGCGCTTTTCAACAACGTCCATGCGGCCCAACACCTTGATGCGGGCGGTCATGGCCTGCAGCACGGACAGGGGCACCTGGTAGACCGAATGCATCACGCCGTCGATCCGAAAGCGAATGGCGCCCATGTCACGGCGCGGCTCCAGGTGGATGTCGGAGGCCCGCTGGTCAAAAGCGTACTGCCACAACCAGTCCACCACCTGGATCACGCCCTGGTCGTTGGCATCCAGTTGACGGCCGGCCTTGCCCAGCTCGACCAGTTGCTCAAAGCTGTTGGTGGTGGCGGCATCGCCAGTCTTGCGGTTGGCGTCCTTGACCGAACGGGCCAGGGTGTAGAACTCGGTGCGGTAGCGCTGCAGCTCCAGCGGGCTGGCCACCACCAGGCGAACAGAGCGACGGGTGTGGGCCAGGATCTCGTCCACCCAGGCCACATCAAAGGGCTCGCAGGTCGCGATGGTCACCTCATTGAGGCCAAACTGCACCGGCAAGGCCTTGCGGCGCTCGGCATAGGTGATGGACATGACCTCGCTGACGCGCGAGACATCCACCTTGAGCGGGTCGATCCGCATGTAGGGCAGGCCCACACGCCGCGCCAGCCACTCCGTCAGGGGCTCCAGCTCCAGCAGCATGCCGGTGTCCTGGCGTGTCAGGTTCAGACCGGACAGGCGCACCAGCGGGTGCTGAGCACTGCTGCCCGCCCCGAAGCGTTGTTTGACCTTGTCGGCATCGGCTGGCGAGATGACACCATCGTCGGTCAACCAGGTCAGCAGCAAGCGCCAGTCAAGCGGGCCCGCAGGCACGGTGGCCACCTGGGATGTGGCGGCAGAGGTGGACGACGACGCGGTGGGTGCACTCATGACAACTCAGTCCTTGGGGGGCCTGGCAGGCTGAAAGGCCGACAGCAGCTTCACCCATTTTGGGGCCGGCAATGCCCAACGGGTCTTCAAAATTTCAGCGCGTGTACTCAACACCTCACGATCAGGCAGGTCAAAGCCCTTCCAGGCGATCACGATGGTGTTGCCCTCGCGGGTGGGCTTGAGCATGGCCGTGTGCGCCGCGCCAAAAGCGGCCGCGATGCGGCTGGTGCTGCGCTCGAAGCTGGCGTCCCGCCCGAAGAGGTTGACCGTCATCACGCCGCCGTCGTCCAGCACCTGCCAGCAGTGGCGGTAAAAGACCTCGTCGTCCAGCACCGGGCTGGCGGCTTCGTGGTCGTAGAGGTCCACACACAGGGCATCAAAGGCGGCCACGTGTCGATCGTCCTTCACAAAGCGGGCGGCATCCTGCTGGATGACCTGAAGGCGCTCGTCATCGTCGGGCAGGTGGAACCAGGCATGGCAGGCTCGGATCACCTTGGGGTTGAGCTCGACAGCGGTGGTGGGCACGCGCAGCACCGAATGGCAGTACTTGGTGATGGCGGCCGCGCCCAGGCCCAGTTGCAGGGTGCGGGTGTCGGCCCAGACCTCGGGGGCACGCAACAGCAGCCAGGCCATCATGCGCTGGATGTAGTCCAGCTCCAGGTGCAGGGGCTTGCGGATGCGCATGGCGCCCTGGATCCAGGGGGTCTCCAGGTGGAGGTATCGAAGGCCACCCTGCTCGGAGATGGTGGCGTCGGGGAGTGCTGCAGCTCGTTTCACACCGTCAGTGTGGCACAGGCATCGGGGGGACTCCGCCGCTCAGGTGCCGCCGGGGCTCAGGATGCGGGCCAGCCGAGGCAAAGCCGCCAAGGCGTTGGCTCGGGTCCGCTGGGCCGTCTCGTCGAGGCTCCAGCCGCGCAAGTCGGCCAGCGTCTGCGCGATGCGCGGCAACTCGGCCGGCTCGTTGCGGCTGCGGGCGCCCTGCGCGCGCGCCTGAGCGGTCTGGTACAGCCAGTGCGGCGGGATGTCGGGGGCGTCGGTCTCCAGCACGATGGCATCGGCCGGCAAGCTTTGCGCCAGGCGACGGATCTGCAAGGCCCGATCGAAGGTCATGGCCCCGCCAAAGCCCAGCTTGAAGCCCAGGTCCACAAAGGCCAAGGCCTGCTGCTCGCTGCCATTGAAGGCATGCGCGATGCCACCTGCCACGGGGCGCCCCATCGCCTGCAGGCGACGCAGGTGCTTGAGCAAGGCATCGGCACTGCGACGCACATGCAGGATCACCGGCAAGCCCAGGCGCTGCGCGATGTCCAACTGCCCTGCGTACAGCGACTCCTGCAAGGCCAGGCTGGCCGCATCCTGCAGCTCAGGCACCCAGTGGTCCAGACCGATCTCGCCCACAGCCACCATGCGCGGATCGCCTCGCCAGGTGGTCAGCGCCTCCGCCAGCGCCCGCAGGGGATCAGAGCTGGCCTGGTGCACATACAGCGGGTGGGTACCCAGCGCATAAGCCCCCCCGCAAGCATGAGCCGCGTCACGCGCAGGGCCAAAGGTCGAAGGCATCACCGCGGGCACCACCAGGGTGCTCACGCCCGCGGCCTGAGCCCGTGCCATCACGTCTGCGCGGTCCCGGTCAAATTCGGGGGCGTCCAGGTGGCAATGGGTGTCGATCCAGGACAGGCCCATGCTCAGCCCAACCTCATCAGACAGTCAACGACGGCTCGGTCAGTTGGCCCGCCACCAGTCGCAACTGCCGATCACAGCGTGCAGCCAGGTTCTCGTCGTGGGTGACGATGACCATGGCACAGCCCCGGGCCGCGGCCGCTTCACGCAGCAGGGCAAACACCACATCGGCCGTGTTGCGATCCAGGTTGCCCGTGGGCTCGTCGGCCAGCACACAGGCCGGACTGGTGACCAGGGCTCGGGCCACGGCCACCCGCTGGCGCTCGCCGCCGGACAGCTCGGAGGGGCGGTGTTCGGCGCGGTTGGCCAGCCCCACCTGGGTCAGCAAGGCCAGGGCCTGACGGCGAGCCTCATCGAGCGGCAGACGACGGATCAGCAGCGGCATGGCCACGTTGTCCAGCGCCGAAAATTCGGGCAGCAGGTGGTGAAACTGGTAGATGAAGCCCAGGTGCTGGTTGCGCCAGCGGCCCTGCTCGGCGGGCGACATCTGGCGCCAGTCGCGGCCCATCAGGGTGATGGTGCCCTGCGTGGCGCCATCGAGCCCCCCCAGCAGGTGCAGCAAGGTGCTCTTGCCCGACCCGGACGCCCCCACCACGGCCACGGACTGACCGCGCGCCAGGGACAGGTCCACACCATCCAGCACGGTGACGTCCAGCGATCCCTCATGGAAACGCTGACGAACCCCTTGCGCCGACAAAATGATTTCGCTCATGCCCGCCTCAGATCTTGAGCAGCCACATGATGACCTGCTTGGCCACAAAGCCCAGCATGCCAAAACCCAGCACCAACAACAACACAAATGTCCCGAACTTGCCCGCCTTGGACTGGCGAGCCAACTGGACGATGATGAACACCATGTAGAGCATGAAGCCGCCAATGCCGACCGTCATGCCGAACTGGGCAATCTGTTCTTCGTTCCAACCAAACATCGCTCATCAACTTTCGCGGACCACCAGGTCACGGTAGGCGTGCCAGCTGGCATGCCCCAGCACCGGCAGCGCCAGAATCAACAAAAACATCAGGGAGCCAAAGCTCGCCAGGGTCAGCGTCATCAGGATGCCGGCCCACAGGCTGCTCAGCACCGGATTGGTGGCCACGGCACGCCAGCTCGTGGCCACGGCTTGAGACACCGACACCTGGGGCCGGTCCATCAACAAGGGAATGGTGACCAGGGTCGAAGCAAACACAGGCGCAGCCATCAGCCCGCCCATCATCAGCCACAGCTCGAACAACCAGGGGTCTTCGGTGGCCACCATCTGCCGGATGAACTGGTCGGGCGTGTTGACCTGTCCGTCAGACCACCAGGTGATCAAGGCGGCCGAGGTGGTCACCCAGGTCGTGCCCGCGGCCATCAGGAGCAGGCCAAAGATCACGAGGCGGCGGTCCAGCGAGCCCCACACCCCGAACACCGTGGCCCAGGTCGGGGTCTGGCCCCTGCCCAGGGCGCGGCTGACCGCGTACAGCCCGGTGGACAATACGGGCGCCACCATCAGGAAGCCCGAAAATGCACCGACCAGGGCCCAGAACTTGGTCCACCCGAAGTAGAGCAACAGCCCGCCAAACACCGCCGTGATCAAGCCGTGCATCAGGCCGATCAACGGCGCATCGGTGAAGTCGGACCAGCCCAGCGCCAGCCAGCGCAGGCTCCTGAGCGAGTGGATGCGACGAACCCGCAAGGGCTGATCGAGAAAGTCATTCATAACGCAGTGCCTGAGCGGGTTGAACACGGCTGGCACGCCAGCTCGGGTAAATGGTGGCCAGCAAGGACAGCACCAGCGAGATGATCGCAATGGGCACGATGTCATCGGCGCGGGGCTCGCTGGGCATCTGGCTGATCAGGTAGATGCTGCCCGGCAGGAAGCTCACCCCCAGCACCCCTTCAATGAAGGGCACGATCACGTCGATGTTGCAGGCCACCAGCAGCCCCAGCCCCAGCCCGGACAAGGTGCCCAGCACACCGGACAGCGCCCCCTGCACCATGAAGATCCCCATGACAGACATGGGG
>DAORJC010000010.1:0-38314 GCA_035438885.1 Aquabacterium sp. | reverse complement strand
GTTGCGCATGACCATCGGCCGCTTCACGACCGAAGAAGAAGTCGATTTCGTCGTCACCACCCTCAAGGACCGTGTCGCCAAGCTGCGCGAACTCTCGCCGCTGTGGGACATGTACAAAGACGGTATCGACATCAGCACTATTCAATGGGCGGCACACTAGTCATGTCAGCCCCCGGTTGCAGGGTACTGCAACCACCGACGACATTTGGAGTAACACCATGGCATACAGCGACAAGGTCATTGACCACTACGAACACCCCCGCAACGTCGGCTCCTTTGAAAAGGGCGATGACACGGTTGGCACCGGCATGGTCGGCGCACCGGCCTGCGGCGACGTGATGAAGCTGCAGATCAAGGTCAACCCATCGACTGGTGTGATCGAGGACGCACGCTTCAAGACCTATGGCTGCGGTTCGGCCATTGCGTCGAGCTCGCTCGTGACCGAGTGGGTGCGTGGCAAGACGCTCGACGAAGCGCTCGACATCAAGAACACCCAGATCGCCGAAGAGCTGGCCTTGCCCCCGGTCAAGATCCACTGCTCGATCCTGGCGGAAGATGCGATCAAAGCCGCCGTCAACGACTACAAGACCAAACATGCAGCCTGACCAAGCCACCTCTGCGTCGTGCACCGCCGGTCCGGGCAATGGCCCGCTGGCGGAAATCGCCAATGCCAATGCCAACATGTCCGTGGGCCTGACGGAGGCGGCTGCTCGCCACATCACCCGCTACCTGAGCCGCCGCGGCAAGGGTGTGGGCGTGCGCCTGGGCGTCAAGACCACCGGCTGCTCCGGCCTGGCCTACAAGATCGAGTTCGCCGACGACATCCAACCCGAAGACGTGATCTTCGAGGAGCAGGGCGTCAAGATCCTGGTCGATCCCAAGAGCCTGCCTTACATCGATGGCACCGAGCTGGACTTTGTCCGCGAGGGGCTCAACGAGGGCTTCAAGTTCAACAACCCCAACGAGCGTGATCGTTGCGGTTGTGGGGAATCCTTCCGGATCTGAGGCCGGTGCCTTGTGCTGGATGAAGCCTCACCCCTTGGTGGGGCTTTGTATTTTCAAACGCCATGAACCTCGACGCTGACGACTACACCCTGCTGGGTCTGCCCCGGGTCTTTGCCCTGGATCGCGCCCAGCTGGACGCGGCCTGGAAGACCCTGCAAGGCAAGGTGCACCCTGACCGCTTTGCGGCCGAAGGCGCTGCCGCCCAGCGCATTGCCATGCAGTGGGCCGTGCGGGTCAACGAGGCCCATCAACGCCTGAAGGACCCGCTCAAGCGCGCGGCCTATCTGTGCGAGCTGGCCGGTGTGCCCGTTCAGTCAGAGAGCAACACGGCCATGCCCGGTGCGTTCCTGATGCAACAGATGGAATGGCGTGAGGCCCTGGAAGACGCGGGCAGTGCGGCCGATGTGCAGGCCCTGTCCGACCAGGTTGTGCTGGATCGCCGCAGCCGCATCGCCCGCGTCACCCAACTGCTGGATGTGACCAGGGATGCCGCACAGGCCGCGCAGGAAGTGCGCGCCC
Source organism: Aquabacterium sp. (assembly GCA_035438885.1). Classification (GTDB taxonomy): domain Bacteria; phylum Pseudomonadota; class Gammaproteobacteria; order Burkholderiales; family Burkholderiaceae_C; genus Aquabacterium. The sequence goes on along the minus strand of DAORJC010000010.1, from coordinate 36,790 downwards.
TCATGTTCATCGACCGCCTCCTGGAGGAGATCGATGCCCGACTCGAACGATACGAAGACGCGCTCTGACGCGTCCTGATTCTCATGGCCTTGCTGCAAATTTCCGAACCTGGTCAATCGCCCGACCCCCATCAGCGTCGCATCGCGGTGGGCATTGACCTGGGCACCACCCACTCGCTGGTGGCGGCCGTGCGTCATGGGGTGGCCGAGTGCCTGCCCGATGCACAAGGCCACGTGATCCTGCCATCGGCTGTGCGCTACCTGATCGACGACAAGGGCAAGACCCGCCGCCAGATCGGCTTTGACGCGCTGGCTGCTGCCGCGGAAGACCCGCTGAACACCATTGTCTCGGTCAAACGCTTCATGGGCCGTCGCCTGGCCGACCTGCCCGATGCCGGTCGCCTGCCGTATCAGTTTGAAGACCAGCCCGGCATGGTGGCTGTGCAAACCGTGGCGGGGACCAAAACCCCCGTCGAGGTGTCGGCCGAGATCCTGGCCAGCCTGCGCCAGCGCGCGGAAGACACCTTCAACGACGACCTGTTCGGGGCCGTGATCACGGTGCCCGCCTACTTTGACGACGCCCAGCGCCAGGCCACCAAGGATGCGGCCCAGATGGCGGGCCTCAATGTGCTGCGCCTGCTGAACGAGCCCACCGCGGCGGCCATTGCCTATGGCCTGGACAATGGCTCTGAAGGCCTGTATGCCATCTATGACCTGGGCGGCGGCACCTTTGACATCTCGCTGCTGCAACTGAGCCGTGGTGTGTTCGAGGTGGTGTCCACCGGAGGCGATTCAGCCCTGGGCGGCGACGACATCGACCACCAGGTGGCCGAGTCTGCCCTGCAGGAGGCCAAGATGCAGGCCGTGACCCCGCAGGACAAACGCGCCGTGCTGGTCGCGGCCCGATCCGTGAAAGAAAAGCTGTCCACCGATGGCAGCGCCCACCTGTCGGTGATGCTGTCGGGCGGCATGTTGTCGGTCATGATGACCCGCGAGCGACTGGCCGCACTGGCCAAGCCCCTGATTGATCAGTCGCTGGCCTCGGTCAAGCGCGTGCTGCGCGATGCCAAGGTCAAGCCGGACGAGGTCAAGGGCGTGGTCATGGTGGGGGGCTCCACCCGCATGCCGGCGGTTCGTGATGCCGTGGGCCTGTTCTTTGGGCAAGCCCCGCTGACCGACCTGAACCCGGATGAAGTCGTTGCCCTGGGCGCGGCCATCCAGGCCAACCAGTTGGCGGGCAACAATGCCCAAGGCGAGTTGCTGCTGCTGGATGTGCTGCCCCTGTCCCTGGGGCTGGAGACCATGGGTGGGTTGGCTGAGCGCATCATCCCGCGCAACACGCCCATCCCCTGCGCCCGCGCGCAGGACTTCACCACCTTCAAGGATGGGCAGACGGCGCTGGCTGTGCACGTGGTGCAGGGCGAGCGCGAGCAGGTCGAGCATTGCCGCTCGCTGGCCCGCTTCGAGTTGCGCGGCATCCCGCCCATGGCGGCTGGTGCAGCGCGCATCCGCGTGACCTTCCAGGTTGATGCCGATGGTTTGTTGAGCGTCTCGGCCAAGGAGCAGTTGTCCGGTGTGGAAGCCTCGGTGGTGGTCAAGCCCAGCTATGGCCTGAACGACGACCAGGTGGCCCACATGCTGCGCGAGGGCTTCACGACCGCCGCGGCCGACATGAAGGACCGCGCCCTGCGAGAGGCCCGTGTCGACGCCGAGCGCCTGCTGGAAGCCACGCGCGCGGCCCTGGCGGCCGATGGCGACCTGTTGACGCCTGAGCAGCGCGCCGACATCGAGCAGCACATGACCCACATCGGCCAACGCTGTGACCGTGGCGACCTCGAAGCCCTGGAAGCGGCCACCAAGGCCCTGGCGCAATCGACCGAAGGCTTTGCCGCCGAACGCATGAACCGCAGCATCCGCCAGGCCCTGGCGGGACGCACCCTCGACCAAGTCTGAGCCTACACAAGACACGCATCCGCATGACCATCATCAAGATCCTGCCCCACGCCAGTCTGTGCCCCGAGGGCAAGCAGATCACGGTCGCCCCTGGCGCCACCATCTGCGAAGCCCTGCTGGAAAACCACATCGAGATCGAGCACGCCTGCGACATGAGCGCGGCCTGCACGACCTGCCACGTCATCGTGCGTGAGGGCTTTCGCAGCCTCAACGAGATGGAAGAGACCGAAGAAGACCTGCTGGACCGCGCCTGGGGCCTGGAGCCCAATTCGCGCCTGAGCTGCCAGGCCATCGTCGCCGGGCAGGACCTGGTGGTCGAGATCCCCAAGTACACGATCAACCACGCGCGCGAAAATCATTGAGTCACTGACATGAGCCGCCAGATCTTCCTTGACACCGAAACCACGGGCCTGAGCCCGGAGTCCGGCGACCGCATCATCGAAATCGGTTGTGTGGAAATGGTCAACCGCCGCCTGACCGGTCGGCACCTGCATTTCTACTTCAACCCGGAGCGTCCCAACCACGAAGACGCCGTCAAGATCCACGGCCTGACGGACGAGTTCCTGGCTGACAAGCCGGTGTTTGCCACCCTGGCCGACGAGATCCTGGCCTACTGCCACGGCGCCGAGATCATCATCCACAACGCCAACTTTGACGTGGGCTTTCTCAATGCGGAGCTGCGTCGGGTGGGCAAGGGCGTGTTCACCGACCATGTGGCCTCGGTGCTGGACACCCTGGTCATGGCGCGCGAGATGTTCCCGGGCAAGTCCAACTCGCTGGACGCGCTGTGCCGCCGCCTGGAGGTGGACAACACCCACCGGACCCTGCACGGCGCCTTGATGGATGCCGAGCTGCTGGCCGAGGTCTACATCAACATGACCCGCGGCCAGGACGCGCTCCTGATCGATGCGGGCAGCGGCGATGGCGACGGGCAGGGCGGTGGCGAGCAGATCGCAGCCATCGACTACAGCCAGTTTGACCTGCGCGTGGTGGCGCCCACCGACGAAGAAGCGCAGGCCTTTGAAGCAGCCCTGGCCGACCTGGACAAGGCCAGTGGCGGAAAAGCGTTGTGGAAATCGCTGGAAGCTGTGCTATAGTGTTGGTCTTCGCTGATCACGACCTCAGCGAAACCCGAACCAGTTTCGGGCGGTTAGCTCAGTGGTAGAGCACTGCCTTCACACGGCAGGGGTCGCAGGTTCGAACCCTGCACCGCCCACCAGGACAAAAGCCTCGCAAGTCATTCACTTGTGGGGCTTTTTGTTTTACAGTACGGTCTCCTGACGGTCTCCTGACGGTCTCTGGGTCCTCCCGGAGATGCTCTCTCAGCTGCCAGAACATCACCCTCTTGGCTGGGTCGTATTGCGCGGCTGCATGTTGATTTATCAGGTTACAACCCAGTCCATGTCGGGTTTCAATGAACTTTGGCTGACCACTGTAGGGTGTGGGTCGATGGCTCTGACCAAGGTTTTCAGTTTTTGCTGCACTTTGTCGGGCTCGATGGCGCGTGGCCACAGCCGTGACCGGCTGGGTGGGATCTCGAGGTGCAACACCACACGCCATTGCCGCTTTTCGAGCAATGCCTGGGCCACACGCCTCTCATCTGTGTCATTGGCCAGGGTGCTGGCTGAGATCAGACCAGCGAGTGTGTCGCGCACCTTGAAGCCAATTTCGTCGGCCAAGTCCAGAGCCTTGGTGCGCTGGTGACGGCGGTAGTCTTTCACCTCAATCAACCAGGCTGTGTTGGTTGATGCATAAACAATGTCCACTGCCTTGGTGCCACCAAAGGCAGCGTTAAACTGATTGCGGTAGTGCGACCACTCATCATATTTGCTGGACAAAGAGCCCTCAGGAAAAGTGAAGGTCAGCCTGTCCTCCCTGATGCTTTGATCAATCACAGGCATGTCAGCCTTCCTGCGCCATGAAGCGATCTGATTGCATCAGTTCTTCGTCCAGCAAGACCAGGGTTTGCAAACCATACAGATCATCGCTTTGCTCAACACTGCCGCCCTGTTCTTGTGTGCCCGAAACGAGGGCAAAGTAGCGCTGAGGGATGCTGCGGAAGGTTGATTCTTTGGTGAGCATTTCCAGCTCGCGCATCAGGAACAGCGAGTGCGTGGCAATGAACACCTGAATGCCTTGTTTGCACAAGTGCATGATGCACGTTGCCACAACCTTGATCAGCTTGGGGTTGAGGTTAGATTCGGGTTCGTCCCAGAACAGATAGCCCTTGTCAAGCAATGCGCCACTGCTGATCAAACGGGCCAGCATGGCCAACTTGCGCAAGCCCTCTGCCACCAGGGGCATTTCCATCTTGCCCTCGCCGGGCATGTTCAGGTAAAGACGTCCCGTGGCTACATCCACGGCCACACGCCCGCCCATGGCTTCTTCGAGGGGCCGCAAAAAGCCCTTAACGGCTATTTCGCGCGGGCCTTTCACGCTGGGTAGGCCCAGCAGTGAGACGGTGTCGTACCACGTCTCATCAAAAGGCAAGTGGTAGTTTTTGTAGAGGTCAGAAAACCAACCGCACAAGGTGACCAGCTCGCGCGTAGGAATGTAGGCCGGCGCCTGCAATGGCGCCTGCAGGGGGGCTTGCTCCACCTGCACGGCGGATTTGGCCTGGGTCGCAAAAGAGAAAGCGCAAGACTGCCCTGGGGCATCCATTTCGACACTGATCTCGCACTTCTCGCGGCCTTGTTTGCGCTTGACCAAGCGGCCCAGTTCGTCGGGACGAAACACGCCCTTGAGCTTGTCGGCGTATGCGCTGGCCAATGCGGTTTTGGTCAAGTCTTTGGCATCTGCATTGACTTTGAGCACTGTGTAGAGCAGCTTGAGCAACTGCGACTTACCCAAGCCATTTTCACCCACGATGACATTGAGACCCGCTGCAAACTGGTACTGCCCATTGGACAAAGGGCCAAAGTTCTGAAGGTTGGCTGACCTGATCATGAGCGCTCCTTATTCATCCAGTGCCATCTGGCTGCCGCTGGGCCCTGCTTGCATAGAGGCGGCAACCACAGCATGCCACGCAGTGAAGAGTTCGTTGTAGGCCCGGGCGTTTTCAGCCCATTTTTTATGCTTGCACCGTGTGTAGAGGTGATAAGCCAGCTGGTGGATGGGTTCTGCCTTGTCGGGCATGGCGGCCAGCCGGGCAGGCTGATGCGATAGGGCACCAGACGCGCATTGGTGTCGATCTCTTCCACATTGATCAGCTTGACGATTTGGTCAGGAACCAGCCCTGCCACTTGCGCGTCTTTGGTGATTTCTTCGAGTTTGAGCATGTGCGATGGGTGTTCTTGGGTGCTTATTAGCCGAGCCATAGGCGGCCGAAATCGAACGACAACTGGCGATGGTGCCTCACAGACAGCAAATATGCAGTCAACTTGACTGCATCCACGGCATACAGGATCAGATAGTCGCTGTGCAGGTACACGCGAAGGGCGTCGGCTGCACCGTGGGGCAGCAGGGCCAGTTGGGTCAGGGCTTCGGCCGATTGCGGCGGTTGATCCAGGTAGCGCTTGCCGATGAGCGGGAAGCGCGCCAGGTTGGGGATCACTGTGCCGCGCAGACCTGTCAGCAGGTCGTCATAGGCGGAAGTGGCGTCGGCCTCTTCCAAGAAGGCTTCGATGGACGCTAGGCGCTCAGTGAGGCTGCCAGTCAGCTCTACGCTGTGAAGCTGCTCAGCCACGGCGTTTTTGTTTAGCTTTGCTCGTGGCGGCAGCCTTGGCGGCGCGCGCCGCTTGCAAGCCAGCCAGCGCGGCATCGGCGTCTTGCGTGCGGCCTGCCAGCACATCGGCCAGGCCACGGCGGGCATCATCAATCAGCAGCAGGTGGATGCGCTCGCGCTCCAGACGGTGGTAGTAATCCAGCCGCTCGGCATCGATCAGTGCTACATAGCTTTCACCGTTTTTGGTGATGATCTTTTCGGCGCCGGCCTTGGCCTGGTCGGCCAGCTCGGACAGGTTCGCGCGTGCCTGGGTGAACGGCACCACATCCCTGGCAGAAAAGCCCATGGCTGGCTCCTTCGGTGAATGACAGAATTCTGTGCAGTTTACGCCAAAGGCCGTGCGGAATCACCATGTTCAACGTACTCCTTTGGAGTGTGTCATGGGTGACATGCGTTGCCATGGCAGATGACACAGGTCTCCATGGGCGATCCTCGCCATGTTGTGGATAACCTTGGCGAATGCGTTGCTGATAAGCAGATGTACCTCCTGTTACGTCCGAAGATGCTGGAGATTCCAGTCAGAGCTTTCGCCGCTGCTACATTCCCTCCAAAGTCAAAAAATGGGGTTGGCAATGAGGCCTTTCATCGTCCTCGGAGATCGCACTGATCATGGAGGAGTTGTGGTTGGTTCAACCATGACGACCGATACGCATGGCAAACGCTTGGCTCGCGTCGGCGACCAGGTGACCTGCCCGAAGAAGGGGCACGGCACCACGGTGATCGTCACGGGTGACCCGACCATGATCGTCGATGGCGCACCTGTGGCCCGGCACGGCGACAAGTGCGCCTGTGGCGCAACCTTGATCTCCAGCCAGGTGGTGTCAGGTATCGGTGAAGGCAGTGCCGGAAGTGCATCTCTGGCCAGTCGCCAGGCCGTCGCTGCAGCCCAGACAGTATCTGCCTTGCAGCCCGCGTCAGGCAGCCATGGGCATGACTTTGACCAACAGTTCCATCTGGTTGATGAAGGCTATGGCTCGCCGATCAAGGGGCAAAAGTATCGAATCACCTGGCCAGACGGAACGATGGAGGGGGTGTCTGACGCCGAGGGCTTGACCCAGCGTGTGTCGTGGCATGAGCCTGCAGACGTCAAGATTGAACTGGTGGCGTGACATGACCACACTGACCGCAACACTGACCCACAAGTCGGACAAGACGCCAGTTCGGGTTCCAGTGCCCAAGAAGCGACTGACCTTTGGGATTTACTACCAGGTCAAGGACCATGCCTTCAAGCGCGCCCTTGAAACAGAGGTGCAAGAGCTGAAGGCCACATCGTCATGGGATTCGGCGCGAGACGTGGTGATCTTGAAAGAGGTTCGGCATGAAGAGGACTTCAAGCGTGTTTGGGCCGAGATCGCCATGGAAGCCAGATCGCAAGGTTTGGAGGTCGCTCGTGGGCTCCTGTTTCTCCATGCCAGCAAGCCAACCGGTGAGAACAGCGGATTCGAGTTCGCCCCCATGGCACCGGGTGCCGACGCCACGCTGAAAAAGGACGAGATGCATGCGCTGACGAAGTTGCCGTGGGCACCGAGCGCCAAGCTCGACCTTCGTGGTTGCAACACTGGCATGGTCGGTGAGCGCCGCTCATGGGCCGTGGCGGAAGTCATGGCCAAAGCTCAAGGGGTGAAGACATCCGGTCAGATGGGGTACTCGTACTTCTCAACGTCAAAGTCCCATTACGAAGAAGCATCGCCATCATCGAAGGTGGTGTATCTCTGGGCCTTCCATCGAAAGAAGAATGACATCCTGGGCGACGGAAGTGCCATGCCCGAGAAGGTGTTCAACCCGTGAAGAGAACCATTGCAGTTCTGTTGCTGATCCCACCCATCATGATGACGGTGTGGGTCTTGTATCGCGCCTTCTGGGTGCCGGACAACCACATTGGCTTCGAGCCCTCGTTGTTCATAGGGGCTGCGGGCTTCTCGGTCATCGCCGCAGCCCTTTCCCAAAGTCGTCTTCGGCTGCTGGCATGCGCAGTGACTCTGGCCACAGTAGTCGTCATTGGCGGGGCCATCCACTTCAATTTGTTGTTGCAGTACGAAGAGTGGATCCGCCTTGGTATGCCTGATAAACCGAGCTGGGCGGCACTCGGGCGATGATGGTGTGCCAGTTCATTGTGGCGGCGCCTCTGTTCGGTGTTGCATCAGCCTGCGATGGCTGAGGGGCTGCGGAGATGAAGAAAATCAGCCGGTTCGCCCTCGACATGGAAGCCCTGCCGCGGGATCCTGAAGCCACCCATGCCCCGCTCTTGGTCGATGGTGTTCGGACACCGTACAAGCTGGAAGGTGTCAGCCTGGTCGATCAGTACGAAACGGAAAGTGGCTACCTGATCTTCACGGACTGCGACTGTCCCTACGAAGAGTTGACCTTCGTGACCTTGCTGGACAAGGGATTCAAGCCGTTGCACAGCAAGATGTTGGGCAAGTTCGTCTACGTGTTCCCGTCCCGCACCTTTGCCGTCCAGCGCATCGACATCGACGATGGAGCCTTGGTTGTTCACGGAAGCAGCCCACAGGAAGGACGCTATCGCGTGGAGGTCGCGGACGTGTGGACGTGGCGTGGTCGGAGGCTGGGAGTGAAGGCCGTGTGGTCGCCAACCTGAGCCGGCTTTGTCCGGGTGCACACCCCTCGCCGCTGGGACAATTTTTGGACACTGACACTTGGATATCGAAGGACAAACAAGTACACTGATGTACGCTAAGTGATTGTCGTTCTTGGAGTTTTTCTCTAAGTCGTTGATCTGAAAGACCGATTTTTTGCTTTCACACGGCAGGGGGCGCAGGTTCGAACCCTGCACCGCCCACCAAGGAAATCAAGCACTTAGCAGCGATGCTAAGTGCTTTTTTCTTGGTGCGCCCAGCATGGGCGCACAGGCAGGTGGCCGGTGACCTGTGTGGCCCCATGCATCCGTGATTGAAAATCACATCACTTGAGAAAATGTGATGCGGATATTAAACTCTTCCTCGTGAACCAGTCTGACCACATCCTCGAACTGGCCCGGCATCGGCGCGTGCTGCGGGCGGAGGATGTGCGCGCGCACGGCTGGTCACCGCAGTTGCTGATTCGCCTGCATCAGTTGGGCAAGCTGCAACGCATCGCCCGTGGCCTGTATGGGCTGCCCGATGCCGACGTCACCGAGCATCAGACCCTGATCGAGGTCTGCCAGCGCGTTCCCAAGGGTGTGCTGTGCCTGTTGAGCGCGCTGCAATTCCATGAAATCGGCACGCAACTGCCGCACGAAGTGTGGATCGCGCTGCCTGAAGGCACTCAGACCCCGGTGCTGAGCTACCCCAAGCTGCGCATCGCGCGCCTGCGCGGCGCCGCCTACAGCGACGGCATCCAGACCGTGACCGACCACGGTGCGCCCATCCGCGTGTACAGCGCGGCCAAGACAGTGACCGACTGCTTCAAGTTCCGCCACAAGATTGGTCTGGATGTGGCGCTGGAGGCGCTGAAAGACGCCTGGCGCAGCCGCAAAGTCAACATGGCCGACCTGAGCCACTTCGCCAAGATCAACCGGGTCGAGCGGGTCATGCAACCCTATCTGGAGGCCTTGGCGCAATGAGCGGCAACCTCTCTGCGTCAGTCCTGGCCCGCTTGCTGACCCTCGCCAAGCAGCGCGGCGACGACTACAGCCTGCTGCTCAACCGCTTCGGCATGGAGCGTCTGCTGGCTCGCGTGAGCGCCTCACCACATGCCGACCGGTTTCTGCTCAAGGGCGCACTGCTCTTTGCACTCTGGTACGACGCCCCCCACCGGCCGACCCGGGACGCCGACTTTCTGGGCTTCGGCCCAGACGATGAAGCGAACCTGATCACCACCTTCCGCGACATCGCTGTCATGGATTTGGGCGACGGCATCGTGTTCGACCCCAACTCCGTGAAGGCCGACGCCATTCGCGAGGACAACACCTACGGCGGCACGCGCATCACGCTGGTGGCACGCATCGGTTCAGCACGCTGCGCTTTGCAGATCGACGTGGGCTTCGGCGACGCCGTGACGCCAGGGCCACAAACCGTGGCCTACCCGACCTTGCTAGGCGACTTTCCCGCTCCTGTGCTGCGCGTCTATCCGGTCTACACCGTGATCGCCGAGAAGTACCAGGCCATGGTGATGCTGGGGCAAGCGAACAGCCGCATGAAGGACTTCTTCGACCTGGCCGTCATTGCCCGGCGCACGGAACTGGATGGTGGCACGTTGGCCGCAGCCATTGTCGCCACCTTTGCCCGGCGCCGGACCTCGCTGCCCACCGAGCGTCCGCTGGCGCTGACCCAGGGGTTCAGTGGCGACGCAGCCAAGCTGCGCCAATGGCAGGCCTTTCTCAACAAGAACCGCATCGAAGCCGCCAGCTTGGGTGACACGGTGGCGCTGCTGGACGACCTGCTGTGGCCACCGACGCAGGTCGCTGCTGCAGTCAGTCAGGCCACGGCCACATGGCGTCCTGAAGACCTGCGCTGGGTTTGAGCGCTGGACGCATCACACGGCCGTGCAGACATCCCCTGAGTGGCCTCGATCGGCTCTGGCATCATCAGTTTGGCTGGGTGGCAGCGAGGGCAGGGGTCGCAGGTTCGAACCCTGCACCGCCCACCAAGACAGATCCCTCGTAAGTCCATGATTTGCGAGGGATTTTTCTTTTTATCCATCTTGTTCGTCATCGTCGTTCATGACGCTTGGGACAAAAAGTGGGCTCTCGCTGTCCCAAGCTTGAGTTGATATTGCTACTTGAGTCGAATAGACTCCCTTATCAACTCAATAAATGAGTCGATAATAGTGACCAATCGCCTCAGTCTCATTCATGAACGCTCGTCCTCAGTACATCTGGCAGCAAGCAGGCTGGCCTAGCCTGCAATACGACTTGGTTCGAGTTGCCGGAAGCCTGACCAAGGCGCGCCGTGCCCAAGGGATCGTCGAAGGCAAGTTGGCTGTCCTCGGCTTCGAACAAAAATTAGAGCTGGCCGCAGAAGCCTGGAGCCAAGAAGCCCTTGCCACTGCCGCCATCGAAGGCGAGCGTTTGGATCTGGCTGCCGTACGCAGCTCTGTAGCGCGACGGCTAGGTGTGGGACAGCAAAATGGCCCCAATGCACCACGCAATGTCGAGGGGTTGCTCGACATCATGGACGACGCTGTCACTCGCCGCAACGATGCTCTGAGTCATGAGCGCCTGTATGCATGGCAAGCTGCGCTGTTTCCCACTGGCTACTCCGGCATGGTCAAAATCGCGGTAGGTAGCTATCGCGAGCACGCAGACCCAATGCAGATTGTCAGTGGCAGGGTCGGCGGCGAACAGGTTCACTATGAAGCGCCGCCATCGGAGAGAGTCGGCGAGGAAATGGAGCGCTTGCTGGAATGGTTCAACAACGGAGTCGAGTCCGACTCGCTTGTATGTGCTGCGCTGGCGCATCTACGGTTTGAAACCATCCATCCCTTTGAGGATGGCAACGGACGGGTTGGCCGGGTGATCGTTGATCTGGTGCTGGCACGGGACAGCGGCGAAACGAGCCGTCTCTTTCGTACCTCTCAGCGCTTGCTGGACCATCGCGACGACTACTACAACCAGCTTGAACGTGCCCAGCATGGCGGGCTAGATGTCACTGACTGGGTGTGCTGGTTTGTCGATCAGATGCAGGCGGCTTGTGACGAGGCATCCAGTGTCATAGACGACACACTGGTCAAAGCACGCTTCTGGATTGAGCACAGCGACAAGGTGCTGAACGAGCGCCAACGTAAGGTCATGAACATCCTGCTCCATGCCGGAGCTGGCGGATTCGAGGGTGGAATGAGCACAAAAAAGTACGAGAGCATCGCCGGTACCTCACGTGCAACCGCATCGCGCGAACTGCTTGAACTTGAAGCCATGGACCTGCTTGAGCAAGTGGGTGCTGGGCGTTCGACACGGTACTACGTGAAGCTGCCTGGTTGGGTGCCTGCTGGGAAGCCTTGAGGCGTTGTGTTCAGCGATAGTGAGCGTTCACGACACATCGCTGACAAGGAGACCCGTTCAGGCGCTCTGGTTCAGTCACAGAGCTTTGCGGTATCTAGAGTCAAACCCTGATCATCTGTCTGAAATGCTCGCGCATTAATTCATTTGAAATCCGATTCAAATGGACAAATTTGGTGCAATAAAGGGTTTTCCCTGATGGTTGTGGTTTCTCTGAAGATCCCTTGTTTGGGTGTTTTGGGCCTCCTGGGCACGCCTCGATCAGGGGGAGGGTGGGGCCGTTTGGCGGGCGGATTGGGTCTAATGAGTCCCAAATAAACCCCAGAGAGTTTGACCATGAGCCTGTCCCGCCGCCGTTTCCTCGGCCACGCCGCCCTGCAGGCTGCCGCCGCCTCTTCTCTGTCTGCCTTTGGGCTCAACGCGGCCGCCGCCACTGCCAGTCGCGATCAGCGCCTTGACCCCCGTCTGGCCAAGCCAGCCCTGCCGCTGGGCCAACTGGCTCAGCAAGGGCACCTGCCCGTCGTGGTGATCGGCACCGGCTACGGCGGGGCGGTGACGGCCGCGCGCCTGGCGCAAGCGGGCGTGCCCGTGGTCATGCTGGAGATGGGCCGCATGTGGACGCAGCCTGCGTCCGATGGCCGCATCTTTGCCAAGACCACCGCTGCCGACGGGCGCGCCATGTGGTTCAAATCGCGCACCGAGGCACCGGTCAGTGCCTTCCTGGGCCTGAATGTCGTCAACCGTGACATCGACCGTTACGCCGGTGTGCTCGACCGCGTGAACTACCCCGGCATCTCGGTGTACGTGGGGCGGGGCGTGGGTGGTGGCTCGCTGGTCAATGGCTCCATGGCGGTCACGCCCAAGCGCAGCTACTTCGAAGATATCCTGCCGCAGGTCGATGCCAGCGACATGTACCAGCGCTGGTTCCCCCTGGCCAACACGGTGCTGGGCGTCAACCAGGTGGCTCCCTCGTGGTTCGAGTCTTCGGCGGCCTACAAATATGCGCGCGTGGCCCGCGACCAGGCCCACCAGTCGGGCTTCAAGACCATGTTCGTGCCCTCCGTGTACGACGTGAACTACCTGGCCAAGGAAGAGAAGAACGAAGTGCCCCGCTCGGCCATGGCGCAAGAGGTGATCTACGGCAATCACAACGGCAAGCGCAGCCTGGACAAGACCTACCTGGCCGATGCCGTGGGCACCGGGCTGGTGACGATCTACACCCTGCAGCAGGTGCGCCGCATCCGCGTCAACCCGCAGGGCGGCTACCTGCTTGATGTGCGCGAGATCGATGAACACGGCAATGTGCTGGCCGACGTGCAACTGAGCTGCCGCAACCTCTTCATGGGCGCAGGCAGCCTGGGCACCAGCGAGCTGCTGGTCAAGGCGCGCGAGACCGGCGATCTGCCGCACCTCAACGACGAGGTCGGTCGTGGTTGGGGCCACAACGGCAATGTCATGGCGGCGCGTGCCAACCACATGTGGGCGCCCACGGGCTCGCTGCAAAGCACCATGCCCCTGATGGGCATCGACGACTGGGATCACCCCACGCGCCCCGTCTTTGCCGAGATCACACCGCTGCCCACCGGTTTTGAGAACTGGGTGAGCATGTACCTGGGCGTGACCAAGAACCCCGAGCGCGCCACCTTCCGCTTTGATGCCAGCACCGGCCAGGTCAGCCTGGACTGGCGCCGCGAGCAGAACGCCAAGAGCGTGCAGGACCTGCGCGCGCTGCTCGACGTCATCAACAAAAAGCAGGGCACCGTCTACCGCACCGACCTGTTCGGCGGCGGCAGGGTGGTGGCCGACGACTTCACCTACCACCCGCTGGGCGGCTGCCTGCTGGGCCGCGCCACCGATGGCTTTGGTCGCGTCAAGGGCTGCCCAGGGCTGTATGTGGTCGACGGCTCACTCATCCCCGGCTCGGTGGGCGTGAACCCCTTCGTGACCATCACGGCCCTGGCCGAGCGCAACGTGGCGCGGGTGATGCTGGAAGACGGCCTGCGGGCTTGAACCCCTGTCAGCGTGTCCCGAACGCGGCCACACCCGCTGATCGGGATGCGTCTTGCACCAGCACGATCAACTGCTGCGGGCCCGCCACCGTGGGGTAGGTCAGCGCCACACCTGTGGCGGTTTGCCCCTGCAGTTCACACTGCGCCGAGGTGAACGTCAGGCTCACGTTGAAGACGTTCTTGCCGCTGGCACGCGGGGTGATCTGACCTGTGAAGTTGCAACCGGTCGACGCGACACCACCGACGACGCCGGTGTTGGAGATGGTCAGCGAGGCGGTCTCGCCGGTGGTCAGGCTGGTGTTCCAGTTTCCGGCGATGCCAGACAACTGCGCCGGCGCCTGGTAGTTGTAGGTGCCTCCGACGATCCCGTTGGCCGAGAACGTGACGGAGCCAGATCCATCCGTGAGCTGACCCGTCACGGCGGGCGCAGACGTGTAGGAGCCTGAGAGCCTGCCGGAGATGGCCGGGAAGAAGCCGTGATCGCGGACGTCGCTGGCACTGATCTGCCCACCGTTGAAACTGGCCTGGCCTTGAACGAATCCTTCCACGAAGAACGTGTTGGAGGTCTGGTTTCCGTAGATGGCCCATACGGCACCGTCTTCCAGCACCAGCATCTGAAAGTCAGGCGCGCCAGTGTTGCTGGTGCTTCCTTCATACACGCCCTGGTTGACCGTGGGTGGCGGTGTGTTGGCAAGGCTGCCGACATCGCCCCCGCCGCCGCAGGCGGTCATGGCCAGGCAGGCCAGCAGTGAAAGAGGGCGAGAAGCGGTGAGATGTCTGAACATGAAAGTCCTCCCTGGTTTACGTTGAACGTGGCTGCTCGAATCAGACCGCGGCGACCGCGTCTTCTGTCTCGGCATGGGTTCCAAGTTTGACCAGTCAGAGGCTCACCAGGTGAGCTTGTGCGGCGGCGCGGCGCTCAAGGGTCAGGGTTGCACCCACTCATCCCCAATGGTCTCGGCCTGCTCCAGCACCAGCTCCACCGCCGCGTCGGCCAGGTCAGGCGGATACCTGTACGTGCGCAAAATGCGCTTGACCATCAGCCGCAGCTTGGCCCGCACGCTTTCGCGCTGCGCCCAGTCCACGCTGATGTTCTTGCGCAGGCTGTCGGTCAGCTCATGGGCAATCTTCTTGAGCGTCTCGTCGCTCAGCTCTCGCACCGCTGATTCATTGGTGGCCAAGGCATCGTAGAACTTCAGCTCGTCATCGCTCAGCCCCAGGCGCTCGCCGCGTGAGGCCGCCTCGCGGAACTTCTTGGCCATCTCCAGCAGCTCTTCCATCACCTGGGCGGTTTCGATGGATCGGTTCTGGTAGCGCTTGATGACGTTGCCCAGCAGCTCGGAGAACTTGCGCTCCTGCACCACATTGGTGGCAAAGCGGCTCTTGATCTCGCCTTCCAGCAAGCGCTCCAGCAACTCCACCGCCAGGTTGCGCTCGGGCAGGTTCTTCACCTGAGCCAGGAACTCGTCGTCCAGCAGGCCGATGTTGGGCTTGTCCAGGCCCACCGCATCGAAGATGTCCACCACGCTGTCCGACACCACGGCCGAGCTGATGATCTGGCGAATGGCCAGCTCGCGCTGCTCATCGGTCTTCTTCTGCTGGGTGATGTCCTTCTTGGTCAGGATCACCTTCACGGCCTGCATGAAGGCCACCTCTTCGCGCACGGCCTTGGCTTCGTCCAAGGTGCAGCACAGGGTAAAGGCCTTGCTCATCGCTAACGCAGTGTCGGCAAAACGCTTCTTGCCATCGCGCTGGCCTTCGCTCTTGAGCCCCAGGACGTGGTTGGCCGCACCGGCCAGCACCTTGTGCCCACCGGTGAGGAAGCCGCTGTAGTCAAAGCCGTGCAGCATGGCGCGCAGCACGTCGAGCTTTTCTTCCAGCACGGCGTAGGCCTCGTGGGCATCCACCGTGGGCTTGCCACGGCCCTTGCTGGCCGTGTATTCCTTCATCGCGGCCTTCAGCTCATTGCCGATGCCGATGTAGTCGACCACCAGGCCACCCTGCTTGTCCTTGAACACGCGGTTCACCCGGGCAATGGCCTGCATGAGGTTGTGGCCCTTCATGGGCTTGTCCACGTACAGGGTGTGCACGCACGGCGCGTCAAAGCCGGTCAGCCACATGTCGCGCACGATCACCAGGCGCAGCGGGTCGGTCGGGTCTTTGAAGCGCTTCTCCAGGCGCTTCTTGACCTGGCCGTTGTGGATGTGCGGGCGCAGCAGGGCCTTGTCGCTGGCCGAGCCGGTCATCACGATCTTGACGGCGCCTCTTTCGGGATCGGGGTCGTGCCAATCGGGGCGTAGCTTGATGATCTCGTCGTACAGGTGCACGCAGATGTCGCGGCTCATGGCCACGACCATGGCCTTGCCGTTCTGGGCCTTGTTGCGCTCTTCAAAGTGCTTGACCAGGTCGGTGGCTACGGCGGCCACGCGGGGCTCGGCGCCCACCACCTTTTCCAGGGCAGCCCAGCGGCTCTTGAGCTTGGCCTGGGTACTTTCCTCTTCGTCTTCGGCCAGCTCATCCACCTCTTCGTCGAGGTGGGGCAGCTCATCCTCCTTCAGGCTGAGCTTGGCCAGGCGGCTCTCGTAGTAGATGGCCACGGTGGCGCCATCTTCCTTGGCCTGCTGCATGTCGTAGACATGGATGTAGTCGCCGAACACGGCGCGCGTGTCGCGGTCTTCGCTGGACACGGGCGTGCCGGTGAAAGCCACGAAGGTGGCGTTGGGCAAGGCGTCTCGCAGGTGCTGGGCGTAACCGGCCTGGTACTTGTGCTCCACCTCATACGCCGGGGGCACGAAGTTGGCAGGCAGGGCCGTGCTGGCTTCGTCACCCGTGGTCAGTGCTGAAGTCGCCCCATCGGGCTTGCCACCCCTGCGCTTGATGGTCTTGAGCTTCGCCTCGAAACCATATTGCGTGCGGTGCGCTTCGTCGGCAATCACCACGATGTTGCTGCGATCAGAGAGCACCGGGAAGGTGTCTTCGTCCTCCCCTGGCATGAACTTCTGGATGGTGGCAAACACGATGCCGCCGGAGGGTCGGTTGGCCAACTTGGCCCGCAAGTCTTGTCGCGTTTCCACCTGCACTGGCTGCTCACGCAACAGGTCTTGCGCCAGGCTGAACACGCCGAACAACTGACCGTCCAGGTCGTTGCGGTCGGTGATGACCACGATGGTGGGGTTCTGCATGGCGGGCTCTTGCATCACCCGCGCGGCAAAGCAGGTCATGGTGATGCTCTTGCCGCTGCCCTGGGTGTGCCATACCACGCCGCCTTTGTGGGTGCCCCCCGGGCGAGAGGCCGCCACGACTTGTTCGATGGCAGCGCGCACCGCGTGGAACTGGTGGTAGCCGGCGATCTTCTTGATCAGGCCGCCGTCGTCCTCGAACAGCACGAAGTAGCGCAGCATCTCCAGCAGGTAAGCCGGGGCGAGCGCTCCGCGCACCAGGGTTTCCAGTTCGTTGAACTGCCCCAGCGGGTCCAGCGTCACACCGTCGATGGTGCGCCAGGCCATGAAGCGCTCGGCGTTGCTCGACAGCGAACCCATCAGGGCTTCGGAGCCGTCTGAGACCACCAGCACCTCGTTGTACTGGAACACGTCAGGGATCTGGGCCTTGTAGGTCTGGATCTGGTCGTAGGCCTTCCAGATGTTGGCGTTTTCATCGGCCGGGTTCTTCAACTCCAGCAGCACCACGGGCAGGCCGTTGAGGAACAGGATGATGTCGGGGCGGCGGGTGTGGTGCGGCCCCTTGAGCGAGAACTGATTGATGGCCAGCCACTCGTTCGCTGCCGCGTGGCCCCAGTCCACCAGGCGCACGAAATCACCGCGGGTTTCGCCATCCTTCTGGTACTGCACCGGCACGCCACCCACCAGCAAACGGTGCAATTGCCGGTTGGCTGACAACAGCACCGGGGTGCTCAGGTCTTGCACCTGCCTGAAGGCGTCTTCGCGGGCGGCCAGCGGAATGTGCGGGTTCAGGCGGGCGATGGCGTCGCGCAGGCGTTGGGGCAGCAGCACCTGGCGGAAGTTGTCGCGCTCGGGCGCGGGGCCATCGGGGGCGATGTCATAGCCGCTCAGGTGGGTGTAGCCCACTTCGATCAGCCAACTCAGTGCTTCTTGTTCGAGTTGATCTTCGGTCATGGCCTGCCCTGTACTTCGTCAAAGCGCCAGCAGCGCAATGTATGGTTGATAACTGTAGCTGCGGTTCTTTTTCTGGCCGGTCAGCTCAGCCACGATGCCCAGATCTTCCAGCACCTTCACCGCCGCGGTGGCCGTGGGGAAGGTGGTGCCCAGTGCCTGCCGCGCGCGTTCGATGGTGAAGCGCGGCATCATGGGCAGCATCTCAAACAAGCGGTAGCTGGCCGGGCCGGCCTTGGGCGCGGCCAACAGCTTGCGCCGGTCTGCCGCGATCAAGCTGGCCAGGGCCACCACGCCACGCTCGGCCTCGGTGGCCGCGCTGGCCACGCCCTCCAAAAAGAAGGCCAGCCAGCCCTCCCAATCGCCATCGGTGCGGATGGCCGACAAGCGCCGGTAGTACTCCGCCTGGTGCTGCTTGAGGTAGCCGCTGAGGTACATCAGCGGCTCGGGCAGCAGCCCCCAGTGCTCCAGCAAGGCGGCAATCAGCAAGCGCCCGATGCGGCCATTGCCGTCCAGGAAGGGGTGGATGGTTTCAAACTGGGCATGCACCAGGGCCACCTTGATCAGCGGCGGCAAGGCCAGGCCCTCGGCATGGATGAAGCGCTCCATGTCGGCCAGCAAAGCGGCCACATGCTCCGGTGGCGGCGGCACAAACGCGGCATTGCCAGGGCGCGTGCCACCGATCCAGTTCTGCGAGCGGCGCAGCTCACCGGGTTGCTTGCCCGCACCGCGCACGCCATCAAGCAACAGGCGGTGCGCATCGCACAGCAGGCGCACGCTGATGGGCAAGCCATTGGGGTCACGCAAATGGCCCTGCACCAGGCGGAAGGCGCGCAGGTAGTTGGTGACCTCTTCAACGTCGTCGGTGTTGCTGATGGCCAGCCCGGCTTCGTCATCGAACAGGTCCACCAGCGTGGCTTGCGTGCCTTCGATCTGAGACGTCAGCAAGGCCTCTTTGCGGATGGCGCTGTAGAGCAACCAGTCCACCGAAGGCGCCAGGCCTGAGACTCCCGACAGCCGGGCCAGCGCCATTTCGGCCGCATGGTTGAGGGCGGCGAAGGCATCGGGCGACAAGGAAGGATCACAGGGCGGCAGCGCATGCGGCACGAAGGCCTGGACGGGCTCGCCCAGGGTCGTGGAGATGGCGTAGGTGCCCGTGCTGCGCATGGTGTGAAAGCCTGCTTGAATGATGTCTTGTGGAATTAAAGCATTCTTTAATTTGATGCGCAAGGATGCAAGCGGGCTTTCATCCATGGCAGGATCTGGGTTGAAGTGTCTCGGTGCGCTTAGGATGCTAAACGCGTAAATCATTGATTTATTTGACAAATAGCCCCAGCGTTTAGCAATTACCAATGGACTGCTAAACGCTCCTTGCCTTCAACGCAAGGTGTAGAGCGGCTTGCCCTTCTCCTTGTCCTTCAGCAAAAAGCCAGCTTCTTGGCTCCATTTGGTCAAAAGCCGGGATGCTGGTCACGACTGCACCTCCCACTTCCCGCCTTTGTTCGGGCCAACCCGCTTGAGCTTGTTGTCTGCTTTGAGTTTGGCCAGTTGAAGTTCAACTGCCCGCAGGGTGAGCCCAAGCTGGCTGGCCAGTTGTCGGGCCGTTAAGGAGGGCGATTGCTGCAGCAATGCCAGGATGCGGGCTGACGTTTCTACCGAAGTTTCTACCGAAGTTTCGGTGATCTGCTTCGCCTTCTGCGCCCACGTCATCTCCAGCACCGTGTGGTCAAAGGGCTCAAAACTGTCGTGCAACTCAAGGCCATGCCCTGCGTCAGCCCAGCCGCTGCGAATTTTTGGCACCCCTGATCCGGCGCGCTCGCCCAGGTTGATCAGCAAGAACATCTGATGCAGCGTGCGGTTGCGGCAATCGCTGGCGCCACCATGCAGCGCCAGGGCCACCGGCACGCGCATCAGGCCTGGGTTGCGAAAGCTGAAACCTGCCGGCGACTTCACCACCAGCACCGAGGCCCGGTCTGTGTAATCGGCGTGGATCAGGCAGTTGACCAAGGCCTCTCGCAGCGCCTGGTGAACCGGCGTGTCGTCAATGCGAACGCCATCCCTGAGTGCAAAGGGCACCTTCAGGTCGGCCGTTAACTTGCGAATCACACGCCGAAAGAACTCGTACAAGTTGGCCGTTGAGGAACACCGGTTTCTGCTGGCGTGTGGCCTGGGGAATGTGCACGGCCAGGATGGATTGGCCATCCAGCACCACTTCTTGCACATCGGCCTCGGTCAGCAGGTTGACGCTGACCTTGGCACGGTTGTTCAGGTTGTTGAACAGGTCTGCGCGCACCTTGGCCGGATTGCTCAGCCCTGCGACCGAGAAGGTGCCATTTTTCTCGCGCACGCCCAGCAGCACCATGCCGCCATGGGCGTTGGCCATGGCCGAGTAGGTGGGCCAGAAATCCTTGGGCACCTCGCCCTGGCCGCTCTGGCCTTGGGCCAGCTTGCATTCGAGTTCGTGAGACTCGCGCAGCAGGCCCAGGTCGTCTAAGGTGTGGAGGTCGAACATCAGGTGGCTTCCTCGAACATGGCTTGCGCCTCGGGCAGGCGGAGTTGGCCGGAGATGAGGCGGGGGAGCAGGGTGTCGCGCAAATCAGCAAGGCCTCGCGACTGATGCAGGTTCAAGAGCACGCGATTCATCAGCGGCGCCACCGCGTCTTCAAAGGCGTCAATCACGTCTTTAGTGCCGGGTAAGAGTGAATGAACGCTAGCCAATGTGTCCCTCGTGATCGTGTCAAACACGGAGCCGTGACTACGAGCCTTCAATGCCTCGACCAGCCGGTGGGTCGAGAAATAGGTGAAGTAGGAGTCGCCTGTCTTGCCGCGCAACCCATAGCACGACTGGTTCATGGCCATAGGGCAACCAGCCAACGCGAGCTTGCCCACTGTTCCACGGGCCGAAATGATGGTTGTGCCTTGCGGCAGCAACTTGGTGGACGACCCTTTGAGGCCCGCATCGGTAATGCGCTTCTCCGTGTCCACCACGAACGTGTCAGCACCATCGGGCGCATCGACCACAGAGAACCATGGAATCTCACCGTCCCAAAAATCTGGATTGCTTGTCTTGGGTGTACCGCCACCGATTACATCCACGGCGTCGATGAATGAGCGAAGTGACCACCCCTTCGGCACCAAGCCCAACTCCGTCTCTTCCAACGCATCAGGGAACAGCGCGGCCGTGGCTTCGTCCATGCCTTCGGGGGCGCGGCCTGCCATCTTGGCGCGCACGGGGTCGAAATCGACGAACCACGACTTGAACAGCGCCTGGGCGATGGCTTCAAGGGTGGCGTTGGTTTCGCGCAGGAGGGTAATTCGTCTGTCGAGTTCGCTCAACAACTGCGAGATCACTTGCTGCTCGGCCAGTGTAGGAAGTGGCAACTCAATGCTTCGTAGCGACTTGAGCGGTGTTGCTATCCCGGGTGTGCCGACCTGAGACGCGTTCATCAACAGTGCGGCTCGACCAATACTGCTCTTGAAGAAATAGGTCAAAAACAGTGGGTCAACCCGCGTCCTGTCTGGTGACAACTTCATGAGACTGGTTGAGAGCATGTATCTGTGCTCATCATCTGGAGTGATGCCCACCTCCCCAATGTTTCCTCTATGAGGGAACACCAAATCGCCTGGCACGAGGCAACAGCTTGCAAGCCCATCAGCGACATCTGGCGGGACATGAACAAAGTCCCCCTTGAACTCAAGGCCAGTTCCGAGGTTGTTGCCACGAACAACGCGAACTCCCGATGGGACGTACAAATCAGCTTTCATACGCGACCCAAAAGGCCCCACAGCTAGTGCGCCTGGTGTCTTCGCAGCAAGCTCACCAACCGGCACGATGGGCCACTCAGAACTCATACCCCAGCCCCCCAACTTCTGCTGAATCAGCGCCTTCCCCATCCCACATGTCCCGATAGGCGTGAACATGCCTTGTCGTCGCCACAGGGTCCAAAGGCCAGTAGTGCCGACACAAGCGCTTGAATTGCGCCAGCACGGCGGGGTCGTAGCAAAAGCCCAGCATCCCATCGAGCAGATGTTCAATGCGATCAAGGTCGCGGTCATCGCGCTGGATGATGTCGTCCGCGTCGGCCTGCATGGCGTGGAGCGCCTGGCTGGCCAATGCCGCGAGTTGGGGCCCCAGCTTGTTCAACGCGCTGCTCATGATGCGTCTCCCAGGGGTGTCAACTCCGCCAAGGCTCGGCGCAAGAAGTCTTCCATGTCGCGCGTGGGCGGCAGTTGCAATTGGTAATTCGACACAAAGAGTGGGTTGCCCATGTCGGCCAGCGCGTACTGCACCATGTCGTGGTTCTTTTGCGTGCACAGCAAGATGCCGATGGGGGGCTGGTCACCTGCGGTCATTTCGTGCTGCTTGTAATAGCTGACATAGGCATTGAGTTGCCCCAGGTGCTCATGCTTGAACTCGTCGTTTTTCAACTCGACCAGCACATGGCATTTGAGAATGCGGTGGTAGAAGACCAGGTCAACAAAGGCATGTTCTCTGCCAATGAGCAATCGTTTTTGCCTGGCTTCGAAGCAAAAGCCGTGGCCCAGCTCCATCAAAAATGTTTGCAGCTTGTCCAGCAGGGCTTGTTCAAGTTTGCGCTCGGTCATCACCTCTTGCACTTGCAGGCCCAGAAACTCAAACACGTAAGGGTCGCGGATCACATGCCGTGGGTGATCTTGGGCGGCATGCTGGTGGGTCAGCCGAGCCAGCGCCTCTTTGTCGGTTGACAAGCCGCTGCGCTCAAAGTATTGGGTCGCGATTTGTCGTTTCAATTCGCGCACCGACCAGTTGCCGCGCACCGCTTCCACTTCGTAAAACAGGCGCTTCAACGGCATGTCCATGTCAACCAGCAGCTCAAAGTGGCTGTAAGACAGCCGATTGAGCAACTGGTCGATGCTCAACCCTGCCGCGAGATCGCTTTGTGCGGACACTGTCCGCACTTTCTTCGGGGCAGAGATTGCTTGCAGGCTTTGTGGCAGCAACTTCAAAGCCGATTGTGCGGACGCCGCCCGCACCATCTGCGGGTAGGCTCGGTAAAAATTCAGGTAGCCATAGAGCTGGCGACGCCCTGCATTGCTGATTCCCTGGGCCTGCAAGGCCTGCGCCAGTTCGTTGAGCAAGCCTTCTCCATAGTTTGCCCTGTCGGCACCGTTGAGCTGGTATTCGGCAATGTGGTGCCCGATGAACCAATTGCGCAAAGTCAAGCTGATGTTGACCGCTTTGGTGGCCTGAATCGCCAGGGTTGAATGGGTTTTCTCGATCGCATCGACCAAGCCCTGAAAGTTCAAAACCTCAGAACTCATACCCCAGCCCCCCCAGCTTCTGCCGAATCATCCCCATCCCCATCCCACATGTCCCGATAGGCGTGAACATGCCTTGTCGTGGCCACAGGGTCCAAAGCCCAGTAGTGCTGACATAGGCGCTTGAATTGCGCCAGCACGGCGGGGTCGTAGCAAAAGCCCAGCATCCCATCGAGCAGATGTTCAACGCGTCGCTCATGACGTGGCTCCGTTGTTGGGCTCATGCAGCACAACCCATTGCCCGGCCCGCTTGCCGCCTTGTCTTTGCAGTTGTCCCATTTGTTGAAGTTTGTCAGTCAGGTAGCGAACGCCGCGCTCGGTCAAACCCAGTTGGTCGGCCAACTGTTTTTGGGTCATGCGCGGGTTGCTTGCCAACAGGCGCAGCAGTGCGTTTTCTCTGGCGGTGAGCGTCGCCACCTCGTCCTTATCGACAGTCTTATCGACAGTCTTATCGACAGTGTGGCTGTCGTTTGAGCCATTGAACGACGGTCGCTCAAAGCTGGCGATGAACAAGCCGGCCACCTCTCTGAACTGCACCGAAGGTGCTTTTTGCAGGATCAGGGGCATGCCGCGCCCCCAGGCCTCGACCATGTCGATGCGGCGAAACAGGTCGGCGATCAGCGGGTTGCGGCGCCTGGACACGTTGCCCCGGCGCAAGTCCTCGATGGTCAGCCCGCCATACAAGTGGCCCGGGCTACGGATTTCGACTCGGTCCTTGAAGATGGCCACCTGAACGTAGTCGGGGTCGCTCCAGTCGCGGTGGCAGAAGGCGTTGATGACGGCTTCACGCAGGGCTTCGGTCGAAATTTCGGGCACATCGACCCGGTACAGCCCCTCGATGCGCATGCCGATGTGGATGTTCTTGAGGATGTACTTCTGTGCTTCTTCGATCAGATCGAGCATGTCGCCGTCGAAGTCGTGGCGGTCGATGATGGTCGCGGTGTCGGTGCTGGCAAAGACCGCGCAACGCAGTTGGATCGGTTGCGATGAAAAAAACAAGCTCGCCGCATTGACGGGCTGGCCGTGATTCAGCAGGTCGAGCTTGGCCAGGGCATTTCCGGGCGTGTCCCATGGCAATCCGGCGCGCTCGACGAAACGGCGAATCTTCGTCTCATCCAGCGCGCGGAGTTCCAGGCCGCTGGGCAGCTTGTCCCAGCGCAGCGCGTCGCGGTGTCTGTTCAGAATGAGATGTTGCAGTTCCTGTGCGCTGAGCTGGCGGTCTTCATCGGCCACGCGCATGTAGGCGCGACCATGCGCAAAATAAGGCGCATCTCGTCCTTCAAAGCACACATGGATGCAGGTTTTGCCTGCCATGTCCCGTGACCTGATGTGTGGGTAGATGCGCGGTTCGATGTGCGCACCGACGGCTTGCGACAAGTCCCGCAGCGTCTTGTCGGTCACGTCGAGGCCGACAGGCTTGCCACTGGGCGCGACACCGAACCAGAGTTCACCCTCGCCATGCTTGTTCAGGATGGCGACCATTGAAATCAGCCCTTCCTTGAGTTCGGCCAGGCTTTTCTTGAGTTCGACCGTTTCGGACTCCTGAAGCAGCTCAGAACTCATACCCCAGCCCCTCCAGCTTCTGCCTGATCAGCGCATCCAGCTCGGCGCCCTTGGCCATCTGCTCGCCCAGCTTCTCGGTGAGCTTTTGCATCTTGTCGGCAAAGGCTTCGTCGTCGTCTTCCACCTCTTCGGCGCCCACATAGCGGCCCGGGGTGAGCACATGGCCGTGCTGCGCAATCTCAGCCAGGGGCACGCTGCGGCAGAAGCCCGGCACGTCTTCATAGCTGGCGATGCTGGCACCCGCCTCTACCTCGCCACGCCAGGCGGCCACGGTCTCGGCAACGCGGGCAATCGCGGCATCGTCCAGCTCTGCCTGCACGCGTGAAATCATCTTGGCCTGCTTGCGGGCGTCAATGAACAGCACCTCGCCCTTGCGCTTTTTCTGCCTGGCCAGGAACCACAGGCAAGCCGGAATCTGCGTGTTGAAGAACAACTGCCCCGGCAGGGCCACCATCACCTCCACCACGTCGGCATCCACCATCGCGGCGCGGATCACGCCTTCGTTGTTCTGGCTGGAACTCATCGAGCCATTGGCCAGCACGATGCCGGCGCGGCCCGTGGGTTTGAGGTGGTGCAGCATGTGCTGCAACCAGGCGTAGTTGGCGTTGCCTTGCGGTGGGTCGCCGTAGTGCCAGCGGGCATCGCCCTCCAGGCTGCCGTGCCACCAGTCGCTGATGTTGAAGGGCGGGTTGGCCAGGATGAAATCGGCCCGCAGGTCAGCGTGCTGGTTGCGGGTGAAGGTGTCGCCGGGTTCGCGGCCCAGGTTGAAGTCGATGCCGCGAATGGCCAAGTTCATGGCCGCCAGGCGCCAGGTGGTGGGGTTGGCCTCTTGCCCGTAGATGGACACGTCACCGATCTTGCCGCCGTGGGCTTCGATGAACTTCTCGCTCTGCACGAACATGCCGCCCGAGCCGCAGCACGGGTCATACACCTTGCCGTGGTGCGGGGCCAGCACGGCCACCAGGGTCTTGACGATGCTGGCGGGCGTGTAGAACTGTCCGCCCCGCTTGCCTTCTGCACTGGCGAACATGCCCAGGAAGTATTCGTACACCTGGCCCAGCACGTCTCTGGCCACGGCGGCATCGGTGCCAAAGCCGATGGTGGAGACCAGGTCCACCAGCTCGCCCAGCTTGCCGTCGGGCAATTGGGCGCGGGCATAGCGTTTGTCCAGAATGCCCTTGAGCTTTGGGTTCTCGGCTTCGATCAGGCTCAGGGCCTCGTCGATGTGCTTGCCGATGGTGGGCTGCTTGGCGGCGGCGCGGATGGCCTCCCAGCGGGCGGCCTCGGGCACCCAGAACACGTTGACCTCTTTGTAGTAGTCGCGGTCTTCAAGCTCGGCGTCGATGTCCTCAGGGGCGGCATCGCCGTAGAAGTATTCGTCGTTCGGGTCGGTCAGGCGCTGGCGCAGCTCGGCCTGGCGGGCGGCGAAGGTGTCAGAGATGTACTTGACGAAGATGAGCCCGAGCACCAGGTGCTTGTATTCGGCGGCGTCCATGTTGGCGCGCAGCTTGTCGGCGGTGGCCCAGAGGGTCTTCTTGATGTCGTCGAGCATGGGTTCCCGGATCTGGTTGTTTTGTCTGCAAGGTGGCAAGGGGGTTGCCAAACCTGTGGATCTTAATTTGCAGCTCAGGGCGGAATCGGTTTTGAGAGGGAATTTCCTCCCGTTGACCGATCTGGGCTCAATGCTCGGCAATCAGCCCTTTGAAGCGCACGTATCGGGCTACGGCCCAGCCGCGATCAAATCACCCACAGCCATACACCGCCACCGCATCCCGCAACTGCCGAGCCACGGCCTGCCTCAGCTCCGCAGGCTCTGACACCTCCACATCGGGCCCGTGCCGCAGGATGTCCATGCTCAGCTCGGTGGGGTCGGCAAAGGGCAGCTTCATCTCCACGCGCCCATCCTGCAGCGTGCGCAGTTGCTGGTCGGGGTGCCATTGCTCCCGTGCCACCCATTGCGCCGCCCGTTCGCTGAACAGCAGCGTGGCCCAGCGCACCTGGTTGCCGGCGTAGATGCCATAGCCGCCATCCAGCGCCTTGGCCACATCTTCGATGGAGACCTCCTGGGCCGCACGGTCCTGCACCTGCACCTGGTCCATCGCATCCAGCGCAAAGCGGCGCAGGTCCTGGTTGAGGTGGCACCAGGCATCGAGGTACCAGGTGTTGCGGTAGTGAATGAGCCGCTGTGGCGACACTTCGCGATCAGACGTGGTGTTGCGTGAGCGCGTGTGATAGCTGAAGTGAAGGCGCTTGCGCCCCAGCAGGGCATTGCTGACGGACTCGAAGCAGGGGGCCTCGACCGGGCGCATGCTGGCGTTGACCACTCGCACGCGCTGCATCACGTCGATCTTGTCGCGCTCGTTCTGGGCGACCAGGCTGTGCAGGCGCTCCAGCAGCGGCGTGACGTGTCGGTTGAGCGCGCCGTTGGGGTCCAGCCCGCTGAGCAGTTGGTGAGCCGTCAACAGCGCATGCAGCTCCTTGCCGGTGAACCACAGACCGGGGATCTCGCGGCGCTCGCCCACCTGGGGCGAGGGGTCGATGCGGTAGGTCTTGTCGGCGCGGTCGTAAACAATGGGGCAGCCCAGCCTGTCGCGCAGGTAGGCGAGGTCGCGTTTGATCGTGGCCGCCGAGGCCTCGAGTTCGTGGATCAAGTCCTGGAAGGTGACCTGCCGCTTTCGGCGCAGCAAGCTTTCGATCTGGACCAGGCGATCAGTCTGTGCACCCATGATTTGTGAGAATGTGTTTCCGATGATTCTGGCTTGAATCGGGGGCGCGCAACACATCCCGGCAACGTGAACACCCGACCCAAGGGGGGGAGGGGGCGCAGATGGGCGACACCCACCCACTACCGCCGGGCAACAAACGCCAGCGGCCGCGGCAGCCCAGGCACCAGGTGCACCGGCTGGCCGCGCGTACCTGCCGCTGGCGCCACCAGGTCGGCCAAGGTCACACCGTCCAGCACTTCCAGGTAACGGTTCATCGCTTCGCGCAGCGCGCCCTTGAGCCGGCAATGGCCATCCAGGCGACAGGTGTTGTGGTCGGCATCAAAGCATTCCACCAGGGTGAGGTCGCTTTCGGTGTGGCGCACCACCTCGCCCAGCACGATGGTGTGCGCCGGCCTGAGCAGGCGCAGTCCACCGCCTCGCCCGCGCGTGGTCTCCAGCAGGCCCAGGCCAGAGAGCGTCATGACGATCTTGGTGAGGTGGCTGCGCGAGATGCCGTGCGCCTCGGCGATCTCGCCCACGGTGGCGCGCTGCTCACGTTGTTCGCTGGCCGCGCAGTACATCAACACGCGCAGGCTGTAGTCGGTCCATTGGGTCAATCGCATGGCGCATCCTCCTCAAGAACGATGTCCTTCCGGACGATATGAACATTCATGCTGCGTGCATGTTTGTGCGTTAACATATGTTCATTCTAGGTGAACATTAAAAGGAACGGACCCATGAACGCCATCGTTGCCCCCGCAGCCACCCTGGACCGCGCCAGCCAGCCCATCGGACAGATCGCTGTCGAGCTGCCCGGCTCCACTGCCGTGTTCCGCCGCCTCAAGCTCGACTTCTGCTGTGGGGGCCAGATCCCCTTGCAGGAGGCCTGTGACAAGAAGAGCCTCTCGGTCGACACGGTGCTGGCCGAACTGTCCTTGCTGGATCGTCCGGAAATTCAGTCGGTGCCGCAGGCGCCTGCCGAGATGATCGACCACATCCTCACCCGGTACCACGCGGTGCACCGCCAGCAACTGCCCGAGTTGATCCGCATGGCGCGCCGGGTGGAGGCGGTGCACCGTGATCATCCCGAGGTGCCCAAGGGCCTGGCTGACCACCTCGAAGCGATCGAGGTCGAGATGCTGGAGCACATGGCCGTGGAAGAGAACGTTCTGTTCCCGCTGCTCAAGGCAGGCGGGCAGGGCATGGCTGCGCAACCCATCGGCGTGATGCGGGAGGAGCACACCAGCCACGGCCAACAACTCGAGCAACTGATGGCCCTGACCAATGACGCCACACCGCCCCAAGGTGCGTGCAACACCTGGCGCGCGCTGTTCGCGGGCATTGATCAGTTCTCGGACGATCTGATTGCCCACATCCACCTGGAGAACAACCTGCTGTTCCCGCAGTTCGAGTCGACGCGGTCGGGCTGCTGCTGAGCGGGGGCAGGAGCTTGCTGCTGCGTGCCCAGGCTGGTCAGCTCGGCAGCACGTAGCCCCGCTCCGTGATCAGCTTGACCGCCGCGTCCACCACCTCGGCGTCATACAGGCGGCCCTTGTTGTTCTCCACCTCGGCCAACGCGGCCTCCATGCCCACCGCCGGGCGGTAGGGTCGGTGGGAGGACATGGACTCCAGCACGTCGGCCACGGCCAGGATGCGCGCTTCAGGCAGGATCTGATCACCCATCAGTCCTTGCGGGTAGCCGCTGCCATCCATGCGCTCGTGGTGCTGGCGAATGATCTCGGCCACCGGGGCGGGGAAGGGCACATCCTTGAGGATGTCGTAGCCCGCCTGGGCATGGCCCTTCATCAGCTCCATCTCCACCTTGGACAGGCGGGTGGGCTTGGTCAGGATCTCCGAGGGCACGGCAATCTTGCCGATGTCATGCACCAGGCCCATCAGCTCCAGGTTCTCGCACCGGGGTTCGTCCCAGCCCATCTCCTTGGCGATGGCGCTGGCGATCAGGCCCACACGCCGCTCGTGGCCGGCGGTGTACGGGTCGCGCATTTCCACCATGTTCGAGACGGCCTGCAGTGTGCCGCGCATGGAGCCTTCCAGTTGCTTCACGTAGGTGGCGATCTGCTCTTCAGCCCGCTTGCGATCCGTGATGTCCTGCGCCATCACGATGGTGGCGGGCAGGCCGTCGTCCCAGACGATGCGTTTGGCGTGCAGCCCCAGCTCGATCACCCGGCCGTCCTTGCGGCGCACCGGCACACTGGTGCTGTCGCTGGGCAGGGTGCCGTCGTCCACCTGGATCTGACGTTCAAGCAGGTGGGCCTCGGAGTTCACCTCCTCATCGAGCACGACAAAGCGCAGCGCGTCTTGTCCGACAAGCTCGGCTGGCGTGTAGCCCATGATCTCGGCAAACCGCGGGTTGACATAGATGAACTGACGCTCGCGGCGCACGAAAATGCCGCTGATGGTCTGCTCCACCATGCTGCGAAAGCGCTGCTCGCTGTCGCGTAGCGCCTGTTCATGGCGATGCGAGTCCGTCAGGTCAATCCAGGCCACGATGGCATCGTTGTTGACCACGGTCACCGAGCCCTTGGCGGTGCGCAGGCTGCCATCCTTGCTGCGCAGGGTGATCTCGGGCGATTGAGCCGCTTGCCCCTGCTTGGCCAGCTCGATGCTTTGCAGCCAGTGCCCCCTGAGCTCGGTCACCAGGGCGCCATCGGCAGGGTGGATCAAATCAAACCAGGTGGCCACATCGGCGATCTCTTCCAGCTCGTAACCCAGCCACTTCTTGTGGGCCTGGTTGATGGCCAGCACCCGACGGTCGCCCAGAGAATAGATCTGCATGGGAATGGGCGAGTTCTCAAAGACCTCCCGGAAACGATGCTCCATCACCTGGGCGGTGTCCTCGGCGGTGACGCGCCGCTGGTCCGCGGCGAAGCGGTCCAGCGCAAAGCTCACATCCGAGGCCATGTCATCGAGCAAGCGCAACTGCTCTGTGTCCATGTCGGTCGACTCACGGCTGTAGAGCCCGACCACGGCAGCAAGCTGCCCATCGCACATCAGCGGCATGATGGTCCGCAACTGAATGCCTGCATCCGTCAGAAAGCGCAGCCAAGCCTGGAAGTGGTCTTCCGGGAACGCGGCAGGCTGGTCCTGGGGCGAGGGAATGCGATCAAAGACCACATGCCCTTGGGTGAGGTCTGCGCGGCGCAGTTGAAAGGGACTTTCCGGGTGGTTCAGCACCACGTGGAGGTGGTCGGCCGCCTCCTCCGTGATGCCGTGATGGCGCGTGAGCCGCAGGCCTTGATTGCCCACCTGTTGTGCAATGAACAGCATCGAGAACGTGCTGTGTGATCGCAGGGCCTCCAACAAGGCCGTCAGCATCTCCTCGCGGCTTTTGCAGCGTGCCACGGCCCGGTTGGTTTCGCTGAGCATGCTGTACAGGTAGGACAGCCGCTGGATCCGCTCGGCAGATCGCTGGCGCTTGATGGCGTCGCTCACATGTCGAGCCACGCTGGCGAGCAGCGACCGCTCTTCTTTCAGGAACTCGGTGCGCGGGTCGCCCACGCCATCCGGGTACCAGACATGGATGGCCCCGACCACCTCCGCATCGTGCTGGATGTTGGCCGACAGAAGGTGTCTGGGTGCGGGATGGGGCAGCGCCTGACCGTGACGGCCCCAGTCGCTGTCGATGCCCACGTGCAGGTGTTGTGGCAGGACAAAGCCTGGCGGCAGCAGTGCCACCACTTCGTCCATCAGTTGGCACATGGGCCGGCCGGTCTGGTCCACCGCTTCAGAGACGGCGTACATGCAGCGCAACTCCTTGATGCGCTCGCCCAGGTCGATCAGCAGGGCCTCGCGTTCGCGCGCCAACCGGCGTTGCTCGGAGGTGTTCCGCACCACCTGAACCCACGCTTGCTCGTCATCGGCCCCCTCAGAGAATGGTGCCACGTGGATTTCAACGGCCTGTTGCGCCGACAGATCCAGCGCCAGCAAAAAGCCGGAACCTGGCTGGCTCAGCTTCTGGCAGACGGGGCACTGGTCGGCACTCACGCCTGGGGTGTGGAACAAGACGTGGCTGGACTGCCCCACCAGATGAGCCGCCGGCAGATTCAGGCGCTGGGCTGCGGCGCGATTGGCTTGCCGGATGGTGCCGTCGGCACTGACGATCAGTGTGGGGTCGGGGATGGCATCGTAGGTGCTGGCTGCGCGCGCGAGCATGCCGAACGGCTCACGCAGGGTGTTCTGCACCAGCGCCACGTACACAAACCAGTAGGCATAGATCTTGAGCAGGTGCCCGATCAGGTTGGCCGAACCATGCAGGCTGACGTACTGCGTGAAGGCAAACTCTGACGCGATCATGGCCAGCACCGCGGCATTCATGCTCCAGAACAGGCGGCGCGACATCAGGGCGCGTTGCCGCCCGAACAGCCACAGGGCCGTCATCAGCAGCGCAATGATCAGGTATTCGGAATAGATCTTGAAGGGGGTGAGCCCCTGGCCATCGACATAGGCCACGGGGAACAAACCTCCGAAGATGAGCAAGGTGCAGCTCACGCTCCAGGTGCCAAAGGCCGCATGCAGCAAGGGCATGCGAACCGATCGGCTCAATAAAAACGGCGCGATCACCAGTGCCACAGCCTGCATCAGACGAGCAGCCAACCAGAACTGAGCGGCCAGGTTGCCACTGTCCGAGTGCAGCAGCATCATGCCCTTGAACACCATGGTGTGCAGCAGGTCCAGTCCCGCGCACCAGCCCAGGGCGACCGACACCAGCACCACAAAGTGGTTGCGTGTGAAGCTGACCGAGGTGCTGGCCACCACCAGTGCCGTCATGGCCACCACGATGGAGAACACCTCTGCCAGCGTGTGAGCGAACAGGTAGCCCATGTCTGTCGCCCACCAGGTGAGGGCAGCCAGCAGCGTGGGGACACCCAGGTAGCGCAGGGCAGCGTCCAGCGGCCCGATTCGCACGGCGGACACTGGCTATGGCAAGTCGCTGGGCTGTAGGCGAGATTCCATCACCCAATCTTGGCAGAGATTGGCTGGCAATGGTCTACAGTTCATCACATGATAAGCACCCGTTCCGACCACATTCTGGCCCTTGCAGCCCTGGCCTTGCTTGCTGCGGGGTGCGGCTTGGTGTTGTGGCCTTTCATGACCTCGCTGTTGTGGGCCGCCATCCTGGCGTCAACCAGTTGGGGGGTGTTCTTGTGGCTCGACAGCCTGCTCGGGGGGCGCAGGGCCCTGGCCGCCAGTCTCATGACCTTGGTGGTCACGGTGACCTTGCTGGGCCCCGTGGTGGCCGTGGCCCTGGCCCTGGCTGACGACGCTGCCGCCCTGGGCGATGCGGTGTCCGGGTTCGTGAAAGACGGGTTGCCGTATCCGCCCGCCTGGCTGGCCGACTTGCCGCTGATCGGGCCGGCCATCAAGAACTACTGGCAGCAGTTCGTGCACGACGGACGTCGCCTGATGGAGGAGGTCGCGCGCCTGTCAGGTCCGGTGCAGTCTGTGGCGCTGACAGCCGGTAGGGTCGTGGGGCAGGGCGTGCTGGACATTGGCTTGTCGGTGTTTCTGGCTTTTTTCTTTTTCCTGCATGGCGAGTCGCTGGCTACCCGCTTGCGCATGGCGCTGGCTCACCTGGCCGGGGAGCGTGCCAACCATTTGCTGGGCATTGCCCGGGGCACAGTCACCGGGGTGATTTACGGCGTGCTGGGCACCGCCCTGGCCCAAGGGGTGCTGGCTGCCGTGGGGTTCACCATCGCCGGGGTGCCAGGCTCGGTGCTGCTGGGGGTGCTCACCTTTTTTCTGTCGGTGGTGCCTGTGGGGCCCCCGCTGGTCTGGGGCGGCGCGGCGGTCTGGTTGTTCCAGCAGGGGCAACCTGGTTGGGCCATCTTTGTGGCGGTCTGGGGCTTTTTCCTGGTCAGCATGGTCGACAACGTCATCAAGCCTTTCATCATCAGCCGGGGGGCCAACCTGCCGTTTGCCATCGTGTTCCTGGGCGTGCTGGGGGGTGTTCTGGCGTTCGGGGTGATCGGTGCCTTCCTGGGTCCCACCTTCCTGGCGGTGGGCTATCGGCTCATGACCGAGTGGACGTCGGCCGCCCCGGCGCCGGCGCCCGCCACCGGCCCAGGCGACCTGATCGATTGACATGACCCCTCTTGCCCCTCGACCCTTCCGATCCGTGGCCCTGTACTGGGACTTCGAGAACCTCCATGCAGCCCTGGCCGAAGACCGCTTTGGCGAAGGCATCTACGCCAAGCCCGACAACCGCTTCAAGGTCCAGGAGCCCCTGGTCGATGTGCAGGCCATCGTCGACATGGTGGCGGCCCTGGGGCCCATTGCGATCAACCGGGCCTATTGCAACTGGCAGTACTTTGGGCGCTATCGGGATGTGTTGCTCCAGAACGCGATCGAGCTGATCCAGCTGTTCCCCCCTGGGGCCACGGCCAAGAACGGCGCCGACATCAAGCTGTGTCTGGATGCGGCCGAGGACCTGGGCCGCTTCAGCCACCTGGACCTGGTCGTGGTGGTGGGCGGCGACAGCGATTTCATGCCCCTGGCCCAGAAGGTCAGGGCGGCAGGGCGCACCGTGATGGGCGTGGGTGCCTTGCGCACCACCAACCGCCACTGGGCGCGCAGTTGCCATGACTTCCGTTACTACGAGCACCTGGTGGGCCAGGCCCCAGGCATCGGGATGACGCCCCCTCAGCCCTTGTAGGGCGAGTGTTCCTTCAGCTCATCGACATAGGCGGAGATGCCGGCGCCCTCTTGCGCCAGGAAGTCCTCCACCGCGCTGGCAAACCGAGGGTCGGCCAGCCAGTGGGCCGAGCAGGTGGGCTCGGGCATCAGCCCCCGGGCCATCTTGTGCTCGCCCTGCGCACCGCCTTCAAAACGCTGAAAGCCCTGCGCGATGCACCAGCTCAGCGGGGCGTAGTAACAAAGCTCGAAGTGCAGGCAGTCGATCGGTTCGATGCAGCCCCAGTAGCGCCCCCAGGCCACACCTTGCGCCAGGTCGACCCCGACCAGGGAGGCGGCCACCGGCTGCCCCTCGCGTGAGGCCGTGAACATCAACCAGTGATCCGACAGGCGCTGCGCGACCTGCGCAAAGAACTCGCGGCTCAGGTAAGGCGGTCCGCCGTGCGCCAGGTAGGTGTTGCGGTAGCAGTGGTAGAAAAAATCCCAATCCTGGGGGCGGATGTCGGTGCCCAGGCGGGCTTGGACCTGTACCCCGGCATCGGCCACGCGGCGGCGCTCCTGCTGGACCTTCTTGCGCTTGTCGCGCTGCAGGCTGGCCAGAAAGTCGGGCAGATCGACATAGGGCGAATCGACCCGATTGCGCCAGTGAAACTGCACCCCATGGCGGATCAGCCAGCCCTGAGCCTGGGCGGCTTCTCGGTCGGCCTCGTCCGGGAACAGCACATGCGCCGACGACAGCCCCTGTGCGCGTGCGTACTGCGTCATGGCCTGCAGCAACATGACCCGCGTCTCTGGCGAGCTGGCCAGCAGGCGCGAGCCCGGCACCGGCGTGAAGGGCGAGGCGCAGAGCAGCTTGGGGTAGTAAGCCAGGCCATGGCGCTGGTAGGCATCGGCCCAGGCCCAGTCAAAGACGTACTCGCCGCGGCTGTGGTTCTTGAGGTAGAGCGCGCACACCCCGCGTGGCGGGGCATCCAGGGCGTCGCCCGGTGCGTGGGCGCTCAAAAAAAGAGGGCTCCAGCCGGTGGCCGGTGAAGCGCAAGCGCTGTCATGCAGGGCGCTGAGCCACTCATGTCGCATGAACGGCGTGGGGGCCGCACTGCCCATCAACAAGGCGTTCCAGTGCTCTGGCTGAATGCCGTGAGGACTGGTGTGGGCCTGAACTTGCCAGGTCTGAGAGCAATCGGGGGTCATGTCGCGGGGCTGGAGGTGGCCGCTGCCACTCTATACCAGCCTCGCTTCACGACACATCCGCAGGGACTCAACGACGGCCAGCGACCTGGTTGTCAGCACCTTGGCGGCGGGCCATCACCTCGCTGTTGCGCTGGACGATCTGGTCCATTTCGATGTCACCGGTGCTGACCACGGTGGTGCTGGCCTGAGTCTGGCGCGCGGGCACCGACTTGACCTTCACTTGCTTGGGGTAAGCGCCGGGGAACAGCTCGTTGAGCTTCATGCCGGTTTCTGCATCGACGATGTTGCCGGTGCGGATGGCTTCAGCGGCTTCGGCCTTGACTTCAGCGCGGGTCAGGGTGCTTTCGGCCTGGGCCAGGCCCGACAGGGTCAAGGCGGCGGTCAGGATGGACAGGGAAACGATGCGAGTGGCTTTCATGATCAGCTCCAAAAAGGTTGGTTGAACAGGAGGTGCTTTGTTTCGCTGCTTTCGCGATTTGCGGCATCGGCATCACCATGGACTCCACTGTATTGATGATCGATGCGGCAATAAATAGAAAAATTGTCCAATGGTTATTGTTGTTTGATCAATAATCGACCATGGACAGATTCAGCGCGATGAGCACCTTTGCCCTGGTGGTGGACCAGGGCTCGTTCGCCGGGGCTGCCCGCCACCTGCAGATCGACCAGGCCATGGTCACGCGCCAGATCGCGGCGCTGGAAAAGCACCTGGGCGTCAAGCTGCTGGAGCGCACCACCCGCTCCATGCGCCTGACCGATGCGGGCGAGGCCTACCTGGCCCGTTGCCGGGACATCCTGTCCAACGTGGCCGAGGCTGAGGCGGCGGTGGGGCTGGCCCACCAGGCCATGGCCGGGCGGGTGCGACTGGCCCTGCCCACCTTGTTTGGCAAGGCCGGATTGGCCGAGCAACTGGCCGACCTGCACCAACGCCACCCCGGCCTCACGCTGGATGTGGCCCTGCTCGACCGTGCCACCGACCCGGTGGCCGAGGGCTTTGATGTGGTGATTGCCGATGCCTCGCTGGGCGTCTCGCCCACGGCCATCTCCCGCCCGGTGCTGTCGGTGAACTACCTGCTTTGCGCCTCCCCGGCCTATCTGGCCCGCATGGGCACCCCCCTGCAGCCTGAGGACCTGGCGGCCAACTCGCACCTGATGGTCTCGCAGTGGCAAGTGGGTGATCAGATGGCGGCAGACGAGTCCTGGACCTTGTGTCGGGCCGATGGCGAGCAGCGTCAGGTGCCCATCCGGCCGGCCCTGCGGGCCAACAACTTTGCGCTCAGCCTGGAGGCGGTGCGCCTGGGCATGGGCATCGGGCGCTTCACCCCCCGCATGTTGCGAGAGGACTTGCAGGCCGGCTCGGTGCGGCCGGTGTTGCCGGACTGGCATGCCGGGCTGCTGTCGTTCAACCTCATCTACCCCAGCCGTCGCCTGGTGCCTTCGCGCGTGCGCCTGGTGATCGATGCCATCGTGGCGCAGTTCGAGGCCATCAACACCGGCGGCGTTCAGCCCATCAGCTCGGTGTCTCGCCAGACCTCGGTGGGTGGCCGGGCCTGAGGCGGGGTGTCGATCCGGGAGGTCTCGGGCAGGGGTGTTCGCGCCACGACCCAAACGGACACCTCGGCCGCACCGGCC
>DAORJC010000009.1:0-39139 GCA_035438885.1 Aquabacterium sp. | reverse complement strand
GCGCCCACTTCGTCAGGGTTCTGCATGCCCTTCATGCCGATTTCCATGGTGAAGGCTTGCACCTTCTCGCCCAGAGCGGCCAGGGGCTTGGTGAACTCCTGCATGGCTTCGTTGTCGGCGTTTTCCTTGACAAAGCGGCCCACGATCTTGCCGAACTTGGTCAGCTTGGCGCCACCGTCGCCCAGCACCTTGCGACCCAGCAGGTCCAGCGACTGGATGGTGTTGGTGCCTTCGTAGATCATGTTGATCCGCGAGTCACGCACGAACTGCTCCATGCCCCACTCGTGGATGAAGCCGTGACCGCCGTAAACCTGCTGGCAGTGCATGGTGGACGTCCAGGCGTTGTCGGTGATGAAGGCTTTGACGATCGGGGTCAGCAGGGCCACGATGTCGTCCGATTCCTTGCGGACGGCTTCATCGGGGTGGTTGTGCGACTTGTCCAGTTCGATGGCCACGTAGTACACCAGGGCGCGGGCGCCTTCAGCGTAGGCACGGGCGGTCAGCAGCATCTTGCGCACGTCGGGGTGCACGATGATGGGGTCGGCAGCCAGGTCGGTGCGCTTGGGGCCCGACAGGGAACGCATCTGGATGCGGTCCTTGGCGTAGTTCACGGCGTTCTCATAGGCCACCTGGGTCAGACCCAGGGACTGGTTGCCCACGCCCAGACGGGCGCCGTTCATCATCACGAACATGGCAGGCAGACCGCGGTGGGGCTTGCCCACCAGGGTGCCGACAGCATCTTCCAACACGATCTGTGCGGTGGCGTTGCCGTGGATGCCCATCTTGTGCTCCAGGCCGGCGCAGAAGATGCCATTGCGCGAACCCAGCGAACCGTCGGCGTTCACGTTGAACTTGGGCACCACGAACAGCGAGATGCCCTTGGAGCCTTCGGGCGCGTCAGGCAGACGGGCCAGCACCAGGTGGACGATGTTCTCGGCCATGTCGTGTTCACCGGCCGAGATGAAGATCTTGGCGCCGCTGATCTTGTAGGTGCCATCGGCCTGAGGAACGGCCTTGGTACGCAGCAGGCCCAGGTCGGTGCCGCAATGAGGTTCGGTCAGGCACATGGTGCCGGTCCACTCGCCGCTGGTCAGCTTGGGCAGGTAGAGCTTCTTTTGCTCGTCGGTGCCGTGGGCTTCCAGGGCAGCGTGGGCGCCATGGCTCAGGCCGGGGTACATGGTCCAGGCCTGGTTGGCCGAGTTCATCATTTCATAGATGGCCTGGTTCACCAGCTGAGGCATGCCTTGGCCGCCCCACTCGGGATCGGCGCTCAGGCCGGACCAGCCGTTTTCGGTGTACTGCTTGTAGGCTTCCTTGAAACCATCAGGCGTCTTGACTTCGTGGGTTTCCTTGTTCAGGACGCAGCCTTGCGTGTCACCCACCAGGTTCAGGGGGGCCAGCACCTTGGAGGCAAACTTGCCGCCTTCTTCCAGCACGGCATTGACGGTGTCGGCGTCCAGATCACCGTAGGCGGGGATCTGCTTGAGTTCGTCCACAGCGCCCAGCAGCTCGTGGATCACGAAGTGCATGTCGCGCAGAGGGGGGTTGTAAGAAGGCATGTTTTTAGGCTCCTCGGTGAGAAAAAGTTGCGTGGGATGACGCGGAAAAATCAGGAATCAACGGACGACAAAGAGGGATCGGAGACCCCTGACTTGGCAGCGACGGGCGCCACCCCTCCAGCCTGGGCCCGGGCGGTGCCATCCAGTGCATAGAACTGGATGACCCGCTCAAAGCCCACGCGAGCCCGATCCACCGCGCCCGGCGAGCGCAAAAAGCGCGCGTCGTGGTGCAGCGAGAGGACCAGGCCGTGGATTTCAAACAGCATTTGCATCGAATCGGTGTCCGGGCGCAACTGGCCCATCTCGATGGCTTGGCGAATGGCACGGTCAAGCGCACCGTGCCACAGCAGCACCATGCCGGCCAGGGCATCGCGCACCGGGCCGGGCCGGTCGTCAAACTCGACAGCACCGCTGATGTAAATGCAACCGGAATCGATTTCAGTGGCGACCTTGCTCACCCAGTTCTTGATCAGGGTGCGCAGGCGCGGCAGGCCACGGGGTTGCGTCAGGGCGGGGTAAAAGACCTCGGCCTCGAAACGCTCGTGGTACTCGCGGATGACGGAGATCTGGAGCTCTTCACGCGAGCCAAAGTGGGCAAACACGCCCGACTTGCTCATGCCGGTGACCTCGGCCAGCGCGCCGATGGACAAGCCCTCGATGCCCATCTGGGAAGCCAGGCTCAAGGCGGCCTCCAGGATGGCCGCCCGCGTTTGCTGACCCTTGTGCGCCGCACCCCGGTGCGCACGCTCGCGCGCCGCATCAGGGGCGGCGGACTTGGCGTCAGCGGTGGAGAGGGAATGCGAAGTGCTCACAGCAGTGGGGCAGAGTGGCGTTGGGAATAAAACGAACGGTCGTGCTATTTTGCAGAAAAGTCTGCCCCCTGTGTGCATTGGGGAGAAGTTTTTTTGCATGTGCCCCCATCCAGGGGTGAGAAAAAACGCACGGAAGCGGTCAGGGACTGGACATCCCCCCGGCAAAACCCTGAGCCGACCACAACCCACGCCCCTGGGAATGAATGGTTGAGAAAGTCACACAACCCGGCTATCTTGTAGAGGTAAGGCCTGCGAAGGCGCACCGTTGTTGGATGGCTCTCTGCTTTGGAGGCGTGATGGACGTGCTGCAGCTTGACGTGTCGGGCCGTCCGCAGGCTTGGCTGTCGGTCAAGGATGCGGCGGTGCTCTATGCCAGCGATGGCATCGCCTGGACGCTGGGCGATCCTTTCGTGGTGCTTCGGGGCGGCATCCAGCGCCGCACGGGCGCGCAGTCGCGCCTGGAACTGCACCCGATTGTGGCCGCGCGCGGCACCATGCCCAGCCGGGCCTGGCGGACCGAGCCCTCGCTGTCCAACCCCAAGCTGTTCCTGCGCGACCGCCAGTTCTGCGCCTACTGCGGCGACCGCTTCCACCTCGAAGACCTGACGCGCGAGCACATCGTGCCCACCTCACGGGGCGGCCAAGACACCTGGAAAAACTGCATCACCGCCTGCCGCAACTGCAACGGCCGCAAAGGCAACCGCACCCTGCAGGAAATTGGCTGGCAGTTGCACTACCTGCCCTACACCCCCAGCCTGCACGAGGACATGATCCTGCGCGGACGCCGGATCGTGGCCGACCAGATGGAGTTTTTGCTGGCGAGTGTGCCGGCGCACAGCCGGTTGAGGCGTGCTTGAGCCGGGCGCGGGCCGCGCCAGCCAGGGATGCTGGGCCAAATGTCCTGAAGTGATCTGAGGTCACCTTGCGGACACAAACCCCACCTTCAGCCCAAAGACTTTCGCGACCTTGTTGAGGGTGGCCACGGTGGGGTTGCCGGTGTTTGACTCGATGAGCCGCAGCGACTGCACGCTGATGCCGCGGTGACGGGCAAAGTCTTCCTGGTTCAGGCCGCTGATGCGCCGCATGGCCTTGACCGCCTCGGACAACTCCAGGGTGCCTGTTTGCACGCCTGCATACAGCTCATCCAGCAGCTCTCGCTGGGTCTTTGGGGGCTTTTTGCGATGCTCGCTCATGGTGGGCTCAAGCACCGATGGACTGGAGTTCGCCACTGACGCGTGCCATGGCGGCCTGGCAGCCCTGAAGGATGTCCTCTTCAACGCCGCAGTCTCGCGCGATGGTTTCGAGCCGGTCCATGGCTTCGCGCCCAAAGTCTTTGAGTGCTTGGGCGATGACCGCGCGCTGTGCCTCATCGACATCCAGGGTCGCGACGATCACGGCCCAGTGGTCCACCCGTCGATCGCCATCAAACCAGTGAATGGCGCGGGGGATCACTTCTGGATCCCGGTACATGGGCGCAAAGTCGAACAAGGGGGTGAGTTGCACGGTGCCGTCAGGCAGGATCTGCATGGCGGTGTTGCGTGCATGGTTGTCGGTGTTGCGCAGGGCCATGTTGAGCACATCGCGCTTGAGAAACTCGATGGTTTCTGCCAATGGGTCGCTGGCATGGCGGCGAATGGCCGCCAGGATGTGGTTTTGCGTGGTGGGAGCGCCAAAGCCGCGCAGGCCCACCAGGCTGGCCACACTTTCCTGGTGAAGCCGCTCGACACCGCCCCGCGTGACCCGTCGATCAAAGCGCCGAACGAACAACAGGTTGCCGTGCATCATGGGGGCGCCATGGCTGCGCACGCCGCAGGCCTGGGCCACGCGCAGATAGGCGGCCTCATGGCGATGGACCAGAAGATCCTCTGGCGTCCTGCCACGGGGGAGCTTGACCAGCCAGTGCTCACGCGCCTGCGGGTCGGGCAGCGCCAGATCCGGAAACCAGAGCCCGTCGTCGCGCTGGGTCAGCAGGAATTTTGGGGCCACGCCCTGCACACCGGTGGTGCCGGAGGCCAGCATCGCGTGCAGGGCCAACTGCTCCAGCATGGTGTCGGACTTGGCCTGCATGTCGCCCAGGGTGAAACCATCGAGAGGCACCGAGGGCGCATGCCTGGCGATGTGGTCCTGATAGAAGGTCACCGCTGAGCTGATGCGCAGGCGACCAATCGGATTGAAGGCGCCGGTCATGAGCAAGGGCAGCACCAGGTCATCGCTGTCAGCGCGCGCCAAAAGGTTGACGAGCAATTGGCGACCTCGCCCCTGTGGCACCAGGTCATACAAGAAAGGCGGCGGTCGGCGGTCGGGGCTGCCGTCAGCCAGCATCGGCTCCCTGCCAAATTCAACGGGCATCGTCAAAGACAGCGGCGCAGGCTGGTCGCCAAAGATGTACGGCGCCAGGTACTCCATGCGACAACGATCATCCCCATGGGCCTGCAATGAGGCCGCCTCAACCCACCGGTTGCCGAGGAAGATTTCGATGTGCGCATTCATGATGACCAGATTAAATCACCAATTTAATGGATAAATCTGCATTCAAACCGAATGGAATTGTCAATTTAATGGTGTTTTTTGGTCAGCCGTGGAAGAAATGAGCGACCGATAAGCCAACTCCCCGGCGGCCAAGCTGTAGCGATCGGCCATGTCGCGCCGGGCCTGGTCGCGCAAAGGCTGCATTGAATGCGGAGAGGCGAGCGCACCCACCACCGCATCGGCCATGTCAGCCGTGTTGAAAAAGTCCACCAGCAGGCCATTGACGCCATGCTCGATGACCTCCTGAACCGGCGCCGTGCGCGAGCCAATCACCAGACAGCCGCTGGCCATGGCCTCCAGCATGGACCACGACAGCACAAACGGGTAGGTCAGGTACACGTGAGCGGCCGAGACCTGCAGGATCTGCCGGTAGGTGTCGTAGGGCACCTTGCCCAGAAAGTGGGTGCGGGTGGGGTCCAGGCGCACCTCGCGCAGCATCTTCTCGCGCCAGTGGGCGGCGTCCTTGGGCTTTTGGCCATAGCTCACGTCGTCCCCGCCCACGATGACGGCGTGGCAGGTGGGGTGGGCCTGCTGGATTTTTTCCAGTGCGCGCATGAAGCTGTGAAAGCCCCGATAGGGCTCCAGGTTGCGCGACACGTAGGTGATGACCGGGTCGCCCGCCTGCAGCACTGTGCCGTTGGGCATCTTGACCTGCGCCTGCGGGTCAGGCCCCAGCAAGGCCGTGTCGATGCCCTCGTGGATCTGATGGATCTTGGGTTGGTAGACCTCGGGGTGGCGGCTTTTTTGCCAGGCAGTGGGGCTCACGCCCACATCGCAGGTCTCCAGGTTGAGCAGGTGCAGCGCGTTCCAGGTGCGCAGGCGGGCCAGGCCGTCAAAGTCGGTCGGGAACTCCGGGTCAAAGCCCACGTCGCTGTCGGTGGTGCCGTAAAACCATTCGCAAAAATGGACGATGCGCGCCTGGGGGAAGATGTCGCGGGCATAGAGCGTCTCGCCCCAGCCGGGGTGCGCAAAGATCACATCCGGGGTGTAGCCCGAGTTCTTGAGCTGCTGCAGGCCACGCGCCACCGCCTGGCCATGCAGCACGGCGCTTTCGATCTGGCGCAGGTAGTGGTGCTGGCCCTGGCCGACATCGCGGTGCAGTTTGTACTTGAGCCACCGCACCTCGGGCATGCCCGGCGCCGTGTCACGCCCCAGGCCCAGCACCTCCCAGCCCGGCAGGCGCGCCCACACCGGCGCGACCTGGCGGAACTGGCCCGGGAAGTTCTGGTGGATCAGGAGGATGCGCATGGCTCACCGCTCCCGCATGCTCTCTTGCGCGTAGGTCTGAACGGGGCTGAGCAGGTAGTCGATCACGCGGCGCTTGCCGGTCTTGATCTCGGCCGTCAGGTTCATGCCTGGGGTCAGCTTGATGCGTTTGCCGTCCACCTCGATGACGTTGCTGGCCAGGGTGAGCGTGGCCGGGAAGGTGGCGCCGGCCGCCCCAGGGCTGGCGTTAGTAGCCTTGGGGTCGCGAGCCTCCTGCACCACCGCGTCGGCCGAGATGTGGGTCACCTTGGCCGCGATGGTGCCGTAGCGGGTGTAGGGAAAGGTCTCCAGCTTGACCTCGGCGTCCATGCCCTGGTCCACAAAGCCCACGTCCTTGTTCTCCAGCACCACATCGGCGGTGACGCTGGCCTGATCGGGCACCACCACCAGCAGCACCTGCGCCGGCGTGACCACACCGCCCGTGGTGTGCACCGCCAGTTGCTGCACGGTGCCGGCCACCGGCGCGCTCAGCGTGGTCAGGCGTTCGCGTTGCAGGGTCTTGGTGCCCTCTTCCACCAGTTGCCGCTGTTGCAGGTCGGCCTTGGCAAAGCGCTCGTTGAGGGTCTTGCGCAGGTCGGCCTGCCAGGCGGTGCGGGCTTGCTCGGCCTGCACGATGGCGGCCTTGGTTTCTTCGCGGCGGGCGCGGTAGGTGGCCAGGTCCTGCGTCATCTCGATGCGCTGACGGGTTCGGTCCTGGCCCGCGTGCTGGCTGACAAAGCCCTGGCGGGACAGGGCCTCAAAGTCGGCCTCGCGCTGCTCCAGCAGCGGCAGCGTGGCTTTGATCTTGGCAACCTGCTCGCGCACGGTGGCCAGCTCGGCCTGGCGGGCCTGGATGTCGGCCGCCAGCTTGGCGTCTTGCGCCTGGATGTCGGCCCACTCGGCCAGCAACTGGCGCTGGGCCTGGGCCACCAGGACGGGATCACTGCCTTGGGTGTCCTGGGGCAACGCGGGTGCCTTTTTGCGGTCCAGGGCATCGAGCAGGGCCCGGGTGCGCCAGGCCTCGGACAAGGCCGCCACGCGGTCCTGCGTGACGCGGGTGTTGTCGGCGCGGGCCGCGGTGGCGTCCAGCTCGATCAAGACCTGACCAGCCTTGACCTTGTCGCCATCCTTCACGTGGATGACCTTGACCACACTGGCCTCCAGGGGCTGGATCAGCTTGGTGCCGTCGCTGACCACGATGCGCCCGGGCGCCACGGCCACGATGTCGATCTTGCCCAGGCAGGCCCAGGCCAGCACGATGACGAACAGGGCCATGATGGCCCACATGGCCCGGCGGGGCGACGGGTGTGGGGGCGTGGCTTGCAGGCTCAGGGCGGCGGGCAAAAAGGCGGCTTCATCGGCCAGGCGGGCGGGGCCGGCCAGTTCATGGCGCTGCGCCCACACTGCACCAAAGATGGCTCGGTAGCGGGCCATCAGCTCGATGAAGGGGTGGCGGGGCTGCGCCGCCTGTGCGGTGTTGGGGCTCATGGGGGGCCTCCGTTGGGGCCGGACTCCAGGCCCCCACCTTGCTGCATGCGCCACAGGTAGGCGTACAGGCCCTTGGGGCGCTGGATCAGCTCGTCATGCGAGCCCGCCTCGATGATGCGGCCCTTGTCCATGGCGATGATGCGGTGCGCATGCCGGACCGCGCTCAGGCGGTGGGCAATGATCA
The DNA here is from genome assembly GCA_035438885.1 of Aquabacterium sp. Lineage (GTDB taxonomy): Bacteria > Pseudomonadota > Gammaproteobacteria > Burkholderiales > Burkholderiaceae_C > Aquabacterium. The sequence continues at coordinate 31,322 of DAORJC010000009.1, read as the reverse complement.
GCACGGTGCGCCCCCGGCAGATGGCGGCCATGTTGCGCTGGATGATGGCTTCGGATTCATAGTCCAGGGCGCTGGTGGCCTCGTCAAAGATCAGGATGCGCGGGTTGCTGAACAAGGCGCGCGCAATGGCGATGCGCTGGCGCTGGCCCCCGCTGAGCGAAGCCCCTTGCTCGCCCACCGTGGTGTCGTAGCCCTCAGGTAGTTCGCTGATGAACTCGTGTGCACCCGACAGGCGGGCGGCGGCCATGACGGCTTCCAGCGGCGCTGCGGGATCGCCAATGGCGATGTTCTCGCGCACGCTGCGGTTGAACAGGAAGTTGTCCTGCAGGACCACCCCGATCTGGCGACGCAGTTGCGCCGCATCGACCAGGCTGATGTCGATGCCGTCGACCAGCAGGCGGCCTTGCTCGGGGGTGTACAGGCGTTGCACCAGCTTGGTCAGGGTGCTCTTGCCGGAGCCGCTGCGACCCACAATGCCCATGACCTCACCGGGCCGGATGTCCAGGCTCACGCCGTGCAGCACGGGCGCGGCCTCGGGCCGGTAGCGAAAGGTGACCTGGTCCAGCGTGATGCGGCCCTTGACTGGGGGCAGCTGGGCGGCGTTGCTGGGCGGCACCTCGGTGCGGGTGTTGAGGATGTCGCCCAGGCGATCCATGGCGATGCCGGTTTGCTGAAAGTCGGTCCACATCTGCGCCATGCGCATGATGGGCTGGGCCACGCGCCCGGCAAACATGTTGAAGGCCACAAACTGGCCGACCGACAGCTCGTGGTCCATGACCAGCTTGGCGCCGTACCAGAGCGTGGCGGCGTTGACCACCTTGCCGATCAGGTTGATGCCCTCGTGGGCCCAGGTGGCCAGGTTCTGCGTCTTGAAGCTGGCCGCCACGTAGGCCGCCAATTGGTTGTCCCAGCGGCGGGCCATGGCGGGCTCCAGCGCATTGGCCTTGACGGTCTGGATGCCGGTGATGGTCTCGACCAGCAGGGACTGGTTCTCGGCACCACGCGCAAATTTCTCGTTCAGGCGGACGCGCAGGATGGGCACCACGGCCAGGCTGAGCAGCAGGTAGAGCGGCAGGCTGGCCAGCACGATCAGGGTCAGCGGCACGCTGTAGAACAGCATCACGGCAATGAACAGGGTCGAGAACAGCACGTCCAGCACCAGGGTCAGCGCCTGCCCGGTCAGGAAGCTGCGGATGTTTTCCAGCTCGCGCACGCGGGCCACCGAATCGCCCACGCGGCGGGCCTGAAAGTAGGCCAGCGGCAGACGCAGCAAATGCTGGAACAGGCGCGCGCCCAGCTCCACATCGATGCGGCTGGTGGTGTGGCTGAACACATAGGCCCGCAGCCCGGTGAGCAGGCTCTCGAACACCACCACGACCAGCAGGCCAATGACCAGCACGTCCAGCGTGGTCAGGCCGCGGTGCACCAGCACCTTGTCCATCACGACCTGGAAGAACAGCGGGCTGACCAGCGCAAACAGTTGCAGGAACAGCGAGACCAGCATGACCTCGCCAATCAGCTTGCGGTATTTGACGATGCTGGGGATGAACCAGCTGAAGTCAAACTTGGCCAGCTCGCCAGCCAGGCTGGCACGGCTGGCGGCCAGCAGCAACTCGCCCTGCCCGCCCCGGCTGGCAGGGGCCCATTGCTGGGCAAAGACCTCGACCGGCTCGATGGTGGGGCGGCCGCCGCCTTCAGCACCGGTGTCCTGGAACAGCACCCGCTGGCCGTCGCATTGGGCCAGCAGGACCCAGCGCTCACGGCCGTCGTCACCGATCAGCTTGGCCAGGGCCGGCAAGGCGGCCATGTTCAGGCGGTCCGGGCTGGTGCGCGAGACCTTGGATTTGAGGCCCAGGTGCTTGGCCGCACGCAGCAGGTCGGTGTCAGAGATGGCCTCGCTGGGCGGGATGCCCAACTGGTGCGCCAGGGCTGCAGGCTCGGCCGCGATGTGGTGCAGGCGGGCCAGCAGGCACAGCATGGCCAGCGGGTGAGCGTCTTCGCTCACCGGGGCGACCACGGCGGGGGCGGGTGACACCTCGGTGTCCCTCTCTGAGTTGGTATTGGAATGCGGCATGTACGGCTCTGAAACACAGCATGGAATGTAACGATCTGCCGTCTTTCAGGGAACAAAGACAACCCTCTCACCCCCCTACTGGGGGTGAGAGGGTTGTATCAAACCGTACCAAGGGTCAGATCAGACCCAACTGCTCGCAATCACCTTGGTGATGGTGGTGGGCGTGCTGGCTGGCAGCGTGGTCACCCCATCGGCAGGCGGCGTGAAGCTGGCCATGGCATTGACCAGGGTCTGGACCTTGGCGGCCGTCAAGCTCTTGCCGTCGCTGGCGGTGATCCTTTCGACCCGGTAGGCGCTGCCCAGGAACCAGTCCTGCACGACCACCTGGTCCTGCGTGCCGATCACGCTGATGTTCAGGTTGCTGCCGTCCTTGGTGAACCACAGTTGTTTGGACGTGGCATCACCCAACTGGAGCCGGTCAGACACCAGCCAGGTGCTGTCGTTTTCCTGGATCACGTCCTGACCATCCCCACGGTTGAACAGGTAGGTGTCGCTGCCCTTGCCACCCACCAGCAGATCCTGCCCCTTGCCGCCGGCCAGGGTGTCCATGCCCACATCGCCATACAACGCGTCATTGCCGATGTTGCCGTTGAGCTGGTCGTTGCCGCGACCGCCATAGAGCTCCGCGCCCAGGCTGACATCACCCAACCAGGTGCCCTGAACATCGGCCCACAAGGTGTTGTTGCCGGTGGTACCGACATTGGTCAGGCGGGAGGCATACAGCGAAGCGCCCGTCAGGACCTGACCAGACGCCAGCTTGACGTTGGGCAGGTCCGCCGTGCCGTTGGCGCCGGTGATGCGGATGCCGCCATTGCGGTCCTTGAAGATCAGGGTCATGTCATTGGCGTTGTCTGCCGAGCCGATGACCACAAAATCGCTGGCCGTGATGCCCGCACCCAGCGCCAGCACATCCGAGCCTTGCTGATCTTGCACGTTGATCGTGTCAAAGCCATCCCCACGGTTGTAGCGATAGGTGTCGTTGCCCTCTCCGCCCACGAGCGCGTCCTGACCCAAACCACCGACCAGGGTGTCGTTGCCCCCCTGGCCTGACAGACTGTCGTTGCCACCCAGGCCCTGGATCAGATCCGGCCGCGCACTGCCTTCAATCGAGTCATCCGCCATGGTGGCCTGCAGGGTTGCTGCGGCGATGCCGTCGGCATTGAGCACCGAGCCATCCTTGAACGTGATGCTGCGCAAGGCGGTCGCACCGTTGGCGCCAAAGTAGTCGCCCACCACAAACAGGCGGCCCCCGGCCTCACCCGTCTTGTAGGCCTCCAGCTGGCCACCGTAGAAGCTCAGGCGAAGCTGATCGGGGTTGAAGTCCAGCACCAGGTCGTCGGCACTGTCAGTGGACAAGGCCCCCTGCACGCCCACGTTCATCGCGGCAGCACCGATGTAGAGCGTGTCATGCCCGGCACCGCCCACCAGGGCGTCACCCTGGCCATCGGCGTGCAGGACGTCGTCCCCATCACCACCCTCCAGCGTGTTGCTCCCGGCATCGCCGAACAAGGTGTCACGCCCGCCCTCGCCTTTCAGGGTGTCGTTCCCGGCCTGACCGCGGATGAGGTCATCCCCTGATGTGCCCACCAGGCTGTCATTGAGGGGCGACCCGGCGTAAGCGGCCTGGAGGCGATCGGCGCTGGAGAGCAGCGTGCCATCGTCCAGCTGGATCACGCCCAGCGCGTCGGCGGTGAGCGAGTAGATCACTCGCCCCCTTTCCAGAACGCTGACCTGGTTGGCGCCACTGAACTGCAGATCCGACAGCGCAATGCCGCCGCGCAAGCGCAGCACGTCCAGATCGCCCTGGACCACATCGTTGCCATCGCCACGCCAAGCTTCCAGTGTGTCGACACCGCCGGACGTCAGGTTGATCTGGTCGTCGCCCTGGCCTGCCTCGATCAGGTCATTGCCCGTCGTGCCCACCAGAGATTCGCTGCGGAAGGTCCCCGTGGTGCCGGGGACACCGGCCTTGGCCTGCTCGGCCTGCAGCACGAGTTCATTGATCTGCCGGGGGCTCAGGGTGCTGCCATCGAGGAAGGTGACAAAGGGCAAATCATCATTGCCCAGGTTGGAGTACCCCAGGCGCAAGCGATCGCTGGTGCCATTGACGTTGATCTGCAGCCCACTCTGGAAAATCGGGTTGATGAGCGGATCGTCGTTGTCGCTGTAACGAGAGAAGGTCACATCCTTGGTGGTCAGGATCAACTGATCACGCAAGGAGGCTTCGCGCTCCAGCTGGAAGCCATAAATGCTGTCCTGCCCATCGCCGCGGCCAAACACGTAGGTGTCACGGGTGTCGCCGCCAATGCTGGTGCTGAACCGGTCGTTGCCCGACGTGCCCAACCAGGACAGGCGCACCAGCTCGGCGGTGTCCAGGCTGCTGCCATCGTCGAACTTGAAGGTCAGGCGATCGGCGGGCAAGGATGCGCTGAGTGCCGAAATGTTGATCTGCCCCAGGTTGCCAATGCTGACAATGACGTCCTGGGTGCTGGTGGTGCTGCGCTGGACCGTGACATCGCTGGCGCGGAACGGCCCTTTGACCAGCACGACGTCCTTGTCGGTGGCCGCCCCGGAGCTCAGGTTCAGCACATCCACCCCTCCCGTCGGGGTCACCTCGATGACGTCATTGCCCGTGCTGTCGTTGAAGACATCCGGGCCCGCCGTTCCCACCAGGCGGTCATTGCCGGTGGTGCCGCTCAAGGTCACCCCCGTGGTGGGTGCCATGCTGACGCTCACACCCTGGCGGGCGACCACCTGTGCACGGGTCAGCGTGGTGCCATCGGCAAAACGCAGCAGGGACGCCGCAGCGTCACCACTGACCGTGGACAAGTAGCCGCTCAGGCGCAGGCTGTCACCAGTGGACTTGAGCTGAACGATCAGGTCGCCCTGCGCATTGCCATGGAAGGCCAGTTGACTCTGGACGATGCCGTCCTTGAACTCGACCACCGTGTCGGCGCTGTTGAAGTCGGCCTGCAGGCGGTCTTGCCCGAATGCCGTGCCGTACTGGAACACGCCTGAGGAGGCCGTGAGGGTGTCGTTGCCCCGGCCGCCATCCATCGTGACCCAGGTACCGGCGTTGGCTTGCAGTTGGTCACGACCATCACCGCCTTGCAAGGTGTCTCGGCCACCGAAGGCCTGCAGCACATCGTCACCCGCACCGGCCGACAACAGCTCGTCGCCGGCCAGGCCTTGCAGGGTGTCACGTCCGTCAGTGCCGGTCTGCGCAAAACGCTGGAAGACCTCGGTGAAGGACCAGGTGGTGCCGTTGGCAAATGCCACGCTGTTGATGGCACGGCCGGCATCGGTGTTGGCCGAGCCAAAGGCCTCGAACGTCACGCTGCTGCCATCGGCCAGCTGAAGAACCAGGTGATCGTGGTCGCGGTACACCGTGACCTGATCAGGGGACACACCGGCCCCAAATTCGATGCGCCCGCCCATGGGGCTCGTGCCCTGTGGCTGAGACACCGCCCGGATGGTGTCGTTCCCCGAGTTGGGCGCAAACCGGTAGGTGTTGAGGCCATCGCCACCTTGCAGCAGTTCATGGCCTGTGCCTGAGACCAGGGTGTCATCGCCTTGACCGCCCACCAGGTGGCGCGCCATCGCATCACCCACCAGCAGATCAGAGCCGGCCCCACCATAGAGTGCGCTGGTGGCATTGGCGGGCTGCGCCAACAGGGCCTGGATCTGTGCGGGTGTCCACACGGTGCCGTCGGCAAACTCGATGCCGATCAGCGCTCTGGGCACATCGTGCGTGGGGTTGGTGGTTTCCTGATAGTCCTTGATGGAGATCATGTCTCCGGTGTGCTTGACGCGAATCTGCCATTCCACCGCCCAGCCCGAGGTCGCGCGAGTGTTGCTTTGCGTCACATAGGCGTCATCCAGACTGACCAACTGGAGGTCGGCGGGGTTGATGCCTGCGCCCAACTTGATCACGTAGGGCTGAGGCTCGGCACGGGTGATGCCCCCAGGTGAAGAGTAGGTCGATGTATCCACCCCGATGGTGTCACGCCCGAACCCGGCTTCGAACCTGAGTTCCGGGGTCACTGGATCAGGGTAGGGCGCGTTGCCGGTGGTCTCGAACTTGTAGATGCTGAAGACCTCATCGGCAGGCGTGGAGGTCAGGACATTGGTTGCTGTGGACATGGACGTGTGCTCAGACTGGAGACAGGAGGGAGGGGCTGGCGCTCAAGCCCAGCTGCTGGCAATCACCTTGGTGACGCTGGTGGGCGTGCTGGCTGGCAGCGTGGTCACCCCATCGGCAGGCGGCGTGAAGCTAGCCATGGCGTTGACCAGGGTCTGGACCTTGGCGGCGCTCAAGCTCTTGCCGTCACCGGCGGTGATTTTTTCGACCCTGTTGGCTGTGCCCAGGAACCAGTCGGTGATGGTGACCTTGTCTTGCGTGCCGATCACGCTGATGTCCAGGCTGTTGCCGTTCTTGGTGAACCACAGCTGATTGGAGGCTGCGCCTCCCACCTTGAGCAGGTCGCTGTTGAACCAGGTGCTGTCCTTGTCGACGATGGTGTCTTGCCCATCGCCCCGGTTGAACAGGTAGGTGTCGTTGCCCTTGCCACCGATCAGCAGGTCATTGCCCAGGCCACCAGCCAGGGTGTCGTTGCCCGCCAGGCCGGTGAGCGTGTCATTGCCGGTCTTGCCCGTCAAGGTGTCCTTGCCCGAGGTGCCGGTCAGGGTCAGATCCTGCGGGCGCAGGGCCTCGGCCAGCACTTGCGCGCCGGTCAAGGTGGTGTCGCCCAGCAGCACGGTCATCGTGCCTGACTGGCGGATGTTTTCGATGGTGACCGAATCCTGCCGACCCTTGACCGAGATGGTGACCTGGTCAGGCTTGGCTGCATCGATCCGACCGATCACAAAGTCGGCACGGGTCAGTTCACCCGCCGCGAAGTCCAGGGTGTCCAGCCCATCGGCACGGATCACGTCCTGCCCATCGCCAACGTCGTGGCGATAGGTGTCGGCACCCAGGCCGCCATCCATGGTGTCGTTGCCCATTTCACCCCAAAGTACATCGTCGAGGTTGCTGCCCCGCATCACGTCGTTGGCCACCGACCCCATCATGTAGGTTCGGGTGTTCAGGTCCGTCTGATAGAGCAAGGAAGCCTGCAAGGCCGTGCTCAGTTGCGCCCCCGTCATGGTGGCGCCATCGGCGAACTGAAGACTCAAGGTGGACAGCTTGCTGAAGGACGCCAACGTGAAGTGGGTGTAATCGCCGTCGAAAAACAGGACCGCACGGTCATCGGCCAAGCTGCCTTGGCGCACCACTTTCAGGTCGGCCTGGTTCAGGCCCTGGCCCAACTGGATGATGTCAGAACCATCCGCCGTGACCACGGCAGCGTTCTCGTTGTCGCTCATGACAAAGCGGTCAGCACCCAAACCACCGATCAGGGTGTCACGTCCCCCACCCCCTACGATGACGTCATTGCCATCACCGCCGTTGATCGTCTCCCCGTAGGCGCTGCCGATGAGCACATCGCGGCCGGCGCCGCCCGACAGACTGGCATCAAAGACACCCGACGAGTCAACCTCCAGCCAGTCATCGCCCACACCGCCCACCGCAGCCAGCGGGGATGACGGCCCCACAAAGATGTATTGGTTGGCCGATGACTGGGTGTACGCACTGCTGCCGGCGACCGTGGTGCCATCGCCCATCTTGACGGTCAGGCCCGCCAGCTTGTTGCTGGACGACAGGCGAATGTTGTCGGTGCTGGAGCCTTGCAGGCCCGCGTAGACGGTGCCATCGGCCCCACGTCGGTAAACCACGTCGGCACTGACGATGCCTGCCTTGAACTGCAGGGTATCGGTGTCGCCCACCATGATGGTGTCCTGACCATCGCCACGGCCAAACAAGATCACATCCTGACCCAGCCCCCCGTCCATCAGGTCGGCGCCTTGGCCGCCTTCGAGTGTGTCGTTGCCGGCCAGGCCGTTGATGATGTCGTAGCCCGCACGCCCGGACAGCACATCGCCCGCCGTCGTGCCGTCGATCAAGTCGTTGCCAATGGAGCCACGGTGACGGGCCGCGTCGATCTGGGCCGCCGACCACACGGTGCCGTCGGCAAATTCGATGCGATTGGCCAGATGACCCGACACGCGCTCCTGATCGTTCACCCAGATCGCATCGCCATAGACGGCTGGGTAGTATCCCACCAGGTTGTAGACGCTCACGCTGACATCGGCGGCCGTGATACCTGCGCCCAGGCGCAGGGTGTAATCCTCGGTATTGAAGACTTGATCCCTGCCATCGCCCCGCTGCAGCGCCACCACATCGCCCTGGCTGACCATGAGCTGGTCGTCGCCCTGGCCACCCGCCAGCAAGTTGCTCCCTTCATTGCCGTACAAGGTGTCGCGGCCAGCGCCACCACGCAAGGTATCGTTGCCGCCGCCGCCCTGGATCAGGTCGTCGCCATTTGCACCTTGCAGTTCGTCGGCACTGCCACGCCCCAGCATGGTGTCAGCGCCGCCCGTGCCCACAAAGGTGCGCTGCCCACCCAGGTCTTGCGTGCGCAGGGCCACCAGCATGGCGGCGTCCCAGACGGTGCCATCGGCAAACTCGACGCGGTTGGGCTGGTCGCCACGGATCTGGTCGGCCACGCCGGAAATCGCGAGGTTGAAGGTGCCGGTGCTCAAGTCTGGGGCGAAATAAATGTCGTCCGGCCGGATGCCCGCACCCAATCGCAACACATAGCCTTCGGTCTGCTTGGCCACCACGGTGTCGCGGCCATCGCCCAGGTCATGCACGACCACGTCGTGGCCGTAGGCCGCAGCCGTTTCACTCAGCACCAGGCGGTCGCTGCCCTCACCGCCGTCGAGCACATCATTGGCCGAACCCCCCTGCAGGGTGTCATCAAAGAACGTGCCTTGCAGATTTTGCGGCTGGTCTGACACCAGCACGTGGAGGGACAGGTCCCGGCCAGTCAGCTGGCGCCCGTCGGCCATCTCGATGACGACCTGATCGCTGTTGAGAAAGGCATTCGTGTAGTTGTAGCCGCCGGAGAACATGCCGGAGGAGTAGCTTTGCCGATCAAAGACCCGAACGCTTTCACCGGTGGCATTGAACACGACTTCAAGGCCCGTCTGCAGGTCGGTGAAGTCGTTGTGATAGCCGCGAGTGGAGAGGTCCACGCTGTAGCGACGCAGGGTCACATCGTCGGTGGTCAGCACGATGCGGTCGCCGCCTTGAAAGGCTTGGATGGTGTCGCTGCCCTGGCCCGGCTCCAGCACATAGCGATCACTGCGTGCGGACGAGGGCAGCATTTCGCTGCCCGATGTGCCCAGCCTGGCCCGGTCGGCCAGGTTCTGTTCGGTCAAGACCGTGCCGTCGTCAAAGACCAGTTTGAGTTTGGGCGTGGTGGCGGCGGCACTCCAACCCGTGATGGTGACCTCGCCCCAACCACCCAGGTCAACACGGATGTCGCCGATGTTGCTGATGCGCACGTTGTCCTGGTTGACCTTGCCGTGGATGACGATGGTCTGCAGGTCAGTCGCAGCGGTGCCCGCCAGGTTGATCACCTGGTGGCCCAGCGGCGCACTGATCACGAAGGTGTCAGCGCCCCCCCCACTGACCAGGGTGTTGTCGCCCAGCGCAGCCGTCAGGGTGTCGGCGCCCGTGGTGCCGGTGACCGGCTGATTGGCCAGCAGGTTGACCATGGCCACGGTGCCTGACTTGAGCTGCCCCGCCGTCCAAGTGGTGCCGTCGGCAAATGCCAAGGCCACCGTGTTGTCCCCGTAGTACAGCGCATCTGCCAACAGCAGTGTGTCGCCCGTGTCGTTGATGCGCAGCAGGACATCGCCGTTTCTGTTGGCCTCTTCGCTGCGGTACAAGGTCACGTCACCGGGGTTGATGCCCTGATCCAGCGCAACACGGGTGGTCCTGTTCTCATCAACGGCGTTCAGGTAAGACACCGTGTCGTGACCGCTGCCCCGACCAAAGCGCATCGACAGGTTGCCCAACCGAGCCAGGTCGCGTCCAAACAGGTCGTTGCCGGCACCGCCATCAAGGAAGACCGTGCCAGCGCTGACCGTGATGGTGTCGTCACCCGCACCGCCTTCCAGGCTGTCGGCGCCAGCACCGCCAATGATCAGGTCATTGCCGGTGCCGCCTTGCAGACGCACGGCCACATCGCCGCCCACCAGGCGGTCGCCCTGGGCGGTGCCGACCTGAAAGTAGGCCTGGAACAGGTCCTTGAAGGAGCGGGTGGCGCCATCGGCAAAACGGATCAGGCCCTGAGCTTGCCCCAAGGCTGGATTGAGCGCTCCCAGACCGGACAATGTCAGGGTGTCGGTCGACCCCGACCAACTCAGTTGCAGGTCACTGCCCTTGCGCACAGCGGTCATCTGGTCGGCGCTGACCCCAGAGCCCATGACGACCTCATCGCTGAGCCAGTCGGACACCACCACATCCTGACCCCAGCCCTGATTGAACAGGTAGCGGTTGCTGCCCGCGCCTCCGACCAGGGTGTCGTTGGCACTGGAACCCGACAGGGTGTCGTTGCCGCCAAAACCATAAAAAGCATGAGCGCGCCCATCGCCGACCATGGTCTGGCTGGCATCGGAGCCAAGGACGTCAAAGGTGGAGTGGTCTGCCTGCTGCAGTTGCACGAGGATCTGGGGCGCCGCCCACACTGTGCCGTCCGCAAACTCGATGGCTTGCAAGTTGTTCAGGCTGGGCTGGGGGACCGTCTGGGAGCCCGGCTGGACAGGCCCTGACAGGACGTCGCTGTGGCCCTTCAGTCGCAATTGCCAAGTCTGACCGATCAGTCCCTGGTACGGGCTTGTTGTCAGGGCCGCCGTGACCATCACCACATCGTCAGGACGGATGCCAGGCGCCAGGCGAATGACGTAGGGCTGCGCGGACACCTCGTAAGGCGGGGACTGAACCCCCGAGCCTGGTCCAAATTCGTAAACGGCGGAGGTTGACGCGGTGCTCATGGCGGGTTCCCTGTTTGGTGACGTCGTGTGTGACGTTTGTCACGAGACAGTCTAGGTACGCCTGGCAGGGACACCTACGGGTGGTTTCCCCTTTTAACCCCCCCTCCGAAGGGGGTATTGTGAGCAAATGAAACGAGGGTCAACGCGCCAGCAACCCATCAAAGCAGGTGCTCAGCACCCACTCGATGATCTGCTCGGTGGGGTGGCCACCGGCCCGCAGGACACCCAGCACCGGGTCACAGGCCCGGGCAAAGAAGGTGTACAGGATGACTTCAGGCGGCACAGCCGAGGTCAGTTGACCGGCTTCCTGTGCCTGAATGATCCACTCGCCCAACTGATCGCTCACGGCCATCAGCAGGCCCATGTAGTCCGCATCGTTGACCAGGGCCTGGCGCAGGCTGGAGTTCTGGGCGGGCAGCGAGGGCATCTCGCCCGCCAGTTGCACCTCCATGGTCCAGCGCACCGTGGCCTTGAGGCGCTGCAGCGCTGAGCTGTCAGGCTGCGCCGCCAGCTCGGCCAGGCGTTCGCTGGCACGTTGCAGCAGGCGCGTCATGGCGGCAGCGGCCAATGCCTCCTTGGAGACAAAGTGCTTGTACAGGCTGGCCTTGGCAATGCCGACATCGGCCGCCACCTCGTCCACCGTCATCAGGTCAAAGCCTTTTTCGGCCAGCAGTCGGTTGACCGAATCGACGATCGCGCCCTCCCGGGCTTTGAGGACTTGCTGCTTGAAAGAAACTTTGGCCATGGCTGACATTGTAGGCAGTCAGACCCGTCTGGGGCCAGGCACCCCCCGATCGATGACAAAACTGGCCTGGGTGTGCAGCACCGAGTCTGCCTTGACCGGGTGGGGAGTTGCCCGGAAATCACAGCGCAGGCGCTGGGCATTGAGGTCGATCAGGGCGTACCCCCGCTCATCGCTGCGCGAATGCAGGATGTCGGGATTGCTCGATCGCATCCACTGGTTGAGTGCCTCGCTCAGGCCCCGCGAGGTGATGGACGAGCCAATGAGCTCGCTGGCAATGACGGGGCTGCTCCGATCACCCGGATGCAGGCGCAACTGGGCCGCCACGTGGCGGTGGACATCGCCCCCCAGCACCACCACGTCGGGCACCCGGGGCTGGGCAATGGCGGCCATCAGGCGCTCTCGGGCGGCGGGGAAGGTGTCCCAGCCATCGCTGTAAAGCAAGGGGCCGAACGGGGTGCCAAAGCCGCTGGGCGACAACTGCGTGGTCTGGCCAATCAGGCGCCAGGCGCTGGTGCTGCTGGCCAGGCCCTCGGCCAGCCAGCGCTCCTGAGGCCAGCCGAGCATCGAGCGCTCTTTTGCTTCAGTGGCCGTGCAGCGCCAGAGCAGGCGCCCCGCCCAGGGCGCGTGAATGCCGCTTTGACACGCCTGGGCTTCACGCCACTGGCGGGTGTCCAGCAACCACAGCTGCGCCAGGGTGCCCCATTGGTAGGACGCATAAAAAGCCGCGTCGGGCCCCACCGGCGCGCGCGTGGGCGAGATCGGCAGATGTTCGAAATAGGCCTGGTAGGCCATGGCACGGCGCTTGAGGAACTCGGCCGTGGTCACATCGTCGTCTTCGGTGTTGTGGATGCCGTCGTAGTCGTTGCGAACCTCGTGATCGTCCCAGGTCATCAACCAGGGGTGAGCCGCATGGCAGGCACGCAGGTCGGGGTCCTGCTTGTAGTTGGCGTGGTGGATGCGGTAGAGGGGCAGCGAGTACTCGCGCTCCACCTCGACCGCATGGCGGCGGCGGCGCAGGCGGCGGTGGGTGGGGCCCTCGTAGACGTAGTCGCCCACGAAGAGCACAAAGTCCAGGTCGGCGGCGGCGATCTCGCGGTGCACCGTGAAGGCGCCTTGCTCGTAGTGCTGGCAGGCTGCCAGGGCAAATCGCAGGCTGCCCGGGTCGGCACCCGGTGCCGGTGCGGTGCGGGTGCGCCCCACGGGGCTGTCTTGCCCACCTGCTGTGAATCGATAGTGGTAGGTGCGGCCGCTGTCCAGGCCGTCGACCTCCACGTGCACGCTGTGGGCCCGGGCGGGGTCGGTCACGACCACCCCTTGCTGGACGATGCGGGCGAAGCGGGGGTCGGCGGCCACTTGCCAGGTCACGGCCACGGCCTGGGCGGGCATGCCGCCGTCTGGCTGCAAGGGGCGCGGCGCCAGTCGTGTCCAGATGACCACACTGCTGGGGCGGGGCTCGCCGCTGGCCACCCCCAGGCTGAAGGTGTCGGCGGGCGCAGTCCAACCACGCGATGCACTCGCGTCAGCCGCCTGGCGGTCGGTCTGGGCAAACAGCGTCTGCCAGGCCATGAGCGCGGCCAGTTGGCTGGCGCCCTGTAAAAAGTCTCTTCGTTGCATCTGGGCGTGGATTATGCGACCGGGCACATGACAAGCACGGCACAATGGCTCAATCGCCCCTTCGGGTCAGGTCAGGAGCTTGCAATGTCCCATCGCCCCAGCAACCCAGACGCTTCGAGTGCAGACGACGGCGCCTCGCCCTTTGGCGGCCTGGGTGCCGGTCTGGGCATGTTTCAGAGCTGGATGAAAGCAGCCTCCAGCGCCATGCCGAACCTGGGTGGACAAGGCACGAGCGCCAGCAGCAACTGGACCATGCCCACGCTGGACCCCGAGGAGCTGGACAAGCGCATCCAGGACCTCAAGACGGTTCAGTTCTGGCTGGAACAGAACGCCCGGATGATCGGCATGACCATCCAGACCCTGGAGGTGCAGCGCATGACGCTGGAGACCCTCAAGGGCATGAAGGTGCCGCTGGACGCCATCCGCGAATCGCTCAAGGTGCGTCCTCAGGACATCAGCCCGGCTCCGACGGCGACGCCTGAAGAGCCTGAGGCGCCCCCCACCGCTTCAGCGCCTGGCAGCGAGGCTGCTTCAGCGCCCGCCGCTGACGGGCCAGTCAACCCCATGCAGTGGTGGAGCACCCTGACCGAACAGTTCAGCCACCTGGCGCAGCAGGCGGTTCAGGCCACCCAGCCGTCATCGGACCAGGGCGGCAAGCCACACGCCGCCTCCAAGGCCAGCACCGCGAGCCGGAAATCGGCAGCCGGAAAGCCGGCGGCCAAGAAGGCGGCCGGCAAGACCACGGCGCGCAAAACCACGGCCAGCAAATCGGCTTCGCGCAGCAAGCCCCAGGCCCAGGGCGACTGACGTCCGCGGTGCCCCCCATCCGGTGGCCCCCATGGGGGTGCCCACTCCAAGGGGATGGGCAAGGACGCCGTGAATTTGCACACTGCGCAATCCCCACGCTGTGTCACGAGGTCCCGTCATGATTGCTCGCCCCATCAGCCGCGCCAAGCCGATTCCGTTTTCATGCCCACCCGTGGCGCATGCATCGACCGCCACCCGACTCCAGGTGTCAGAACCGCCCAGGGGCGGTCGGGCCGACTCCTGGATGGCATCCTTGAACTTGTTGACCAGCGCCCAGCGGCCTGATGAACGGGGCGCCGATGCCAGCGCCTCTGCGCAGGCCGCCAGCCGGGTGACGGAGCCGCGGACGGCCACACCCCGGCAGTCCACCGCCCGCTACGACGGCCCGCACTCGCTGATCATTCGCTCGGCCACCAGTGGGCGGCAGTACCGGTTTGAGCACCCCGGCGCCACCCAGGTGATCGATGCGGTCGACATCACCCTGATGCGCCGGATCGAGGACATCACCCTGCTCTGATCGGCGCTACCATGTGGCGCATGGACATCCATGTGCAACGACTCCACCGACAGCAAGAAGTGCTGCGCGCCTTGCGCAAGGTGCTCCCTGATCGAGACCTGCTGTGGCAGGACGAATCGGTCACCCCCTATGAATGTGATGGCCTGAGCGCCTACCGGCAGCGCCCCCTGGTGGTGGCCCTGCCCGAGACCCATGAAGCGGTCGGCGCCGTGCTCAAGGTGTGCCACACGCTCGGCGTGCCCGTGGTGGCCCGAGGTGCCGGCACCGGCCTGTCTGGCGGCGCCCTGCCCGACCCGATGGGCGTGACCTTGTCGCTCTCGCGCCTGAACCGCGTGGTGCATGTCGACCCGCTGGCCCGCACCGCCACCGTGGAATGCGGCGTGCGCAACCTGGCCATCAGCGAGGCCGCGGCACCGCACGGCCTGTACTACGCCCCCGACCCCAGCAGCCAGATCGCCTGCACCATTGGCGGCAATGTGGCGGAAAACGCGGGGGGCGTGCATTGCCTCAAGTACGGCCTGACCGTGCACAACGTGCTGCGGGTGCGCGGTTTCACGATCGAGGGCGAGCCCCTGGTCCTGGGCAGCGAGGCCCTGGATGCCGCCGGGCTGGACCTGCTGGCCGCCTTCATTGGCAGCGAAGGCCTGCTGGGCGTGGTCACCGACGTGACGGTGCGCCTGCTGCCCAAACCCCAGATCGCGCGTTGCGTGCTGGCCAGCTTTGATGACATCGGCAAGGCCGGCAATGCGGTGGCCGCCATCATTGGCGCGGGCCTGATCCCGGCCGGGCTGGAGATGATGGATCGCCCCATGACCCTGGCGGTCGAGGACTTTGTCAAGGCCGGCTACGACCTGAGTGCGGCCGCCATCTTGCTGGTCGAGAGCGACGGCACGCCCGAAGAGGTCGAGGAAGAAATCGCCCGCCTGACCCAAGTGCTGGAGCAAGCCGGTGCCACGCGCCTGGACATCAGCCAGAACGAGCCGCAGCGACTGCGCTTCTGGAGCGGCCGCAAGAACGCCTTCCCGGCCACCGGCCGCATCAGCCCGGACTACCTGTGCATGGATGCCTCCATCCCGCGCAAACAACTGGCCACCATGCTGCACGCCATCGAGGCCCTGCAGGAGGTCCACCAGTTGCGTTGCGTCAACGTCTTTCATGCAGGCGATGGCAACCTGCACCCCTTGATCCTGTTTGATGCCAACGATGCAGGTCAGTTGCAACGCGCCGAGGCCTTTGGTCTGGCCATCCTGAACCAGGCGGTGGCCCTGGGCGGCACCATCACCGGCGAGCATGGTGTGGGCGTGGAAAAGCTCGACGCCATGTGCGTTCAGTTCTCGGACGACGAGCGCGAGCAGATGCTGGCCTTCAAGGCCGCCTTTGATCCGCAGGGCCTGCTCAACCCCGGCAAGGCCATCCCCATGCTGGCCCGCTGTGGCGAGCTGCGAGGTGTGCGGCGCACGCGGGCCTTGAGTGAGGCCCTGGCCGAGTTGCCTCGGCTCTGAAAGGGTCAGCCCAGGCCGCGCTGTCGCGCCTGGTAGAGCATGTCCAGCGTGATGTGGCGCACCTCCAGCTTGCTTTGCTCGATGTGGGCGCGCAGCAGTCGCACGGCCTCGTCCGTCCGGCGCCGCGTGATGGCGCGGATGATGCGGGCGTGCTCGTCATAGGTCACCTGCACCCGAGACAGCTTGGTGAAGTCCAGCCGACGGATGATGCGGATGCGCTCGGTGATGTCGTCGTGCACGCGGGTCATCTCGTCGTTGCCGATGGCGTGGACCAGCGCGCTGTGAAAATTCTCGTCCAGCCGGTCGACCATGCCCTGCACGGGATGACGCTCGGCCTCGGTGACCAGCCAGGTCTCGGCCAGAGAGGCCAGCACGGGGCGGTCTTCCATCTCGCACAGGCGCATCACGGCGTGGGTCTCCAGCAGAACCCGAAAGTCATAGAGCTGGTCAAAGACTTCGAAGTCCAGCGGGGAGACCTGCCAGCCGCTTTTGGGAAAAACCATCAGGAAGCCCTCGCGCTGCAGGCGCTGCAGGGCCTGACGCAAGGGCGTGCGGCTGACCTGAAGGCGATCGACCAGGTCCCCTTCTGAAAATCGATCACCGGGCAGCAAGGCAAACTCGAAGATCAGTCGCTTGATCTCCTGGTAGGCACGGTCGGCCAGCGAGCCCACATGCGTGACGACAGCCGGTTGGGGCCGGGCGGGAACGCCGATGACGGCAGGTTTGGGGGGCAAGGTTTTCATGGCAGGTTCACCATGCTGACATGGGCAGAGACGATTTTCCAGCCCTCCGGCATGCGCACCCAGGTCTGGGTCTGAAATCCATGCAGATGGGTGTCGCTGCGTTTGAACTCGGTCATGGCCACGGCCATGTCAGGCCCGAAGGTCGTGACCCGAACGTCGTGCAGCGTGCGGGTGAAGTCCGGGGCTGGCACCGTCTTGCGGTGCGCCACCAGGGCGCTGTGGCCCCACTGGCGGTCGGCAATGCCGTAGCGGGTCACTGCGCCGTGGTCCCAGAAGTACGCGTTGAGCGCCTCCACGTCGTTGCGCATCAGCGCCGCCTCGTAAGCCAGGAACAGGCGAGTGACTTCGGCCACGACATCAGGGCGGTTGAGATCGGTGGGCTGCATCATGGGGTGGAGGGGCTGGACGCCAGATGGGTTTGTCGATGGGCCATGTAGGCCCGCCAGCCGCCAAAGTGGCTGATGTCTTCGGCGCCGGACAGGCCCGCGCCCTCGCAGATGAAGCCTTTGACCCAGCGGCCATCGGCCAGCTCCAGCGAGCCCAGGCCCAAGGGGGGCGGGATCAGGGCCAGGAAGGAGCCCACCTGAGACAGGGGCACGGCATAGACCTCCACCGCGATGGCGTGCCCCGACTCGGGCGGGGCCTCGGTGCTCACGCGGGACAGCCCGGGCTTGGGGGGCACGGTGCCCGGCAAGGCGAACAGCTGGTAGTGGGGTGCGGTGTGGGTCGCCTCGATCAGGCGCGCGCGCCGTTCAGTGAGTTGCCCGTGCAGCGGCATGCCCTGCAGGTGGGCGCCCACCACGGCCAGGGCCAAGGTGGCCTCGGCCTGGGGCTGGTGCTGCGGCAGGGTGGGCCATGACAACTCTGCATCGACCGGGGCCGGCAGGTGATGGCCCAGGGTGTGCTCGCCCTGAGACGCCAGGGCCTGCTGCCAGCACACGCCCAGGTCGGCCAGCGCCGCATCGCGCCCGCCCGGCGCGATCAGGGTGATGCCAAAGGGCATGCCCTGCTCGGTCGGGTCGGCAGGCACCGCCAGCGCGGCCAGGTCGAGCAGGTTGACAAAGTTGGTGTACATCCCCAGCCCTGCGTTGCAGCCCACCGGGTCGGCCTGAACCTGTGCATGGGTGGGATGCGTGGGCGCCGTGGGCACCATCAGCACGTCCATCGACTGCCACAGGGGCAGGGTCTGCGCGGTCAGGCCCTTGAGCCGATACAGCGCTTCGAAGGCCTGCGTGGCATCGTAGCGCCGAGCACCTTCCAGGATGCCCCGCACCACGGGGTTCACTTCATCGGCGTGAGCGTCAAAGAAGCTGCGCAGGGCCGCCAGGCGCTCGGCCACCCAAGGGCCTTCGTACAACAGGCGGGCGACGGCCTGAAATGGCGCCAGGTCAATGGGCACCCATTCGATGGGCCAGGGCCGCCCCTCCCGGTCGCGCAGCCGGGACCAGGGCAAGCGAGCTTGTTCAAAGGCCTGCGCGTAAGCGGTGTCCCCAAGGAACTCGGGTGCCTTTGGCACCCCCACCCGCAAAGGGCGCTGCGAAGGCCAGCGGGCTGGCTGTGGGGTCACCGCATGGAACACGGGGGCACCGGGCTCGGGCCCCTCCATCACGGCCAGCACGCGGGCGGCATCGCTGGCCGTGAGGCTGAAGATGGAGACGCAGTCCAGCGTCTTGCAGGCCGGGACCACACCGGCCGCCGGGACCAGGCCCGGCGTGGGCTTGAGTCCCACCAGGTTGTTGAAGCCCGCCGGCACGCGCCCGGAGCCAGCGGTGTCGGTGCCCAAGGCAAAGGGCACCTCGCCACGCGCGACCACCACCGCAGACCCTGAACTGGATCCTCCACTCACGTGCTGGTCGCTGAACGTGCTGCTGGGCACCCCATAGGGTGAACGAGCGCCCACCAGGCCGGTGGCGAACTGATCCAAGTTGGTCTTGCCGACCACGATGGCGCCTGCATCCTGCAAGCGCTGAACGGCCGTGGCAGATCGGGTGGGGGTGTAGGCATAGGCCGGGCAGGCAGCGGTGGTGGGCAAGCCCGCCACGTCGATGTTGTCCTTGACGGCAAAGGGCACGCCATAGAGCGGCAAGGTCTCGGGCGACTGCCCCTCCAGGCGGTCCAGTTGAGCCTGGATCAAAGACGCGGTCGATCGGCTGATCCAGGCGGGATCCGCCGGGGCGACCGCGCTCTCCTGATCAGCGGCCGCCATGAAGGGCGCGAGGACCTGGGCCGGCGTCAGGTCGCCGCTCTGGTAAGCCGCCAGCAAACGGGCGATGGTGTGCGGGGTGCTCATGTCTCAGCGTGTCCTGTTCGATTGTTGTTGGATTCGGTCAGAAAAATCGATCAGCGCAAGGCCTCGAACAAGGCCTGCGCCGGCGCCGCCCAGCCCACGATGGCGCCTTGCGCGCGAATCATGGCCAGGGTGGCCGCCTTGAACTCGGGGAAGTAGCTTTCGGTGCCGTCTTCGATCAGCAGGCAGTCCAGCCCTCGGTCATTGGCCTCGCGCAGGGTGGTCTGCACACAGACTTCGGTGGTCACGCCCATGACGATCAGGTGGGTGATGCCGCGGGCCTGCAACTGCGCCATCAGGTCGGTCGCGTAGAAGGCGCCCTTGCCGGGTTTGTCGATGACCAGTTCGCCCTCGAGCGGGGCCAGCTCGGAGATGATGGCGTTGCCGGGTTCGCCTGCGATCAGGATGCGGCCCATGGGGCCGGGGTCGCCAATGCGCAAGCTGGGCGATCCGCGCAGCCGTTTGGCCGGCGGGCAGTCGCTCAGGTCCGGGGCGTGGGACTCGCGGGTGTGGATCACCCAGCCGCCGACCTGGCGCCAGGCCTGCAGCACCGCACGCACGGTAGGCACGATGGCCTGCAGGAGCGAGACGTCGTTGCCCAGGGTTTCGCCAAAGCCACCGGGTTCGACAAAATCGCGTTGCATGTCGATGATCAGCAGGGCGGTGTGGGCCACCTCGAAGGGGTAGTCAAAGGGCTGGGCCTGTACCGTGCGCGAGATTGAATCTGAAGGGGTCATGCGGCCTCCATGTGGGAGTCGACCGGAGCGGCATCGTCGGGGGCATGGTCGTGCCCACCCGCCATGAAGGCCCCGAGCACGCGACGGTCCGCGTCGGCCGCGGCGCACTCGTGGACCAGTTGTCCTTCGCTGATGACCACGATGCGATCGGCCAGGCTGAGCAGCTCGTCCAGGTCTTCGCTGACCAGCAGCACGGCGCCGCCCTTCGCCCTCACGGCCCGAAGGCGGCTGTGGATCTCGGCCACCGCGGCAAAGTCCAGGCCAAAGACCGGGTTGGAGACGAGCAGCACATCAACCTGCCCATCGAGCTCACGGGCCAGCACGGCGCGCTGCACATTGCCACCCGAGAGGGACCGGATGGGGGCGTTCTCGCCCTGGGTCTTGACCCGGTAGGCATCGATCAGCACCCGGGCCTGCGCCTTGAGAACCTGGGGTCGCAGCCAGCCACCGCGCGCAGCGGGCGCCTGGTCAAAACGGCGCAGGCCGATGTTCATGGCCACGCTCAAGTCGCCCACACAGGCGTTGCGCAAGGGCTCCTCGGGCAGGCTGCGCACATTCAGTCGCTGGTTCTGCTCACGTCGGGCGTGATACGGCTCTTCCTGGATCCACACCTGGCCGGACTCGCGGGCACGCTGGCCAACCAGCGCCTCCATCAGTTCGCGCTGGCCATTGCCGGAGACCCCCGCAATGCCCAGGATCTCGCCACCGCGAACCTGCAGACTGAGCCGATCAACCGCGCGTTCACCGCGGTCACCCAACACGCACAGGTCCTGCACCTTCAGGCGTGTGGGGCCGGTCACGGACGGCGCGGGCGGAGGGGCGTCGGCCAGGGCGGGCAGAGCGCCCTCCTCGGCCAACACGGTCGCCACCGATGTCGACGGCGCTGCGGTGCCGGCCGGGGCCTGCTCAGCCTCGCCCACCATGGCGGCGGCCAGCTCGGCGGGCGTGGTGTCGGCCACACGGCCGGTACACATCAGGCGCCCCCGTCGCAGCACACTCACGTCGTCGGCCACGTCCATGACCTCACGGAACTTGTGCGTGATCATGATGATGGAGACATCGCCCGCGTGAGCCCGGTCTCGCAACAGACCCAGCACCTCGTCGGCCTCCTGCGGGGTCAGCACCGAGGTGGGCTCGTCCAGGATCAACAGCCGAGGCTTGAGGTAGAGCTGCTTGAGGATCTCGAGCTTTTGCTTCTCGCCGGCGGACAGGTCCATGGGGCGCGCATCGAGGTCCAACTTGAACGGGGTGGTCGCCAGGAACTCGGTGAGTTCGGCCCTGACGCGGTGCCAGGGCACGATGGCCGGCAGCTCGCCCTTGGCCAGCAGGAGGTTCTCGGCCACGGTCATGCCGGGCACCACGGTGAAGTGCTGGTAGACCATGCCGATGCCCAGGTGGCGGGCCACCACCGGCGAGCTGATGTCCTGCTCACGACCATCGATCAGGATGGCGCCTTCTTCGGGCTGGTGGTACCCCACCACAGCCTTGACCAGCGTGCTCTTGCCCGCACCGTTCTCGCCCAGCAGGGCGTGGACCGTGCCAGGTCGAACCTCGATGGACACGGCGTCCAGCGCCGTGAAGCTGCCAAAGCGTTTGGTCAACTGGTAGGTCGACAGGGAGAGGGCGCCGGTCTTGGGCGGGACGGGATCGAGCGGTGCAGTCATGCGTGGCTACCTGAAGGGGGTGAGGATCAAACGACAGCGCTCATGACCAAGAGGCACTCAGAGCGAATTCAGCGCCTTGATGACGCTCAGCGAGTCGGCCACAGCGCCAAACACCCCGCCCTGCATCTTGATCATCGAGAAAGCTGCCGCGTGGTTGGCCGGATCGGTTGCACCGGTGCAGTCGGTCAACATCACGCACTCGAAGCCTCGGTCATTGGCCTCACGCATGGTGGTGTGCACACACACATCGGTGGTGATGCCGGTGAGGATCAGGTTCTGGATGCCGCGCGTGTGCAGGATCAACTCCAGGTCCGTGGCGCAGAACGAGCCCTTGCCGGGCTTGTCGATGATGGGCTCGCCCTCGATGGGGTAGAGCTCGGGGATGATGTCCCAGCCCGGTTCGCCGCGCACCAGGATGCGACCACACGGCCCCATGTCGCCAATGCCCACACCCTCGGTGCCGATCTGACGCGAGCGCCAGCGCTTGTTGGCCGGCAGGTCGCTCAGATCCGGGCGGTGGCCTTCTCGGGTGTGGATCACCAGCATGCCCACACGTCGGGCCTGCGCCAGCAAGGCCTTGATCGGCTCGATGGGCGCACGGGTCAAGGACAGGTCGTAACCCATCTTGTCGACATAGCCACCCACCCCGCAAAAATCGGTCTGCATGTCGATGATGACCAGGGCCGTGTTGGACGGTCGCAGGTCGCCGTTGTAGGGCCAGGCGTAGGGCTGGGCGTCGACATAAGTGCTCATGCGGCCTCCTTGGGGGCGTCGGGGGATGGCACGGCAAAAAGCGTGCGTTGATCAGGCGTGTCCAGCAAGTTGGTCTCGGGGCCCACGTAGGTGCGGGTGGGTGGTGCAAAACCACAGGATTGCCCATCGGTGTGCACCACCTCGGACGACCAAGGCAGCTTGAACTGGCCAGCGACCATGTCCTGCATGAAGGTGTAGGGGCAGTCCTGCGCCCCGCCCTTCACGGCCACGTAGCCTCGGTGGTACAGCTGGTAGATGTTGTTCTCGCCCCCCCAGTGGAGGCGGGCCTCGCGGATCAGATCGGGGCGCACCTCGGCGCACACGATCTCGTCAGGGCGACCGCCGCCCTGCGCCATCACGGTGCCATCGAAGTTGCACACCATGGCCTCGCCCATCGAGTCGAACGTGCCATCGCTGCCGCACAGGCAGACATTGGCCGTGACCATGAGGTTCTGAAACGCATTGGCCTGGTTGGTGACCTGCCAGGCATGCCGGATGGGCGCCGTGTAGCCCGCCGTGCGGATCATCAGCTCGGCGCCCTTGTAGGCGCACTCGCGCGCCATCTCGGGGAACATGCCGTCGTGGCAGATGATCAGCGCCAGCTTGACGCCCTTGGGGCCATCAATGACCGGGATGCCCATGTTGCCTGGCTCCCAGGGCTCCACCGGCACCCAGGGGTGGAGCTTGCGGTAGTACAGGCGCAGTGCGCCCTGGTCATCAAAGATCAGCCCCGTGTTGTACGGGTTGCCGCCCGGGTTCTTCTCCATGATCGAGAAGCAACCCCAGATGCGGTGCGTGATGCAGGCCGCCTTGAAGGCCGCCACTTCCGGTCCATCGAGCGTGACCATCAACTCGTCTTGCGTGCTCATGGACAGGCCGTGCAGGGCGTACTCCGGAAACACCACCAGGTCCATGCCCGGATAGCTGCGACGGGCCTTGCCCACCATGTCGACGATGCGCTGCGTCTGCCCCGCCAGTTGCGCGGGCGTCTCCACCACCGGCAACTGCAACTGCACCAGGCCCACCACCAGGCCCGAGGGTGATTTGTTCAAACCGGCCAACCCACTCATGACAACTCCTTGATCAACGAGAGACATTCAGCTCCATCGGCGCGCCCTGCAGGGCCTGACGCGGGCTGCAGGTCCACACCAGGATCAGCAAGGTCAGCGCATACGGCATGGCATTGAAGAGGTGGTAGCCCGCGCTGATGCCCACCGATTGCAAGGCCGGACCCAGCGCACCAGCGCCGCCAAACAGCAAGGCCGCCCCCAGACAGGCCATGGGCCGCCAGCGGGCAAAGATCACCAAGGCCACGGCGATCAGGCCCTGGCCGCTGGACAGGCCCTCGTTCCAGCTGCCGGGGTAATGCAGCGACAGCGAAGCGCCGCCCAGGCCGGCGATGAAACCACCCACCGCAGTGGCCAGCACGCGCACGGTGTTGACCGAGTAACCCAGGGCCCTGGCCGCATCGCTGCTGTCACCGGCCATGCGCACGATCAGGCCCCAACGCGTGTTGGCAAAGGCCCAGGCCATGAGCACGGCCAACAGCACGCCAATGGGGAACAGGGCATTGATGCGCAAGGCCGCCTGGACCTGCGCCGAGTCACTCCACATGCCCAGGTCAATGGCCGGGATCTGCGCCGCCTGCGGCTGGATCAAAGCCTTGCCCAGATAGAAGGCCAGCCCCGACCCCAGCAGCATCAACGCGATGCCGGTGGCAATGTCGTTGACACGGCCCAGAGAGCACAGCAGGCCATGCAGCAGGGCCAGCAAGGCGCCCGAGCCGCCAGCGATCAGGACACCGGCCCAGGCTGATCCCGTCAGGTAACTGCCACCAAAGCCGGCCATGGCCGACAGCACCAACACCCCCTCCAGGCCCAGGTTGATGCGACCGGATTTTTCAGTCAGGCACTCGCCCAGGCTGACAAACAGAAACGGGGAGCCGACACGGATGGCACCACCCAGGACGGCCAGCACCACATCGAACCACAGGTCCAGCGTCATGACACCACCTCTTGTCGTTGGATCGCGCCAGGCACGGGCCGGGTCAGCAACTCGCCCAGGCGACCCCGCAAGGCCTCACTGGCCAGGATCATCACGAAGGCAAAGCCCTGCAGCACCAGCACGGAGGCGTCGGGCAGATCCAGGCGGCGCTGCAACAAGGAGCCCGCCGCACCAAAGCCACCAAAGAGCACCGCGACTGGCACGATGGCCCAGGGGTTGTGGCGGGCCACAAACGACACCAGGATGCCCGTGTAGCCCAACCCCGCAATCAGGGAGGCATTGGCCGTGGTGTGAACGGCCGCCACCTCGATGGCACCGGCCAGACCGGCCGCAGCCCCCCCCAGCGCGCACGCCGTGATCACCAGCGAAGGCACCGGCAGGCCCACCAGGCGGGCCGCCCGGGCATTGCCCCCCACCACCTGTGTGGCAAAGCCATGCGTGGTGCCGTGCAGCCAGAGCCCGGCCACCAGGCACGCCAACACGCCCCAGAGCAGGCCCCAGTGCACCTCGTAGCCAGGGATCATGCCCATCAGCACGTCCTCTCGCAGCGGCAGGGTGGACGGCTTGTTCAGGCTGGCAGGATCCCGCATGGGGCCTTCCACAAAATGCTTGAACAAGGCCACCGCCAGGTAACCCATCAACAAGGAACTGATGGTCTCGTTCACACCGCGGAACTGGCGCAAGGCCCCCACCACGGCCATCCAGAGGGCACCGGCGAGCGCCCCACTGAGCAGGACCAGCACGGTGCCCATGACGCCCGTCGGCGGTGTCATCAGGTAAGGCAAGGCGGCGCAACCCAGCCCTCCCAGCACCAGGGCCCCCTCCCCGCCGATGACCATCAGGCCCGCCCGCTGCGGGATGGCCACGCACAAGGCGGTCAGCATCAGGGGCGCGGCGCGTTGCAGGGTGTTCTGCCAGGAAAACGCATCCCCGAATGCCCCCTTGAACAGCAGCACCCAGGTCTCCACCGGCGAGACGCCACCGAGCCAGACAAAGCCACCGAACAGCAGCACGGCGGCCGCCAGGGCCAGGATGGGCAAGACCACCGCCTCGACGGCGGGGCCCCATGAAGACGGTGTGGAGACCGAGGAACTGCTCATGAGGGACTCCTCAGACCTTGCCGATCACGCCTTCGACCAGGTAGTTCATGCCTTCCAGCACCGGGTCGATCTGCTTGATCGTCGCGCCCTTGGCAATCACCACCTTGCCGGTGTTGTCCTTGATCTCGCCCTTGAAGATCTCGAACTCGTCCTTGAGCATGGCCGCCTTGATGGCATCGGCATTCTTGCGTGCACCCTCGGACACCATGGCGCCGTAAGGCGAGGTCTTGACAAACCCTTCCTTGAGCCCGCCCCGCAGGAAGTTGGGGTGCGGCTTGCCGGTGCGCGCTGCGTCCACGATCTGCTTGTAGGGCGTGACCCAGTTCCACTCGGCCCCGGTCAGGTAGGCGTTGGGGGCCAGCTTGGCCTGGCTGGCGTGATAGCCGCACACGAACTTGCCGCGCTTGGCAGCCGTCTCGACGATGACCTTGGGGCCGTCCACGTGCATGGTGAACACATCCACCCCCTGGTCGGCCAGGCTGTTGGTGGCCTCGGCCTCCTTGACCGGCATGGACCAGTCCCCCGTGAAGATCACCGAGCAGGTGATGTCGGGCTTGACCGAACGTGCACCCAGCGTGAACGCATTGATGTTGCGCAGCACCTGCGGAATGGGCTTGGCCGCGATGAAGCCAATCTTCTTGGACTTGGTCATGTGCCCGGCGATCACGCCGTTGAGGTACTGGCACTCATCGATGTAGCCAAAGAAGCTGGAAACGCTCTTGGGGTGCTTGCTGGCGTCCCACATGCCGCCGCAGTGCGCAAAACGCACGTCCGGGTTTTTCTTGGCCACTTCCAGGATGTGGGGGTTGAAGTACCCGAACGACGTGGGGAACAACAGGGTCGCACCATCCTGGGAGATCATGCCCTGCATGGCCTTCTGGACCGACTGCGTCTCGGGCACGTTTTCTTCACCGACCATCTTGATGCCGGGCATCTTCCTGATCTCGGATGCCGCCTCGTAGTGCGACTGGTTGTAGCCAAAGTCGTCCTTGGGGCCCACGTAGATCATGCCGATCGTCAGGTTTTTCTGGGCCAGGGCCAGCTCCGACAAGCCACCCAGGGCGAGCGTCGCGCCCGAAGCCCCGACACCCTTGATCCACGTCCGACGATTCCATTGCGCCATTGCCATGCTTTGCTCCTTGCACCGATGGGGTGCGCTCAGTGATGTACACACTGGTATACAAGCAATGCATGTGCCAACAAAAAAGCGACCCCGAAGGGCCGCTTTCTGAAACAGGCAGACCTCGGCAAGGCTCACGCCCTGCCGGGAACGCTCACGCGCCGGTGAACAGCTTGACGATCGAATCCCACAAGGCGCCACCACCACCAGCATCTTGCGCCTGGGGTGCGGTCGCGTACGCCTTGATCACGGGGGCCGTGCGGCTGATCATGTTGTCCAGGAAGGACTCGACGGTGCGCAGGTTGGCTTCCTTGATGCCCGTGCCGCCAAAACCCAGGATGGTCAGGCAATGCGACTTGATCAGGTTGCGCTCGTAGGGCACATAAAAGCCCACGTTGGCAAACGGCGTCATGGCTTGGGTCCAGGCCTTGACCTCAGGCTGCCAGCGCGACAGCAACAAGGGCTTGCGGGCTTCATCCGTCGTCGCGGCCGCCACGTCAGGGTAGAAGTCACGGTAAGAGAAGTCAGAGTAGATCTGGTCCTGCTGGAACACCGCAAAGCCCAGGCGGTCCTGCGGGAAGGCCTTGGCCAGCGCCAGCGACATGGAGCCGAGGTTGTTGGCGTCGCCCTTGCCAGGGTACTTGGCCAGCATCTTGGTCACCAGGCCATCGGGGCCGTCCAGGCCCCAGGCCACGCGGATCTTCTCGTGCAGGGGCAGCGACGCCGCCCCCGAACCACGAGGCGCCTGCATCAGAGGACCGGAGTCCGCCAGCATGGACGACAGCTTGGGCTGAACCGCTTCACGCAGCACCGCGTAGTTGGCCGTGGCACCCGCGCCACCGGCCGAGAAGCCCGTGACCAGCAGGTGATCAGGCCTGGGCATGTTCTTGCCCATCCAGGCGGCCAGTGCGGCTGCGTTGGCGGCGCCCCGGTGCTGGTAGGTCAGCGCCGGCTGGGTCGGATCGGCATCCGGGTAGACCGCGCTGCGGTTGCCGGTGTGCACGTCGCCCGTGCAGTAGGGCACGTAGATGATGTTCCAGCTCTGGGTCTGGATGCTGGCAAACGGGTTGATCCGCGACGTGAAGGGCGTGATCAGGCCATAGGCCGCCATCGACAGCGAGGTCACGTAGTTGGCCGGCACGCCATCGGGATTGGACGCGCCGAGCAGGCCGCCTTCGCCCGAGCAACTGCCCTTGGCCCAGCAAGCGCCGCCGCCTTCGAACATGACCACGGTCTTGCTCGTCAGGGGCGTGCGGTTCACAAAGATGCGGTAGGGCGAGCCGTTGCCGCAGCGTGCGCCGGAGGCCGACGGCATCTCGACGGTCTGCCACTTGTAATAGGTCTGCGCCAGGGCGGTGCCAGAGGCGGTGAAGGCCGCCAGTGCCAGAGCGACCTTCAGCGTCGCCGATGTGCGTCTTGTTGTCATGGAGTCTCCTCGGTCATCGTCAAATGAGATCCAGAGAATGTGACTCAACCTGCCCCCCATTGCCTTGGGGGCTTACCCTTCGCGCGGGAAAGACCGCCCCCTGATCCCGGGGGCTGCACAGGCCTTGGGCAAACGACTGACACGCCCCTTTCAGGCCGGCGGCATCGACCCTCCGCCCCTCAATCTCGCCACCTTTCAACAGAAATCTTGCGCACACAGCGATCAGTTGGGGTATAAATGCGACCAATTCGAACGATCGTTTGAAAAGAACGTTCGTTCGAAACCCAAACCCGCCGGTGGGTGACCGGACGACATGACGATGGCGGCGCCCCTGGCGCGCTGCAAAAGAACGAGGTGACCTATGCCGCAGTACAAAGCCCCTTTGCGTGACGTCAAGTTCCTGCTGAACGAAGTGTTCGACTACCCCGGGCACTTCGCCCAACTGTCCAACGGCGGCGAAGCCACCCCTGACATGGTCGACGCCATCCTGGAAGGCTGCGCCACGTTCTGCGAAGAGATCCTCTCGCCCATCAACCACTCGGGTGACCTGGAAGGCTGTCACTTCGAGAACGGCAACGTCACCACGCCCAAGGGCTTCAAGGAAGCCTACGCCGAGTACGTGGCCGGTGGCTGGCAAGGTTTGTCTCACCCCCCCGAATACGGCGGGCAGGGCCTGCCCATGTCGCTGAACCTGATGAAGTCCGAGATGATGGGCACGGCCAACTGGTCGTTCACCATGTACCCCGGCCTGAGCCTGGGCTGCATGAACACCGTGATGCAGTACGGTGACGACAAGCAAAAGAGCACCTACCTGCCCAAGCTGGTCTCGGGCGAATGGACCGGCACCATGTGCCTGACCGAACCCCAGTGCGGCACCGACCTGGGTCAGGTCAAGACCAAGGCCGAACCCGTGGGCGACGGCACCTACAAGCTCACCGGCACCAAGATCTTCATCTCGGCCGGTGAACACGACCTGGCCGAAAACATCATCCACATCGTGCTGGCCCGCCTGCCCGATGCCCCCAAGGGCACCCGCGGCATCTCGCTGTTCATCGTGCCCAAGTTCCTGGTCAATGCCGACGGCTCCGTGGGCGCGCGCAACCCCGTGGTGTGTGGCTCGATCGAACACAAGATGGGCATCCGCGCCTCGGCCACCGCCGTGCTGAACTTTGACGGAGCCATCGGCTACATGATTGCCGAGCCCAACAAGGGCCTGGAAGCCATGTTCACCTTCATGAACACCGCCCGCATCGGCACCGCCGTGCAGGGCGTGGCCCACGCAGAGCTGTCCTACCAGGGCGCGCTGCCCTATGCCCTGGAGCGTCGCTCCATGCGCGCCCTCTCGGGCAAGAAGGATGCCGAGTTCACCGCCGACGCCCTGATCTGGCACGCGGACGTGCGCCGCATGCTGCTGACCCAGAAGTGTGTGGCCGAAGGCGGCCGCGCCATGATCTACCACGCCGCCAAGCTGGCCGACAACATGGTCAACGGCATCCTGGAAGGCAACCAGGCCAAGTACGACGACTACGACAACCGCCTGGGCTTCTACACCCCCATCCTCAAGGGTTTCCTGACCGAGATGGGCCTGGAGGCGGCCAACCTGGGCATGCAGGTCTTTGGTGGCCACGGCTACATCAAGGAACACGGCATGGAGCAGATCGCCCGCGATGCGCGCATCTCCACGCTGTACGAAGGCACCACCGGCATCCAGGCCCTGGACCTGCTGGGCCGCAAGGTGCTGCTGCAGACCCGCGGCAAGTGCATCAAGGAATTCACCAACGAGATGATCGGCTTTGCCAAGGCCCACGCGCTGGATGGTGGCCCCATCGGCACCATGGCCCGCGCCCTGATCAAGCGCTCGCTGCAATGGAAGTGGGGCACGCTGCGCATCATGCTGCGCGCCGCCAAGGACCGCGACACCGTCAGCAGCTCCTGCTATGACTTCCTGATGTATGCCGGCTTCGTGATGATGGCTTACTTCTGGATGCAGCAGGCCGTGGTCGCTTCGCAAAAGCTGGCCAAGGGCGATGGCAAGGAAACACCGGAGTTCTACAAGGCCAAGATCCAGACGGCCGAGTTCTACTTCGACCGCATGCTGCCCCGCGCCGATGGCCATTTCAGCTCCATGATGGCCACCAGCCAGTCGATCATGCAGATCAACAACGATCATTTCACGATGGCCTGAGGCCGACACTGAATGGGCGCACGGGCGCCCTTCTGGCGCGTGGCGATGCGCCCCATGCAGGTGGCATGGGGCTTGCATCGGACCATGCACCATGTTCACACCCACGTCCAGCCAAGCCTCGGCACGCGCCCGCCATGTCTGGCACGACAGGCTCAGCCTGCTGCTGGACTCCACCGGCGAGGGCATCTACGGCGTCGACATCGAAGGCCGTTGCACCTTCATCAACCCGGCGGCGGCGCGCATGCTGGGCTATGAGCCCGATGAAGTCCTCGGTTGCAACATGCACGAGTTGACGCACCACACGCACGCCGATGGTGCCCATTACCCGGTGGACCACTGCCCGATCTTCCATGCCTTTCGGGCGGGCGTGCCCTGCCGCATCGACAGCGAGGTGCTGTGGCGGCGCGATGGCCACCCCTTCGCGGTCGAGTACACCTCCTACCCCATCCTGGAGGGTGGCGAGGTGCTGGGCGCGGTGGTCACCTTCGTCGACATCAGCGACCGCAAACGCCAGGAAAGCCTGCTGCGCCATGCCCACGAGCAACTCGAGCAGCGCGTCAACGAACGCACGCAGGCGCTGTCACAGGCCTTGACACAGTTGCGGGACCTGCAGGCGCACATCGAACATGTGCGCGAAGGTGAGCGCACCCGCATTGCTCGGGAGATCCACGATGAGCTCGGCAGCTTGCTGGTGGGCCTGAAGATGGACGTCAGCTGGCTTGAAAAACGCCTCATCGACCAGCCCACGCTGCGCTGCAAATGCCATGACATGCGGGGCCTGATCGACAACGCGGTCGACAACGTCGGTCGCATCATCACCGACCTGCGACCCTCCATCCTTGACCACCAGGGCCTGTGGGCCACGCTCGAATGGCAGGCGCAGGATTTCATCGACAGCAGCGAGCTGCGCTGCCAGTGGTCCATGGACGTGGCGCCCGGCCTGCCTGCGCCGCAGGGCAACTTTGCCACCGCGGTGTTCCGCATCTTTCAGGAGATGCTGAGCAACGTGGCCCGCCATGCCCAGGCCAGCGAGGTGCACATCCGCGTGCGGGCCACGCACAGCGACCTCACGTCGCTGGACAATGACAACGGCAAGGGAGCGCC
>DAORJC010000008.1:0-39499 GCA_035438885.1 Aquabacterium sp. | reverse complement strand
GCCGGTGATCACGGCCCGGGTCGCGTCCATGCCCGGCGGCGTGATGCCCAGTTGCTGCGCAATGGCCAGCGCTGTGGCCGGGTGGTCGCCGGTGATCATGACGGGCCGGATGCCTGCCGCCAGACATTCGGCCACGGCCGCAGCCGCCTCCGGGCGGGGTGGATCGATCAGTGCGACCAGCCCCAGCAGCGTGAGTCCTTGCTCGAACGCATCGGCGCCCAGGTCGGGGTGAGCCCCATGCCCCTCCTGCTGGGCCACGGCCATCACGCGCATGCCTTGGGCGGCCAGGCCCTGGGCCAGCGCCAGTACTTGGGTGGCGTCCAGGGGCACGGGACCTTGGGCGCCCCATTGAAGCGTGCAGCGTGGCAGCACGCTCTCGGGCGCACCCTTGGTGAAGGCGATCCAGCCATCGCCGCGCCCATGCAGGGTGCTCATGCGCTTGCGGTCCGAGTCAAACGGCCATTCGCGCTGCCGGGGCAGGCGCTCGTTCATGACCTGGGGATCCAGCCCCGCCTGCCAGGCCCAGTCGGCCAGGGCCGTCTCGGTGGGGTCGCCCACCCAGGTGCCATCCTCCATGCGCTGCGCATCGTTGCACAGCAAGCAGGCCGTCTGCAGGGGCGCCAACGGGCCGCCCAGCGTGTCGTGCGATTGCACCTGCATGCGGTTCAGCGTGAGCGTGCCGGTCTTGTCCGAACAGATCACGGTGACCGAGCCCAAGGTCTCGACCGAAGGCAGGCGCCGCACCAGCGCGTTGACCGCCACCAGGCGCCGCGCGCCCAGGGCCAGCAACACCGTGACCACGGCCGGCAATGCCTCCGGGATGGCGGCCACGGCCAGGCTCAGCGCGGTCAACACCATCAGCACCGGGGCCTCGCCCCGCAGCACGCCCAGGGTGAACACGATGGCGCAGATGGCCAGCACCACCAGCGACAGCCGTTTGCCAAAGGCGGCCAGCCGGCGCTGCAGCGGGGTGGTTCGGTCGTCGGTGTCCTGCAGCAGGCGGGCCACCTGACCGAGTTGTGTGTGGGGCCCGGTGGCCACGACCAGGCCCTCGGCCCGGCCATGGGTCACCAAGGTGCCCTTGAAGGCCATGTTGGCCTGATCGCCCAGGGCGTGGTCACCCTCCGGCAGGTGGCGGGGGTGTTTTTCAACGGTCAGGGATTCGCCCGTCAAGGCGGATTCGTCCACCCGCAACTGGGCCACCTGGTGCAGCCGCAGATCGGCCGGGACCTGATTGCCCGCTTCCAGCAGCACCACATCACCGGGCACCAGGTGGGCCGTGTCCACGTGCGCCTCGTGCCCCCCGCGGCGCACGCGGGCCTGCGGGCTCACCATGCGTTTGAGGGCGGCCATGGCCTGGTCGGCCTGCCATTCCTGCGTGATCGAGATGGCGGCATTGAGCACCACGATCACCACAATGATCACCGTGTCGGTCAGGTCGCCCATCCACCCCGACAGGCCGGCGGCGGCCAGCAACACCAGGATCATGAAATCCTTGAACGGGCTCAGCAGCCGAGACGCCCAGGTGCGGGGCTGCGCATCGGCCAGGCGGTTCAGTCCATGCTGTGCCCGACGGGTCTCCACCTCGTCCAGGGCCAGGCCCTGGTTCAGGTCCACGCGCAGGTGCTCGGCGGCCTGGGCCGCGGTGGACAAATGCGGTGGTCGAGGCCAAGGGGGCGTCGGGTCGGAGGCGTTGCGCATCGCCTGATCGTAAACCCGGGCGCGCAGTGACGCGCCGGTCGGGAGACCTGCGGCTATGCTTGTCGCTTGCACCATCGTCACCCCTGAACAGACAAGGACCCGCCTTTGACCGAGCAGCACGGACTCCCCTTCTTGCGAGAGGCCCTGGTGTTTCTGGTCTTTGCCGGGGTGCTGATCCCGCTGCTGCAGCGCCTGCGCATCAACCAGGTGCTGGGCTTTCTGGTGGTGGGTGTGCTGGTGGGCCCTCACGGCCTGGGTCAATGGGCCACGCAATGGCCCTGGCTGGCCACGGTCACCTTCAGCAACGCCTCGGGCGTGTCCCAACTGGCCGAGCTGGGCGTGCTCTTTCTGATGTTCATGATCGGGCTGGAGCTGTCTACCCAACGCCTGTAGGCCTTGCGCCGATGGGTGTTTGCCACGGGTGGGGCGCAGGTGGTGCTCAGCGCCGCAGCCATCGGGGGGCTGGCCTTGGCCTTTGGCAACGCCTGGCAGCCGGCACTGGTGCTGGGCATGGTGCTGGCCCTGTCGTCCACGGCCGTGGTGGTGCAACTGCTGGCCCAGCGTCAGGCGCTGGCCACGCCCATGGGGCAGGCGGTTTTTTCGGTGCTGATGTTGCAGGACCTGGCCGTGGTCCCCTTGTTGATCCTGATCGACCTGCTGGGCTCCGGTTCGGGTGACCACATCGGGTCCATCCTGGGCCTGACCGTGCTCAAGTCGGTGGGGGCCGTGTTGCTGATCTTTGTGGTGGGCCGCCGCCTGATCCAACCGGTGTTCCGGGCGTTTGCCAGCCGCCATCAGCCCGAGGTCTTTGTGGCCCTGACTCTCTTGACGACCATGGGCATCGCCGGCCTCACCGAAGCGGCCGGGTTGTCGATGGCGCTGGGGGCCCTGCTGGCGGGCCTGCTGCTGGCCGAGACCGAATACCGCCACGAGGTGGAAGTCACCATCGAGCCCTTCAAGGGCCTGCTGATGGGCCTGTTCTTCATGTCGGTCGGCATGGGGCTGGACCTGCGAGCCGTGGCCCGCGACCCCCTGTGGGTGCCGCTGTCCGTGATCGGCCTGATCGCCATCAAGGCGCTGGTGGTGGGGCTGTTGTTCCGCTGGAGCGGCCTGTCCTGGGGGCGCTCGCTCGAAGGCGGGCTGCTGCTGGGTCAAGGCGGTGAATTTGCCTTCATCGTGGTGGGTTACGCCGCCATGGCGGGTCTGATGACGTCCCCCGTCGCGCAGTTCATCCTGCTGGTGGTGGGCCTGAGCCTGATGATCACCCCCATCCTCGCGCGCTGGGGCACCTTGCTGGGCGACCGCCTGGACGCGCGGCTCACCCCGCCGACGCAGGCCTTGAAAAGTGACCTGCCGGAGTACCTGAGCGGCCACGTCGTGCTGGCCGGCTTTGGCCGCGTGGGCCAGCTCACGGCCGATGTGCTGCGCGGGCAGGGCGTGCCCTTCATCGCCCTGGAGCAGGACGCCAACGTGGTGGCTCAGTGGCGGGCTCGTGGTGAGCCGGTGTTTTACGGCAATGCCGCGCGCCCGGAGTTGCTGCACAAACTGCATGTCGATCGCGCCTCGGTGGTGGTCATCACCATGGACCACCCGGCATCGACCTTGCACGCGGTCAAAGGCATCCGCGAGGCCTGCCCCGAACTCCCCATCGTGGCCCGCTCCCGCGATGAAAAACACGCCCAGGAGCTGCGCCGGCTGGGCGCCAACCAGGTGATCCCCGAAACGCTGGAGACCGGTCTGCAACTGTCGGCGGCTGTGCTGCACTCGCTGGGGGTGCCAGAGCTGGCCATCAGCCAGGTCATCGAGCGTGAGCGGGGTCTTCGGGTGGATCAGACCGGGGTCTGAGGCCAGCTACGTTCTGTTGCACCTCCACCCATCAGGGGCGTTACCCGGGCGCGAGGCCCCTCCTAAAATCCCGCGATACACACAAAATCGACACAGGGATTGAATGAGCACCCCACTGAGTGCACCGAGCTGGCGTGCGCTCCAGCCCAGCTTGCTGTCGGCCATCAAGGCCTGGCACACGGACACCCGGCTGTACACCCTGGCCGCGCCGGCCCAGTCGTCCGAGCTGGCCGCGCAACTGCTGCTTGAGAGCTGGGTGCTGGTCGACGAGGTCTCCGAGCCCTTCACCCTGTACCTGCATTGCCTGACGCTGGACGTGCACGTGCCGCTCAAGCAGCTGTACGCCCGGCCCATCACCCTGGTCACCCGCCTGGCCGATGGCAGCGAGGCACGCCGCAGCGGTTATGTCACCGAGGCCATCTCCCAGGAGTCTGACGGCGGCTTTGCCCGCAAGACCCTGATCGTGCGCCCCTGGGTGGCGTTGCTGGACCACACCTTGTGCAGCCGCACCTGGCAGAACAAAAGCGTCATCGACATTGTGGAAGACGTCTTTGCCGACCACGCCGGCATTGCCGCCTGGCGCTGGGACGACGACGTGCCCGCCTACGTGGCCCAAGGTTTGTTTGCCCGCAACGGTGGCCAGCGCGCCTACTGCAACCAGTACCGAGAAACCGACCTGGCCTTTGTGCAGCGCCTGCTGGCCGAAGAAGGCCTGTGCTGGCGCGTGGAAGAACACGACGAGGCCCCCGGCGGCCACCGCCTGGTGTTCTTTGCCCGCAGCGCCAGCCAGCCGCAAGACCTCACCAGCGAGTCCGGCCGGGGCATCCGGTTCCATCGCAGCAGCAGCCAGGAGCAGACCGACGCCATCCAGGCTCTGGGCTCGGTGCGCCAGCTGGGCAGCACCGCCACCGTGGTGCAAGGCTGGGACTACAAAGCCAACGCCGCCATCGTGGCCGACGTGCCCACGCACCACCAGTGGGGCGGGCCCGAGGCCAGCAGCCTGCAAAGCTGGCTGACCAGCTACGACCCGACGGGTGATTTCACATTTGGCAACAGCGCCGAGGCCCAGTTTGCCGCCACCCGCCTGCAAGAGGCCCGAGAGGCCCGCCTCAAGACCTGGCTGGGCCGCAGCACCGTGCGCACCTTGCAGCCCGGGCGGTGGATGGCCGTGACCCAGTCCACCCTGGATGCCCTGGCCGGTCTGGCGGATGTGGGCCAAAGCGCAGCCGACCGCGAGTTCCTGGTCACCGCCGTGGCCGCCGTGGGCATCAACAACCTGCCCAAGGAACTGAACGAGCAGATCGCCCAGCGCCTGGGCGTGGACCTGCAAACGGCCCTGCAAGACACCCTGAGCCTGATCGACCAGGACACCGACGGCCTGATCGAACAAGCCCAGGCCAGCGGCCATGCCAACCTGTTCAAGGCCATTCGCCGCAGCGTGCCCTGGCGCGCCGTGCTGATGGACCAGACGGGCTTGCGCCCCCGGCCCCGGCCCACCGCCTTGGGCCCCCAGACCGCCATCGTGGTCGGCCCCGACGGCAGCACCCAGCCCCAGGGGGCGGATGAGCTGTACACGGACCAGTTGGGCCGCGTCAAAGTCAAGTTCCACTGGCAGGCCAACCCGTTTGCGCCCCAACGCGCCAACAGCGACCACAGCTGCTGGCTGCGCGTCATGCAGCGATCGGCCGGTGGCGGCATGGGCCACGTGCACCTGCCCCGCATTGGCCAGGAAGTGCTGGTGGGCTTTCTGGGCAACGACATCGACCGACCGGTGGTGATTGCCAGCCTGTACAACGGCCGTGGCCAAAGTGGTGTGCCCCACACCCCGGGCGGCCAGAGCGCCGAGCCAGAGACCCACGCCCTGGCCGAGAGCACCGACCACCGCCCAGCCAGCCAGCTCAACCTGGTGGCCTCCGGCAGCGGCGGCAACAGCCCGGCCTGGCACGGCGGTGCACCGGCAGCCGCCAACGAGGGCGCACCAGGCCAGAACAACGCGGCCGCGCTCAGCGGCGTCAAGAGCAAGGAATTTGGTGGCCAGGGCCACAACCAACTGGTCTTTGACGACACCCCGCAGCAACTGCGCCTGCAACTGCACAGCACGCAAGACCAGACCTGGCTGCAAATGGGCCACCTGCTGCACCAGGCCGACAACCACCGGGGCAGCTTCCGAGGCACGGGCTTTGAACTGCGCACCGACGCCTGGGGTGGCCTGCGCGGCGCCCGTGGCGTGATGCTCAGCACCTATGGCCTCAACAACGGCCTGTGGATGAGCGCCGACCCGGCGGGCGACAACGCCGCTGGCATCGCCCTGGCCCGCCAGGTGCAGCAACTGGCCCAAACCTTCCACCAGGCCGCCACCACGCACCAGACGGTGGGGCTGGCCAGCGCGGCCGGCAGCCTGGCCGCCGGACAAAGTGCGCTGGATGACACCCTGGCCCCCGCCGCGGCTTTGACCAAAAGCCTGAGCGGCATGGTCAGCACCGCCAGCCTGCCCCAGGCGGCCAGCGATGCCAGTGGCAAGAACACCGCCACGGGACAGGACCAGGTGCCCCACATGGCCGACCCCAACATCGCCATCGTCGGCAAGGCCGGCATTGGCTTGACCGCCGGGCAAGACTTGCACTTGAGCAGCGGCGACACCACAACGATTGCCAGCGGGCAGGACACCCACTTTG
This sequence comes from Aquabacterium sp., assembly GCA_035438885.1. Classification (GTDB taxonomy): domain Bacteria; phylum Pseudomonadota; class Gammaproteobacteria; order Burkholderiales; family Burkholderiaceae_C; genus Aquabacterium. The sequence goes on along the minus strand of DAORJC010000008.1, from coordinate 33,278 downwards.
CCGTGGGTGGTCAGGCGCGTGTGCACACTGGCCAGGCCATCGGTATCTTGGCTGGCGCCATTCAGCCGGGCAGCGAGGCAGCGGGCAAGGGTCTGACCATCATCGCCGCACAAGGGCCGATTGACCTGCAGGCGCAGGCCGGGCCCGCGCAGATCGCGGCCAAGGGCACGCTAGAGATCAAGACGGCCAATGGCGTGATCAACCTCGCTGCCTACAAGCGCATCGTCATCTCCGTTTCCGGGGGGGCGTGCATCATCATCGAGAACGGCAACGTCACCTTTGAGTGCCCTGGCAAGATCACTGTGCAGGCAAGCCAGAAGTCCATGGTTGGCCCTGGCACGATGAGCTTGCCGTTGCCTACGATGCCAACATCCACTCTTGAGCCAAAACCCGTTCGGTTTGCCTTGAGGCTACAAGATTTCCCTGGCTCTCGGGGCGTTGCGCCCAGCGGACAAGGCTGGAAGCTGGTCGTGGTGAGTGCGGATGCAGCCATAGCTACCGATGACGGGCAGATCAATCCCGCCGTCTATTCATCCGATCATTGGCATGAAACTCTGTTTGAGGGTACGACAGGAGTTGGCGGCGAGCTGCAATTGACGCAAGACCAGCAAACCAAACTTTTCCAGAAAGTTGGGCAAAGGCCAGGCCTTGTTTGGCTGATCAGCGGCTTGACGGCAATGCCACTGAGCCCATCCCTATGGACAACGGATAACAATGTTCCCAATCCGAAACGCCAACTGGATGCAATGAACTTCGCGCCTGATGGACGAGATTTGGACCTGACCCAGCAAACGTACCTTGAAGAGCTTGCCAAGCGAGATGCGCAAGTAGGCGGCCTGGGGCAACTCAAGCCAAAGACCGATCTTTGAGCGACGAATAGCAAGCGCAAAAGCAAGACAGGGAGCAGCCAATGGCAGACAGATTCACGGCGCAATTGACGCCTGAAACCATCACGACGATCAGCGGGCAGTACTTCGACCTGGACCAACCTTTTGCCGTGCCACGCTACCAGAACGAGTGCACGCCATACACAACGGGTCGCGACTACATGAAGGCGGTCGCTGATGCCATTCGTGGGGCGAAAAAGTTCATTTTCATCACCGACTGGCAGTTGGACTACGACGTTGAACTCGACAACCGAGGTGATCCCAAGCACCCAGGCCGACTGTCTGAACTGCTGGCTGATGCGTTGCAGCGCGGCGTGCATGTTCGAATTCTCTGCTACGACTCGATTGCTGCAGCTCTGGACACACATGACGACAACACGCAAGACAAGTTGAATGCCTTGCCCAAGGGGAAGGGGTCCCTTCAAGTCATGCTGCAGAACCCGAACACCGGCAGAAGTGCCAAGGCAAAACAGCGCGACCTGAACGTCTTCTTCTCTCACCATCAAAAGTCGGTGGTTGTCGATGGTCATTTGGCCTTTCTCGGTGGACTTGACCTTGCCTATGGCAGATGGGATACAAATGCCTTCGATGTGGTCATCAATCGGACGCTGCACGTGATAAACGATGGCTACAACATGCAACTCTCATGCGTTAGAAAGCTCAGCACGGCAGAAGAGCGTCTAACTCAACCACATGGTGGGCGACCTGGTTTTCAACCTCCCTTCAAGGGGGGCTATAACGGACTGCTGCTGGACGAAACCTATCAACCTCGTCAGCCTTGGCAAGACGTGGCCCTTAGCATCGATGGGCCTGCAGCCTTCGATGTCTTCGTTAATTTTGTATTGCGTTGGAATAGCTTTGCTGGGACCGGAACAAACGTTTTTGATCCCAGTATGAATAGCTCATGGTTCGAGCGAAGTGGATCGCCAGAATTGTTGGTCGATCCACTCAAACATGGCAGTGGATCTACAACAGTTCAAATTTGCCGGTCTGCATCTTCGGCTCAACTGATTGACGAATTGCCGCTCTGGGACGCGCATCACAAGTACGTGTGTGATGACTGGAAGCAGCCAAACAAAAAACGTCGCCAAGTAATTGAGGACGCCCGAAAGTCTTGGAGCAGCCAGCACCAGACAAGCATTCGCGATGCGATGATTCAGTGCATTCGTTCCGCACAAGCATTCATTTACATGGAGAACCAGTTCTTCATGTCTGACTGCGGGTCTGACGAGAAGGGCGCGCCCTGTCCATCAAAGAACCCAATAATCGGCGAGTTGGCAAACGCGATTGGCAAAGCAATTTATGCGCAAAGGCCATTCCACGTATACCTCGTCTTGCCCGAACACCCGGAAGGCCATCTGGAAGAAGATGGGACTGTCTCTCAAGGGTGGTGGGCTCTTCAAGGCGTCAAGCGGGCAACCAACAGTCTGATAAATCGTATTAACGCTACCTTGGTCGCAAAGAACCGAACGGCATGGGGATTGAAGACCCAGCCCAACACAAATGAAGCCATTCAAGCCCAGTTGGCCTTACACGGCATACAGGACAAGTGGCGTGACTATCTGACCGTTCTGAACTTGCGCAACTATGGCCATACCGGCAGCACGGTTGTGACTGAGATGATCTACGTGCACTCTAAGCTACTAATAGTTGACGACGCCGTCGCCATCATCGGCAGTGCGAACATCAATGACCGTAGCCTAAATGGCGACGGCGACACGGAGTTGGCCGCAGTCATCGTTGATGATGCCGAAGCGGGCATGCACGACGTGGGGCAAGGCATTCGCGTCATTACTCGTAAGTTCGCAAAAGACCTTCGTACCCGGATATGGAAAAAGCATCTAGGCTTGTCGGTGGATCAGGCAACGACGGGGGTGCAAAAGCAGACGGCAAGTCCCGGCATCAACATTGACATGCCTCTTGATGCGAACACGATCAAAGGCATTCAGAAGTTGGCGACAGCAAATCGCACCGCGTACAACGATGTCTTTCTCCACACGCCAAGAGATGCATTCAAAACGCTGACCGAAGGGCGACAGGCCTATCTGGTGCCATCGAAGGACCGCAATGGCAAGACAACGCAGATTTTTTCTGCGAGTGCTCGCCCTAACTTGCAGGCGCTTTTCATGACCAAAGCAGGACAGCACAATGTCAAAGCAGCCATTGCCAAGTTGACGAGCGAGGTGAAGGGATTTTGGGTCGAAATGCCGTTGAACTGGGGGCATGGTCAGCCGTCAACGCCCTCTGCACCTCTGGGATCGAATCCCTCAATCGCAGCAAACGAGCGCTCATACGGCGAGGAGAAAAGTGATGCGAAACCTACTTGATTCAGTTCTTTTTGGGTTCGTCGCTATATCTGAAAGCCAGTTTATTTTGTGGTTGGTCATCGCCTTCTTCGCGTTTGCGTGCTTCTTGCTTTTCAATCGTGCTGCAATACAACGGCGGAGCTTCGCCGTAGCCCTTGTGTTAACACGACGAATGGCTGGCTCAGGTATCGGGCTGGTCTTGGCTTTCCTGGTTACGGTGTTGTTGATGGCGACCGGCGTCGACAAAAAATACTACTTCTTGCTGTTCGAGTTTGTTAGTGCAGCTTGGCTTCCCACGACGCTCCTCATCGCCTGCTTTTTCATGTACGCACGCACTTTTCCCTCTCATTCTGAGTACCCTGCGCCAAGGTGTGACGTCGATCAAGATGTGGTGCCACCAAAAGCGTAGATACTTTGGATATTCTTCGTAAGTAGCCAGGAAGTGCAAGACAGCATCCAGGCCATGGGCGCGGTGCGCCGCCTGGGGACCACGGCCACCGTGGTGCAGGGCTGGGACTACGTGGCCAACAGCGCCATCACGGCCGATGTGCCCACCAACCACCAATGGGCTGGTGACGAGGCCATGAGCCTGCAAAGCTGGCTCAGCAGCTACGACCCCACGGGCGACTACCTTTTTGGCAACCAGGACGAAGCCCAGTTCACCGCCACGCGCCTGCAGGAGGCCCATGAGGCGCGATACAAAACCTGGCTGGGTCGAGGCTCTGTGCGCACCTTGCGCGCCGGCACCTGGATGGCCATCACGCAATCCACACTGGACCCGCTGGCCGCGTTCGGGATGACGCCGGATGAGAAGGAGTTTTTCGTCTTTGCCTCGGATGCCTACGGGGTCAACAACCTGCCCAAGGACTTCAGCGACACCATCGTGAAGTCACTGGGGAACGCCGAGCTGCCCACGCTCAGCCTGTCGGTGGACCAGCCGGATGGACAAAACCGCGAGGCGGTCGATACCCAGGCCCTGAAACAGCAGGCCGCCCAGACGGGCTTTGCTTGTCAGTTCCAGGCCTTGCGGCGCAACGTGCCCTGGCGTGCGGTCCTGCTGGACGGCACAGGCCTGCGGCCACGGCCGCGCCCGACAGCGTTGGGCATGCAGACGGCCATTGTGGTGGGCCCGGACGGCGGCACCAGCCCCAACGGTGCTGACGAGATCTACACGGACAAGCTGGGCCGCGTCAAAGTCAAGTTCCATTGGCAGGCCAACCCGTACGCGCCACAACGCGCCAACAGCGACCACAGTTGCTGGGTGCGTGTGATGCAGCGCCTTTCAGGGCCAGGTATGGGCCACCAGTTCATCCCGCGCATCGGGCATGAGGTACTGGTTGGCTTTCTGAGCAACGACATTGATAGGCCGTATGTGCACGCCAGCCTGTACAACGGCCGTGGTGATGGCGGCGTGCTTCGCACGCCTGGTGGCCAGCCGAACGCAGCCGACACCAGCGGCTTTGCTGAATCCAGCGACCACACCCCCAGCGGCCAAATGAACCTGGTGGGCAGTGCCAGCGGTGGCAATAGCCCGGCCTGGCATGGCGCTGCACCTGGCGTGGCCACCGAAGGCGCAGAAGGCCAGAACAACGCGGCGGCCCTGAGCGGCGTCAAGAGCAAGGAGTTCGGCGGCCAGGGCTACAACCAGATGGTGTTTGACGACACCCCCAACCAGGGCCGGATGCAACTGCATAGCACCCAGGCCCAGACCTGGCTGCAGATGGGCCACTTGCTGCACCAGGCGGACAACCACCGAGGCAGCTTGCGGGGCCTGGGCTTCGAGCTGCGCACCGACGGTTGGGGCGGCCTGCGCGCGGCGCGCGGCGTGATGCTCAGCACCTTCGGCCTGCACAACGGCCTGGGCCAGACGGCCGAGCCCGCTGGAGACAACGCCCCCGGCATGGCGCTGGCCAAGCAAGCCCAGCAACTGAGTCAGACCTTCCACCAGGCGGCCACCACCCACCAGACGGTGGGACTGGCCACGGCAGCGGGCAGCCAGCAAGCCGGCCAGAGCGCACTCGATGATCAAGCTGCGCCTGCTGCCGCCTTGACCAAGAGCCTGAGCGGCATGGTCAGCAGCACCAGCCTGCCCAACGCCCTGGCCGACGCGGCCGACCGCCTGACCCGAAGCGGCGCAGACAAAGTGCCCCACACGGCCGACCCCAACATCGCCATCGTCGGCAAGGCCGGCGTGGGCTTGACCGCCGGGCAAGACCTGCACCTGAGCAGCCAGGACGGCACCACCCTGGCCAGCGGGCAGGACACCCACTGGGCCGTGGGCGGGCAAGCGCGCATCCAGACGGGGCAGGCCATCGGCATCCTGGCCGGTGCGATCCAGCCGGGCGGTGAAGCGGCAGGCAAGGGCTTGACGCTCATGGCCGCGCAAGGCCCGATCGACCTGCAGGCGCAGGCCGGCCCGGCGCAGGTGGCCGCCAAGGACATGCTGGAGATCAAGACGGCGCAAGGCGTGATCAACATCGCTGCCGCCAAGAAGGTGGTCCTGGCCGTGTCCGGCGGGGCCAGCATCACCATCGAGGGCGGGCAGTTCACGGTGGAGTGCCCGGGGAAGATTCTGGTGCAGGCGGGGCAGAAGCGGATGGTGGGGCCGGGGACGATGTCTTGGACGATGCCGACACTCCCGCGCTCAGTCATTGTTGACAGGCCAGTCAAATTCGATCTCAGGCTGACTGATGTGCCTGGGCCACACGGCATCGAAATGCCATCGACCGCATGGCGCATCGTCAAGGCCCCTGATGGTGACAGTGCCCTGCACAGCAACACGACTTTGTTTGCCGGGGTCAGCGATGCCGCAGGGAAAATCACCTTGGACGCGGCGCAAGAGAAGACACTTCACGAGTCTTATAACCGCCACCCCAATGACCTTTGGGTGGTGTACGACAGCCACGTCAGAGCCTTGGCTATCACCCCAGAGGATGAAAACTGGACCGATCGGCAAAAGCTGATGCAAGCCTTGGATGCAATGGGTTATGCCCACGAGCAAGAATCGATCGGCGATACCCATGTTGATGAGTTCCATGCCAAGCAAGCTCGAATGGACTTGAAGGCGAATTCATCTTCTGCCATCTACAAAAAATTCAAGGGGAAAATCTGATGGCGGTCAGCACGGCGACATCCAGGATTCAAGTCAATCAGATTGTTGGCAAGGACGGATCACCAGCGCTAGCCATGCTTACGAGCAACCTGTGGGTAGGCCATGGCGGTGTCTATTCTCGGCCCACTGAAGGCAACTCGATCACGCCGCTCACAACTGGCCAAGCCTACTTTGAGCGTTTGATTGTCGATTGCGACGCGGCAACTTCGGAGGTCTGCATACTGGGGTGGCAGGTCAACTGGGATGCATTGCTTGCGCCCGGTGTTCGCTTGTATGACTTGATGCTGCGCATAGCCAAGCGAGGCGTCCGAATTTACGTCATGCCTTGGGACGACACCAACCCGGTTCAAACCTACGATGATCAAACCAAAATCGTCCTGGAAAGCATCAACAGCCACCCCGAGGTCAAAGCAAAGGGCCGTGTGCATGTGTTGCTTGCCAAGTCCATGGCCACGGTCAACAACAGCTACTTCAGCCATCACCAAAAGCAGGTGATCATTGACCGCAAGATCGCTTTCATCGGCGGCATCGACTTGGCTTATGGTCGGTACGACGACGCTAGCTACGACCTTCAAGCGGACAAGTCGGGTCGACAGGTTCTTAATCGCTACAACGGTTGTGTCGTGGCGATGAAGGCTCTGAACGTGAACAGTGATCATCTCGTTGACCCAGATCTGATGAGTGGTGCCTTGGATCGCTACGACCGCTTTGCCAAGAGCGGGAAGTCGACAGCCGAGAAAATGACCCAGAAGGTCATGGTTGGCGGCTGGCAAATGCCTTATGCGGAGCCAGGAAAATGGAACGTTGGCATTAACAGCACGGTTGGCCATGTCTCTTCCATGGAAAACAATGCGCCAGACTTGCTCACCCTTGATCCGGCAACGCAACCTCGCATGCCATGGCAAGACATCCATAGCCGTATTGACGGGCCCGCAGTGTCACACCTGCTGCGAAACTTCGTGAGCCGATGGAACGCCAGTGGTGGCCCCAGGCTGGCGCCTGCACCCGCCCCAGAGGCCTATGCCCAGCCAGGCAAGGCACACATTCAGGTGCTGCGCAGCGCACCAGCGGCCATGGCAAAGGCCGAGTACAAAGCCTTGAGCTCCCGCGTCGGTGTGAACGAGCCCAAAGGCGCTGAGGATGACATCCACCGTGCCATGGTTCAGCTGATCGAGAAGGCCAGCCACTTCATTTACATCGAAAATCAGTTCTTTGTGTCGAGTTTTGGTCAGATTGGCGGCGATACGGGGCAGTTGTCGCCTGCCGCGCAGTACATCAATTCGTATGGTGGTGCGGATCAGAACAACACGGCCAAATTGATGGGGGCCGCAGATGATCACGGGCGCATCAAGGTTGGCCGCAAAGGCTTGAAGCCTACAGTTTCGATTGACGACTCAGATTTGCATAAGCCACCGACCAATAAGGTCTGCGAGGCACTGATCAAGCGTATCACCCGCGCCATCCTAGACGTGCGTCGCCCCAATTTTCACGTCTACATCACGCTGCCTGTGCATCCAGAAGGCGCTTTGAACAAGGCCAGCATTGCCGTGCAGGTGTATTGGACGATGCAGACCATTGCCTTTGGCAGCAAGAGTCTGCTCAATGGTATTCGCCGCGCGATCAAGGTGCGCGAACTCATGGACAAAGATGATGCGCAGCACATTTGCAGGGAACACTCAGATATCCTTGACGACGAGACGAACAAGGAATACGAAAGCGTTCCAGTCGAGGCGTGCTTCAAGTATGTGACCCTGCTGAACTTGCGTAACTGGGCAAAGCTTGGCGAAGGCAAGGGCGTGCGCTACGTGACCGAGCAGGTGTATGTTCACAGCAAGTTGATGATCGTGGACGACCTGTACGCCCTGTTTGGCAGTGCCAACATCAATGACCGCAGCCTGTTGGGCGAGCGGGACTCGGAGATTGCGGTGTTGGTCATGGACGGCGAGAACAGTCGAGCAGACATCAATGGCAAGGGCAGCCAGCGGCCGGTGCGCAAGTTCGCGCATGAATTGCGCATGCAAGTGTGGCAGAAGCTGTTTGGTATCACCGGCAGGGTACGGCCTGCAACTGGCTTGCAGAGCGCCATTGAAGCCCCCGGGAGCCCGGACAGTTGGAAGCGTATTCAGGCGCAAGCGGCGAGTAATGCGGCTGCTTATGAGGCGGCTTTTGACTTCGTGCCGAGGAATTGGGTCGAAAGCAAGGAGAACCCGGGGCAATTTTTTCACGCAAAAATTCTGCCTACTTGGGACCCTGATATCAAAGCACCGCACACCAAATGGAAGGTTGGGAATGTTGCCTCTCCCTTGCCATTTCAGCCAGAGTTCTGGGCGGCCCCGAGCCATAACCCGGCAGGCATTGATCAGTTGCAGAAAATCAAGGGGTTCATAACCGCCTTGCCGATCCATTGGACTGAGGGCGAGAACATCAAATTTGACTACCCCACTGCACTGGTGGCAGGCAATGATCAACAAAACAAAGGGGCTGGCGATAGCACTGAGCAGGTAGTGCGAGTCGGTCGCAGCGACCCTGCTCAAGATTCAGCCGTTGCGCGGAGGGATGTATGACAAGACTATTCGATGGGGCTGCGTCCGGCTTCATGAGTTGTGTCGCACTGTTCATCATGACCAGCCTTGGTGGGTGTCGTGCGAACGATGTGCCTACCGACTGGAAGTCGGACTGCGTCGGGCGCATTCAACTGAGCTTCCCGGGTGATGTGGAGGTTGCTGCAAACAGCGCAAAGACAGCAGAGGCTGGATACATCATCGGGAATGATCAGCCCCGCTTTGAATTCGCAGATGGCCAGTATGCTGGCTGGTCCACACTTGTCTATTTGGGTCGCTTGTATGCGAGCCATCCATTGTCGGCCGCTGAACGAGAGCGACTGGCAATGAGCGCAAGACAATCTGCTTTTCGAACACTGGACGCAGTGCGCAAAAAGAAGAAAGACAAGGCAGGCAACGCTTTGGTCTTTGAAGAGTTAGACACGAAGCCGTTTGTTGGTGAGGCAAGCCGCGTCAATGCGGCGTATAACGCATCACTGTTTGTGGGGGACACGCTGTTCTGGATTTCCCTGCCTGGTTACGATACAACTTGGAAAGATCAGCGGAATGTCGTAGATGGCCTGCTAGCGGGCCTTGCTTCACGACAAATTGGAAGCATTCCGATCAAGCCTGGCGTTTGTGTGCCGTACATGTTCGTGGGTGACGATGGCCAGCCTCGGCGCCACATCGCGATGACCTACCGCTTGCGTGAGCATCCCGATATCACGATCATGCTGGAAGACAGCTCTGCGGTAGAGATTGATCCCAAGGCCAACCCAGAGGTTTACGATCCCGAGGGCATCTCGGATTCGTTCTGGTCCCGATATGACAACACCTATCGAAAATCACTGCGTAGTGTTTGGAGCACGCCCTACAGGCGCATCAAGTTGGCCGATTCAAAAGGGCTTGAATCGTTCGTCAAGATCGTGCGAGATAACGACGCTGTGGACTACGGCTATCTGGTAGTGGCTCGCGGCGACCCCAAGGCCAAAGAGGACACGCCCGACTTGATGCTCTACGTCATCCAAGACTCGAAGAACGCAAAGGCCAAGGGTATTGAGCCCTTGGGCAAGGATGCCTTCCTCGCCATGGCGCAGACAGTCGCTGCCAGCGTCAAGCGTCGGCCGACGTCACCCTGACGTTGCCGAAATCGTAGCCAGAGCCAACAAGCATCAATGATCGATGACAGACGGAGATCAGGGGCTCGGCATCGATGCCCCGCCTTGCGCCCGCGGCCCGCCCCACCGCCCTGGGCCCCCAGACCGCCATCGTGGTCGGCCCCGACGGCAGCACCCAGCCCCAGGGGGCGGATGAGCTGTACACGGACCAGTTGGGCCGCGTCAAAGTCAAGTTCCACTGGCAGGCCAACCCGTTTGCGCCCCAACGCGCCAACAGCGACCACAGCTGCTGGCTGCGCGTCATGCAGCGATCGGCCGGTGGCGGCATGGGCCACGTGCACCTGCCCCGCATTGGCCAGGAAGTGCTGGTGGGCTTTCTGGGCAACGACATCGACCGACCGGTGGTGATTGCCAGCCTGTACAACGGCCGTGGCCAAAGTGGTGTGCCCCACACCCCGGGCGGCCAGAGCGCCGAGCCAGAGACCCACGCCCTGGCCGAGAGCACCGACCACCGCCCAGCCAGCCAGCTCAACCTGGTGGCCTCCGGCAGCGGCGGCAACAGCCCGGCCTGGCACGGCGGTGCACCGGCAGCCGCCAACGAGGGCGCACCAGGCCAGAACAACGCGGCCGCGCTCAGCGGCGTCAAGAGCAAGGAATTTGGTGGCCAGGGCCACAACCAACTGGTCTTTGACGACACCCCGCAGCAACTGCGCCTGCAACTGCACAGCACGCAAGACCAGACCTGGCTGCAAATGGGCCACCTGCTGCACCAGGCCGACAACCACCGGGGCAGCTTCCGAGGCACGGGCTTTGAACTGCGCACCGACGCCTGGGGTGGCCTGCGCGGCGCCCGTGGCGTGATGCTCAGCACCTATGGCCTCAACAACGGCCTGTGGATGAGCGCCGACCCGGCGGGCGACAACGCCGCTGGCATCGCCCTGGCCCGCCAGGTGCAGCAACTGGCCCAAACCTTCCACCAGGCCGCCACCACGCACCAGACGGTGGGGCTGGCCAGCGCGGCCGGCAGCCTGGCCGCCGGACAAAGTGCGCTGGATGACACCCTGGCCCCCGCCGCGGCTTTGACCAAAAGCCTGAGCGGCATGGTCAGCACCGCCAGCCTGCCCCAGGCGGCCAGCGATGCCAGTGGCAAGAACACCGCCACGGGACAGGACCAGGTGCCCCACATGGCCGACCCCAACATCGCCATCGTCGGCAAGGCCGGCATTGGCTTGACCGCCGGGCAAGACTTGCACTTGAGCAGCGGCGACACCACAACGATTGCCAGCGGGCAGGACACCCACTTTGCCGTGGGTGGTCAGGCGCGTGTGCACACTGGCCAGGCCATCGGTATCTTGGCTGGCGCCATTCAGCCGGGCAGCGAGGCAGCGGGCAAGGGTCTGACCATCATCGCCGCACAAGGGCCGATTGACCTGCAGGCGCAGGCCGGGCCCGCGCAGATCGCGGCCAAGGGCACGCTAGAGATCAAGACGGCCAATGGCGTGATCAACCTCGCTGCCTACAAGCGCATCGTCATCTCCGTTTCCGGGGGGGCGTGCATCATCATCGAGAACGGCAACGTCACCTTTGAGTGCCCTGGCAAGATCACTGTGCAGGCAAGCCAGAAGTCCATGGTTGGCCCTGGCACGATGAGCTTGCCGTTGCCTACGATGCCAACATCCACTCTTGAGCCAAAACCCGTTCGGTTTGCCTTGAGGCTACAAGATTTCCCTGGCTCTCGGGGCGTTGCGCCCAGCGGACAAGGCTGGAAGCTGGTCGTGGTGAGTGCGGATGCAGCCATAGCTACCGATGACGGGCAGATCAATCCCGCCGTCTATTCATCCGATCATTGGCATGAAACTCTGTTTGAGGGTACGACAGGAGTTGGCGGCGAGCTGCAATTGACGCAAGACCAGCAAACCAAACTTTTCCAGAAAGTTGGGCAAAGGCCAGGCCTTGTTTGGCTGATCAGCGGCTTGACGGCAATGCCACTGAGCCCATCCCTATGGACAACGGATAACAATGTTCCCAATCCGAAACGCCAACTGGATGCAATGAACTTCGCGCCTGATGGACGAGATTTGGACCTGACCCAGCAAACGTACCTTGAAGAGCTTGCCAAGCGAGATGCGCAAGTAGGCGGCCTGGGGCAACTCAAGCCAAAGACCGATCTTTGAGCGACGAATAGCAAGCGCAAAAGCAAGACAGGGAGCAGCCAATGGCAGACAGATTCACGGCGCAATTGACGCCTGAAACCATCACGACGATCAGCGGGCAGTACTTCGACCTGGACCAACCTTTTGCCGTGCCACGCTACCAGAACGAGTGCACGCCATACACAACGGGTCGCGACTACATGAAGGCGGTCGCTGATGCCATTCGTGGGGCGAAAAAGTTCATTTTCATCACCGACTGGCAGTTGGACTACGACGTTGAACTCGACAACCGAGGTGATCCCAAGCACCCAGGCCGACTGTCTGAACTGCTGGCTGATGCGTTGCAGCGCGGCGTGCATGTTCGAATTCTCTGCTACGACTCGATTGCTGCAGCTCTGGACACACATGACGACAACACGCAAGACAAGTTGAATGCCTTGCCCAAGGGGAAGGGGTCCCTTCAAGTCATGCTGCAGAACCCGAACACCGGCAGAAGTGCCAAGGCAAAACAGCGCGACCTGAACGTCTTCTTCTCTCACCATCAAAAGTCGGTGGTTGTCGATGGTCATTTGGCCTTTCTCGGTGGACTTGACCTTGCCTATGGCAGATGGGATACAAATGCCTTCGATGTGGTCATCAATCGGACGCTGCACGTGATAAACGATGGCTACAACATGCAACTCTCATGCGTTAGAAAGCTCAGCACGGCAGAAGAGCGTCTAACTCAACCACATGGTGGGCGACCTGGTTTTCAACCTCCCTTCAAGGGGGGCTATAACGGACTGCTGCTGGACGAAACCTATCAACCTCGTCAGCCTTGGCAAGACGTGGCCCTTAGCATCGATGGGCCTGCAGCCTTCGATGTCTTCGTTAATTTTGTATTGCGTTGGAATAGCTTTGCTGGGACCGGAACAAACGTTTTTGATCCCAGTATGAATAGCTCATGGTTCGAGCGAAGTGGATCGCCAGAATTGTTGGTCGATCCACTCAAACATGGCAGTGGATCTACAACAGTTCAAATTTGCCGGTCTGCATCTTCGGCTCAACTGATTGACGAATTGCCGCTCTGGGACGCGCATCACAAGTACGTGTGTGATGACTGGAAGCAGCCAAACAAAAAACGTCGCCAAGTAATTGAGGACGCCCGAAAGTCTTGGAGCAGCCAGCACCAGACAAGCATTCGCGATGCGATGATTCAGTGCATTCGTTCCGCACAAGCATTCATTTACATGGAGAACCAGTTCTTCATGTCTGACTGCGGGTCTGACGAGAAGGGCGCGCCCTGTCCATCAAAGAACCCAATAATCGGCGAGTTGGCAAACGCGATTGGCAAAGCAATTTATGCGCAAAGGCCATTCCACGTATACCTCGTCTTGCCCGAACACCCGGAAGGCCATCTGGAAGAAGATGGGACTGTCTCTCAAGGGTGGTGGGCTCTTCAAGGCGTCAAGCGGGCAACCAACAGTCTGATAAATCGTATTAACGCTACCTTGGTCGCAAAGAACCGAACGGCATGGGGATTGAAGACCCAGCCCAACACAAATGAAGCCATTCAAGCCCAGTTGGCCTTACACGGCATACAGGACAAGTGGCGTGACTATCTGACCGTTCTGAACTTGCGCAACTATGGCCATACCGGCAGCACGGTTGTGACTGAGATGATCTACGTGCACTCTAAGCTACTAATAGTTGACGACGCCGTCGCCATCATCGGCAGTGCGAACATCAATGACCGTAGCCTAAATGGCGACGGCGACACGGAGTTGGCCGCAGTCATCGTTGATGATGCCGAAGCGGGCATGCACGACGTGGGGCAAGGCATTCGCGTCATTACTCGTAAGTTCGCAAAAGACCTTCGTACCCGGATATGGAAAAAGCATCTAGGCTTGTCGGTGGATCAGGCAACGACGGGGGTGCAAAAGCAGACGGCAAGTCCCGGCATCAACATTGACATGCCTCTTGATGCGAACACGATCAAAGGCATTCAGAAGTTGGCGACAGCAAATCGCACCGCGTACAACGATGTCTTTCTCCACACGCCAAGAGATGCATTCAAAACGCTGACCGAAGGGCGACAGGCCTATCTGGTGCCATCGAAGGACCGCAATGGCAAGACAACGCAGATTTTTTCTGCGAGTGCTCGCCCTAACTTGCAGGCGCTTTTCATGACCAAAGCAGGACAGCACAATGTCAAAGCAGCCATTGCCAAGTTGACGAGCGAGGTGAAGGGATTTTGGGTCGAAATGCCGTTGAACTGGGGGCATGGTCAGCCGTCAACGCCCTCTGCACCTCTGGGATCGAATCCCTCAATCGCAGCAAACGAGCGCTCATACGGCGAGGAGAAAAGTGATGCGAAACCTACTTGATTCAGTTCTTTTTGGGTTCGTCGCTATATCTGAAAGCCAGTTTATTTTGTGGTTGGTCATCGCCTTCTTCGCGTTTGCGTGCTTCTTGCTTTTCAATCGTGCTGCAATACAACGGCGGAGCTTCGCCGTAGCCCTTGTGTTAACACGACGAATGGCTGGCTCAGGTATCGGGCTGGTCTTGGCTTTCCTGGTTACGGTGTTGTTGATGGCGACCGGCGTCGACAAAAAATACTACTTCTTGCTGTTCGAGTTTGTTAGTGCAGCTTGGCTTCCCACGACGCTCCTCATCGCCTGCTTTTTCATGTACGCACGCACTTTTCCCTCTCATTCTGAGTACCCTGCGCCAAGGTGTGACGTCGATCAAGATGTGGTGCCACCAAAAGCGTAGATACTTTGGATATTCTTCGTAAGTAGCCAGGAAGTGCAAGACAGCATCCAGGCCATGGGCGCGGTGCGCCGCCTGGGGACCACGGCCACCGTGGTGCAGGGCTGGGACTACGTGGCCAACAGCGCCATCACGGCCGATGTGCCCACCAACCACCAATGGGCTGGTGACGAGGCCATGAGCCTGCAAAGCTGGCTCAGCAGCTACGACCCCACGGGCGACTACCTTTTTGGCAACCAGGACGAAGCCCAGTTCACCGCCACGCGCCTGCAGGAGGCCCATGAGGCGCGATACAAAACCTGGCTGGGTCGAGGCTCTGTGCGCACCTTGCGCGCCGGCACCTGGATGGCCATCACGCAATCCACACTGGACCCGCTGGCCGCGTTCGGGATGACGCCGGATGAGAAGGAGTTTTTCGTCTTTGCCTCGGATGCCTACGGGGTCAACAACCTGCCCAAGGACTTCAGCGACACCATCGTGAAGTCACTGGGGAACGCCGAGCTGCCCACGCTCAGCCTGTCGGTGGACCAGCCGGATGGACAAAACCGCGAGGCGGTCGATACCCAGGCCCTGAAACAGCAGGCCGCCCAGACGGGCTTTGCTTGTCAGTTCCAGGCCTTGCGGCGCAACGTGCCCTGGCGTGCGGTCCTGCTGGACGGCACAGGCCTGCGGCCACGGCCGCGCCCGACAGCGTTGGGCATGCAGACGGCCATTGTGGTGGGCCCGGACGGCGGCACCAGCCCCAACGGTGCTGACGAGATCTACACGGACAAGCTGGGCCGCGTCAAAGTCAAGTTCCATTGGCAGGCCAACCCGTACGCGCCACAACGCGCCAACAGCGACCACAGTTGCTGGGTGCGTGTGATGCAGCGCCTTTCAGGGCCAGGTATGGGCCACCAGTTCATCCCGCGCATCGGGCATGAGGTACTGGTTGGCTTTCTGAGCAACGACATTGATAGGCCGTATGTGCACGCCAGCCTGTACAACGGCCGTGGTGATGGCGGCGTGCTTCGCACGCCTGGTGGCCAGCCGAACGCAGCCGACACCAGCGGCTTTGCTGAATCCAGCGACCACACCCCCAGCGGCCAAATGAACCTGGTGGGCAGTGCCAGCGGTGGCAATAGCCCGGCCTGGCATGGCGCTGCACCTGGCGTGGCCACCGAAGGCGCAGAAGGCCAGAACAACGCGGCGGCCCTGAGCGGCGTCAAGAGCAAGGAGTTCGGCGGCCAGGGCTACAACCAGATGGTGTTTGACGACACCCCCAACCAGGGCCGGATGCAACTGCATAGCACCCAGGCCCAGACCTGGCTGCAGATGGGCCACTTGCTGCACCAGGCGGACAACCACCGAGGCAGCTTGCGGGGCCTGGGCTTCGAGCTGCGCACCGACGGTTGGGGCGGCCTGCGCGCGGCGCGCGGCGTGATGCTCAGCACCTTCGGCCTGCACAACGGCCTGGGCCAGACGGCCGAGCCCGCTGGAGACAACGCCCCCGGCATGGCGCTGGCCAAGCAAGCCCAGCAACTGAGTCAGACCTTCCACCAGGCGGCCACCACCCACCAGACGGTGGGACTGGCCACGGCAGCGGGCAGCCAGCAAGCCGGCCAGAGCGCACTCGATGATCAAGCTGCGCCTGCTGCCGCCTTGACCAAGAGCCTGAGCGGCATGGTCAGCAGCACCAGCCTGCCCAACGCCCTGGCCGACGCGGCCGACCGCCTGACCCGAAGCGGCGCAGACAAAGTGCCCCACACGGCCGACCCCAACATCGCCATCGTCGGCAAGGCCGGCGTGGGCTTGACCGCCGGGCAAGACCTGCACCTGAGCAGCCAGGACGGCACCACCCTGGCCAGCGGGCAGGACACCCACTGGGCCGTGGGCGGGCAAGCGCGCATCCAGACGGGGCAGGCCATCGGCATCCTGGCCGGTGCGATCCAGCCGGGCGGTGAAGCGGCAGGCAAGGGCTTGACGCTCATGGCCGCGCAAGGCCCGATCGACCTGCAGGCGCAGGCCGGCCCGGCGCAGGTGGCCGCCAAGGACATGCTGGAGATCAAGACGGCGCAAGGCGTGATCAACATCGCTGCCGCCAAGAAGGTGGTCCTGGCCGTGTCCGGCGGGGCCAGCATCACCATCGAGGGCGGGCAGTTCACGGTGGAGTGCCCGGGGAAGATTCTGGTGCAGGCGGGGCAGAAGCGGATGGTGGGGCCGGGCGGCATGTCCTGGAAGATGCCGACATTGCCCCAAAGTACCTTGCCAGAGCAGACCATCGATTTCCGCCTGATCATGCAGGACATCCCGGGCATACAAGGGCATCCGATGCCTGATCGTACGTGGCGGTTGGTCACGGTCAAGAGCCCATCGGCATCCTTGTTCAGGAAAGACAACGTCTCCAAACAGATCGCTGCTGGTGTGACAACGGCATCTGGCGAGTGCGTGCTGACCGCTGACGAGAAAAAGTCCTTGTGGCAAGCGATTCACCAGCGCCCGGGGCATGTCTGGCTGCTATCTGGAACCATGGCCACTCAGGTGGCGGTATCGAGCCTGGTCGGGGCCACGCCAGAGTTGAACAAGCGAGACGTACTGGACGGCCTGAACTTCGCCGCATCGGCGGACGATCTGGACAGTGTTCAGATGAACACACTCATCCGCTGGGCTGAAGAAAACTTCGGCGAAAAACTGCTGGGTAATCCCAAGAAGCAGACGGAGATCTGACCGACATGAACACGATTGTGAAGACCCAGCCAGGAACGCAAGCGGCGGCGGGTAAAGACATCCTCGACGACCTCACCAAAGGCCTGCTGTTGGACAGCAATGCATTGACGGGTTTTGACAATGCATCGCTGTGCAAAGCCAATGTGAGGGACCAGAAGGCCTCGCGCATCACCAAGCAATACTTCTGCACCAACCGCCCTTTTGCCTGGCCCAGGGGCGGCAACAAGGTGACCATGCTCCCGTCGGGTAAGGCCGCGCTGCAGGCCATGCACGATGCCATGATCAAGGCAAAGCATTTTGTCTGGATTGCCGATTGGCAAATGGCCTTTGATGTTGAGCTCACCCAGCGTGGCCACCCTGATCACCCCGGCCGGTTGTGGGTGATCATCGAGAAGCTGATCTCTCGCAAGGAAAACCCCATTCACGTCCGGATCATCTTGTACAGGTCTGTCAAGGACACCATTCCTGGTACCTACGACGGGTTGGTGGCCAAGCGAATCGAGGAGTTGAACAAGCGCGGATACGGTGGATCCGTCAAGGTCTTTTTGCAGGCACCCACATCTGATCAGTTTGATCCTTTTGATTACTCGCACCACCAGAAGTTTGTGGTGGTCGATGGTCAGGTGGCCTTTGTCGGCGGGATTGACCTGACCTATGGGCGTTGGGAGACGCCAGAGTTCGATGTCGTGGCAGACCCAGGCAGGATGCTGATCAATGAGATGTACAACCCCTGTGTGGACCGACTCAGGGGAGTCAGTTCGCAAGAACTGAAAGACATTGCAAAGTGGAAGCTGGCGGAGCCTTACGGTCAGGTGTTGATGGACGAGGGCTGTCAGCCCCGCATGCCTTGGCAGGACGTCCATGTTCAACTGGAGGGTCGTGCGGCCATGGATGTGCATGTCAATTTCACTCGCCGCTGGAACATGGGCACAGCGAGCGACATCAGTGCACCGATCAACCAACGCTGGTTGGAGAAAATCGGGGCATGGCCTGCTTTGCAGGCGGCCATGCAGGCTCGGCCAGGCAATGCTGAGGTGCAGGTTGTTCGGTCTGTTTCCAGCCCGCACCTGAAATGCGAGGGAGATCGTCCGGCGGACTTGGCGCTCTACGAGCACGAGATGCAGAAAGCGGAGGCCAGCGAGCGGTTGAAGGCCTCACATGGATACCATCAGGACAACGTTCGAGATGCGGTCATCAACTGCATCCGCAGTGCTGAGAAGTACATCTACATCGAGACGCAGTTTTTCATCTCGAAGTTCGGCACGTTCAAATCTGCCAATGGCAAGACGTTCGACTCCAGCACCATGGGCAATGAAGGCAAAGGCATCTTGAACGGTGTGGCAGACGCCTTGGTTCAACGAATCGCTGTGAGCATCGAGGCGGGTGAGCCATTCCATGTGTATCTGGTCATTCCCGTGCATCCAGAGGGACTGCTTGACAGTGGGGCCACATGGAAGCAGCAGATGCTGGCTCTGTTGACCATCAAACATGGTAGCCAGAGCATGGTTCACCGCATCCAACAGGTCTTGAGGTCGAACTGCCGAGACCCGCAAGAATGGGCGCAGTACCTCACTGTGTTGAACATGCGCAACTACGGGGCAACCGTGCAGTACGCGCGTGATCCGAAAACGTTTGACGAAGACTTCTCGCGCGAAATCGGGCGCTATGTGGTCACCGAGCAAATTTACATCCACTCCAAGCTGATGATCGTCGATGATGCCGTGGCCATCATCGGGAGCGCCAACACCAATGACCGCAGCCTCTCGGGCAACGGCGACACCGAAATTGCCACGGTGATCGTGGACGGCGACGGAGTGGAGAACAGTGACCTGGGATCTGGGGGCAACCCCGTTCAGACCCGTCGGTTTGCGCGTGAGTTGCGCAAATCATTGTGGGAAAAGCACTTCGGCTTCATGGTGGATCCGGCAGGGTATTTCAATGCCACCCAGCGTGCCGTACGCAAACAAGCGACCGTCCCTGCGCCCCTCCTCGCCACTGACCTCGCCACTGATATTCGCAGCAAGATGTCGGAGAAGGACTTTGCTACGCGTTTGGATCGCATCATAGGCGTCAAGCAGACATGGCCAGAGATCTTGCAGAAACCTTGCGCGCCTCAGGTTGTGGCAGCCATTCAGAAGATTGCACGGCACAACGCCAATGCGTATGAGAAGGTTTTTTTGCACACGCCCAGGAACGGGTTCTCGACCTTCATGAAGGGGCTCGAGTTTCATCAATTGCCTTACCCAGCCACGGGTGTGCCGGCCGAAAAATCGGCGTCGGTTCCTGTGGTGCCCACCCGGGGGGCGTACGAGAGCCCTGCTTCGCGAAATCGTCGTATTGCCAAAGTTCGTGGGCGGCATGCCCGAGGCATGCCGCCGCCGCTGCACCCCAACTTCATGACCACCTCTTTGCTCTCGCACCAGCGCGTCGCACTGAACGAGACGGATCCCAGCAGGCGTCACCAACTCTATGCCGACGGCAAGCAGCATGATCTCACCAAGTCTCTGAAATATCTGCAAGAGCAGTTGATCGGCTTCTTCGTGGCGGCGCCTCTGGACTGGGGCATGGGGACGCCTGTCGAAGGGGCTCTGGACAAAGAATCGGCCATCGGTGTGGACCTCGCTGGCCTTCACAGTAGCAACCATGAACAATCGCTTTCTTGATCGTCGATACGGTACCCAATGGCTGGTTGGCCTTGTGCTGGCGTACATCGCCCCTGCGGCATGGTCGGCTTGCACCTCGCCTTCGAACTGGCTGGCGCCCCAGGGGCGGGATGTCAAAGTCTTCATCGGCTCGGCAGAACCAGAGGGTTTGAGTTCTTTTGGACGCGGTGGAGTAGCGGCAGTCAGCAAAATTGAGCTACCCGCCCACTTGCTGGGGCAGGAGGGCAAAGGCTCCCTGGTGTTCAACACGCCTGGTGGCGATTTGCACGACAACGCCAGCAATTACGTGTTCAGCTATGAGCCGACTGGTGGTGGCCAGTGGCGGCTGTGTCGGGCGGATGGTTGGACTCGATCCGACCCTTCAGCCCCTCGTGAAGCGGCGGAGCGCCGCGTCACTCTGCGATACATTCAAAACAACCCCGCGCTCTCGAAGCTGTTCCCTGAACATGTGATGTCCTATTCCACGTTGTATGTCTACGATGCCAATGGGCATCTGGCATCCGTGTATGACGCTTGGTTCGAGCAGTTTGACCAAGGACCCCAGTTGCTGACGTGCACGCGCTTCGATGCCCGTGGAAAGATCACCCTGTGGGTGGACCCCAAGGTGTCGAAGAAGTGCCCCTCCGAAGACCCTGATCTGCGCGACGAGTGGGCGCAGTACAAAGTCGTCACCAAGCCGGATGGCACGGATCTGGTCTTGCTGCAGCACTTTCATCGCCCTGATCCGAAGACAGGTCAATGGCGCAAGGAGATCAAGTTTCAGCACGGTCTTGATTTTGACAAGGTGCCTCAAGGAAATGTCGAAGCAGACTCGGTGCGTGGCGTGACCCGAATCTGGGGTTCTAACGTGGGAGTCAAAGACCATAACGCCTCCAACATGACCAAGAACAGATTTGGTCATTGGGAGGGTTCCAACTACACCTTCCTGAGCGGCAAGGTACCACTGGAGGTCATCGACAACAATGACCTGATCTACCAGTTCAAACGCCGGCGCGAGTCCTACATTGATGGCGGTGTCGCGGTGTTGAGCGAGTTGTTCATGCCCAATGAGAACCGGCCTCGGCGTCGATATTACCTGGCCAGTGGCTACATGGAGCGACACGAGCAACTCGATGCCCAAGGGCGCATCAGGCGGATCATCACCGTGGAAGGCTGGCGCCAGCCTCGCCCGGGCCCCAAACCTGAGTTCAACGACGATCTGTTGACGGACAAAGGGTTGCGGGTGCGCCTGCACAAGATCTATCACCGTGTCTATGACATCGATGACAAGGGCGCGCCCAAGCTGGTGGCTGTCAGCTGGAACAAGAAGCTGCCGCTGAGGGAGGCGGGTCGCAGCAGCCTGCACTCCATTCAAGGACGCGTCAACGTGGTGTACGGCACGCCGGATGGCAAGGTGGTGTGGCAAACCAAAGAAGCCTTTGAGAAGGCTTTTGATTTCAGTCATGGCGCAGCAGAGGTCTTTCCCGACTTCGTGGCAGAGCGTGAGGCACAAGAAGCGGCACTTCGTGCAAGCCAGAAGCAGGAAGATGCCGAAAGAGCTGCGCGCGCCCGTGAGCTCAGGTAGGGTGCGGCCGTTCTTTGAGCATGAGCGAGCCAACGTCCCAATCGCACCCCCATGACCCCCCTATCCCTCCGCCCCCCCACCCTCGAAGCCCTCCACTGCTTCACCCTCGGCCTGCGTGACGCCCTGCGCCCGCGCTTGGCCCTGGTGTCCATCCTCATCTGGACGCTGGCCTTGGTGTTCTGGGGCGTGGTGCTGGCCGTGTTCCATGCCGAGGCCTCGGCCCTGGTCGCTCAGGCGCTGTCCGCCATCTGGTCGGCAGCCCCCTCCTGGATGAGCCCCGCCGCGGCGGTGGCCCAGAACCCCTGGGTGCAAGGCACCGTCTCCTTCCTGCTGCTGGCACTGGGTTACTGGATCGTGTGTCTGATCACCGTCTCTCTGCTCATGGAGCTGATGTTGATGCAGCGCGTGCAGGCGGTGTGTCTGCCCCGGTACCCGGCCTTGCAGGGCCTCGTGGTTCATAACAACAGCCTGGCCGCTGTGCGCGATACCGTGGGCACCTTGTGCACCATGGTCGTGGGCACGCTGGTTTGCCTGCTGATCCCGGTGGTGGGCGGCGCGCTGGCGCTGGTGCTGGTGGGCTACCTCAATGTGCGCGGTCTGGTGGGCGATGCGCTGGATGGCGTGGCCACCGATCAGGAGCGCCGGCAGATCATCGAGCGGCACCGCCCTCAGATGCTGCTGCTGGGCCTGATGTGTTCGGTGCTGATGTTCGTTCCGCTGGTGGGCTTGTGGATGCCCGCCGTGCTGGGTGCGGCCACGGCACACCTGGGCATGCGGGCCACCCAGCGCCTGCGGGGCTTGGCCTGAGCCTGCTCAGCGCGGCCACAGCACCCACAGCCGCAAAGGCTGTTTGGTGCGGCCGGCGTGCATCAAGGCCTCGTCGCCCCAACCCCAGAAATAGTCGGCCCGCACGGCGCCCACAATGGCGCCGCCGGTGTCCTGCGCCACCACCAACCGTTGCAGGGGTTTGGCGGGTGGCGGCGTGGCGCTCCAGGCCTGCGGCTCGGTGCTGTCCAGCCAGACCAGGCTGCCATAGGGCATGACGTCTCGGTCGATGGCGATGGAGCGGCCCGGTGTCAGGGGCAGCCCCTGGGCACCATTGGGGCCCACCTCAGGGTTGGTCAGCGGCTCTTCGCGAAAGAACACCACGCGCGGGTTCGCTCGCAGCATCTCAGGCACGCGCTGTGGGTTCAAGCCCGCCCAGGCCTTGATGCTGCCCCAGGAGGCCTGGTCCAGCGGGAACGCGCCCTGGTCCACCAGCCAGCGCGCCACCGACTGGTAGGGCTGGTCGTTGTGGCCGGCAAAGGCCAGGCGCACCAGCTTGGGGTTGCCCTGCGCATCGAGCTCGTCCAGCAACCTGACGCGGGTCGAGCCCTGCACCTGCACCAGCAGCGCGTCCAGTGGATCGGCCACATACAGCAGTTCACGCCCGGCCAGGGCGGCCTTGCCCTCGGGCGTGGTCTCCAGCTCCGTGCGGCTCAGGTAGGGCTTGCGTTGCCCCAGGTCGACCGGTGGGCGAAACAAGGGCGTCTGAAACGCCCCCTGAGGTTTGCGCCGCGCGTCCACCAGCGGTTCAAAGTAGCCGGTCAGCAGGCCGGTGGTCTGGCCATCCAGGGCTTCCACACGCCAGGGTTGCAGGTTCGCCTGCAGCCATTGGCGCACGGTGGCATCGCTCACATCGCGCCCCCAGGTCGAGCCCATCAAGCGCGCCCGGGTGCACACGGCCATCCAGTCAGCGGGGGGCTTCTGGCAACTGCGCCACAGCGTGGACCAGGCCTCGCTCACGCGGTCTTGCTCCCAACCGGGCAACTCGCGCCAATCGGTCTGCACCCAGCGTGACTTGCCGCGCTCCCAGCCAATGGCACCGCTGGGCAGCGGCGCTGGCGCCTTGATGCCGGGCTGCACAGGCGCAGGGGGGGCGGGGCGCTTCTTGAAGGGCAGCCCGCTGCAGGCAGCCAGCATTGCTGCGATGATGAGGACCGAAGCGGCGCGCAGGGCGCGCGGCGAGGGGCGGCTGGACACGAAAGTTTGGAGACTGCGACCGATCATGTGGTGGATTCTGCTTGAAGCGCTGGGCGCGCTTGCCTTGTTGTTGTTCCTGGTCTGGTGGACCATGTTTTCCGGGCGCCGTGGGGGCGAGCCGGTTCAGTCGGCTTCTCAGGATGACGAGGACGAGGGCGGCCACAAGAATCGCCCAGGTTGACGCAGCAGCCGGCGGCCCAGGGCGCGCAGCAGGCGCGAGCGGTCCTTGACGCGCACCCCGCGTGAGCGAATGGCCACACGCAGCGCCAGGGCAAAACTGACCGACACGTTGAGCAGGCCGGTCAGCGGGATGGCCACCACACACCACCAGAAACCGCTGTGGTGCAGCGCATCAAAGCCCAGGGTGCCCAGGGCTGCGGCCACTTGTCCGGCCGACAAGGTCACGTGGCGCACATCCAGCGGCAGACCAAAAAATCCGAACAACGCAGGTGTCAGGCCCAGCAACAGGCCCAGCGACACATTGGCCCCCAGGCCCGAAATGTGGGCGCGCCACCATTGGGCCCAACGCGCCGCACGTTGAGGCCCCAGCCAGGCGCGCGTCCGGGGGTGCCACTGCATGGCGCTGTCCAGGCGGTGCCAGACAAACCAGTTCTCGACCCATCCGGCGATCAGGCTGGAGATGAACAGCAGCACGCCGGTCATCGCGGCAAATAGCAGCGTCGGGCCCAGCAAGGTCAGCTCCTGCAGCACCTGATTGGCCTTGGCGACACTGATCAGGGGCTGGCCCATCAGGTACCAGGCCAGGCTCTGGATGCCCAGCACCAGCGGGGCCACCGCCACCAGGTTGCCCACAATGCCGGCCACCTGGGAGCGCAGCAGGTGAACCACCTCGTCCACAAAGGACTCGATGTCCTCATCGCTCTGGTTGGTCTGCCCCAGCTTGGCCGCCATGGCCGGTGCCGTCATGGCGGGCTGCTTGGTGGCCACCGTGAAATGCAGCAACTGGATGAGCACAAAGCTGATGGCGTAATTGGTGCCGGCGGCCAGGCCACCCCAGAAGGCCGACAGGCCCAGCGCCGTGATGGCGAACTTGGCAAAGGTGGTGCCCGCCATGAGCGCGCCCCCCCCTGCGGCGCGGCGCAGCATCTCGAAGTACCCCGCCCGGGTTCGGGTGATGTAGTGCTCGCCCGTCTCGGCGCTGCGTTCGGCCACCAGGCGGGCCAGCAAGGAGTAATGGTGCGTGAACAGGGCGCGGATGCTGCGCCGCTGCTCGCCCCCTTCGATCAGTGAGACCACCAGGGCGTGGACCTCGCGGTGTGGCTCCTGCGCCAGCAGCAGGGCCAGCAGTTGCTCCATGCGGCGGCAGCGTGCACACAACTGATCGATCTGGAACACCACGTCCACCGACACACCGTAGGTCTCCAGGTGTTCATGCACACCTTGGGCCTGTCGCACACAGGTGTCGATCAGGCCCCGCAGGTACTGCACCTGCTGCAGCACGGCGGCAGGCGCCGTGTCGGAG
Organism: Aquabacterium sp.; assembly: GCA_035438885.1. Lineage (GTDB taxonomy): Bacteria > Pseudomonadota > Gammaproteobacteria > Burkholderiales > Burkholderiaceae_C > Aquabacterium. The sequence continues at coordinate 7,973 of DAORJC010000008.1, read as the reverse complement.
GCTTCCAGCAGGTCGTGCAGGTCTTCGGTGGCCCGGGCCACACCGCCAAAGCTCTGGGTCAGCTCGGGGCCATCGCCCAGGCGCAGGCGCAGCTCGGCCGACATGCCGGCCGATCGCACCTGTCCGGCCAGGATGCCCAGGGCATTGAGGGCATCGACGCGCCAACCCTGCGGGCGCTCCAGCGTCTGCCAGGCTGCGGCAAACACCTGGCCCAGCAGGGCCAGGGTGTCGGCATCCAGCTCCGCCAGCCACAGGTGGTCTTCGCGCTCGTCAAACAGCAGGCCAAACAGGTGGCTCAGGTCGCGTGTGTCGGGGCTGGCCGGGATCACCCGACGGCGGATGCGCTCACCAAGCTCGCTCAGAAACGCGGCACGCGGTGCAAAGCCGTGGTCGGCCATCAGGCCGCTCAGGTGCAAGTCATTGAGGCAGTGCGCCAGCAACTGAGTGATGGCCCCGCGCAGATCCTCGCGCGCCTGCCACTGGCGCAGCACGTATCTCAGACCCGCTGCCGGATCGCCGCGCCGCATCCAGCGCAGGACGGCAATCAGCCAAAGGTGGCGCTCAGCCCGCTCGGCATCGCAGGGAACATGCCACAGCAGCGCATCGATCCCCGGGTGGGGGGGCAGCGCAGAGGTGGCAGGAACAGGGAGCTGGCTGTTCAAATCCATCAATGCAGCGAATGAGCCCGTGCCAGCGCAAAGGCCGGCACGTCGGTGTCAAACCAGCGGGCATCTTCGCTCATGCAGAAGAAGGTGCCCTTCATCTCGCCGTGGGGCGTGGCCAGTCGGGTCCAGCTGGTGTACTCGAACTTCTCGCCGGGGGGGATCAGCGGTTGATGCCCCACCAGGGCCAGGCCGCGCACCTCTTCCACCAGGCCGGTGGCATCGGTGATCACCCAGTGCCGACCCACCACCTGCGCCGACACGGTGCCGGTGTTGACGATGGTGACGGTGTACGACCAGGCGTATTCGTTCTGGGCGGGCTGGCTGTGTTCTTCCAGGTAACGGGGCAACACAGTCACGGACAGTTGGGCTTGGGTCATGCCCCCATTTTAGGCGGCACATCAAAGCATTCCTACAATGGGGGAATGAGCACCCCTACCTACCGCATCGCCCCCAGCATCCTGTCCGCTGACTTTGCCCGCCTGGGGCAGGAAGTGCGCGACGTCATCGACGCTGGCGCCGACTGGATCCACTTTGACGTGATGGACAACCATTACGTGCCCAACCTGACCTTCGGGCCCATGATCTGCCAGGCCCTGCGAAAGCACGCGGTCAAGGCCGACGGCTCCCCGGTGCCCATTGACGTGCACCTGATGGTGCAGCCGGTCGATGCCCTGGCCCAGGCCTTTGCCAAGGCAGGCGCCGACATCATCACCTTCCACCCCGACGCCTCGGCCCACGTGGACCGCACGCTGCAACTGATCAAGGCCGAAGGCTGCCAGGCGGGCCTGGTGTTCAACCCCGCGATGCCCATTGATGTGCTGGAGTGGGTGATCGACAAGGTCGACGTGGTCCTGCTGATGAGCGTGAACCCCGGTTTTGGTGGCCAGAGCTTCATCGACAGCACCCTGCGCAAGGCCGAGAAGGTCCGCAAGGTCATCGACGCCTCGGGGCGCGACATCCGCCTGGAGATCGACGGTGGCGTCAAGATCGACAACATCCGCCGCATTGCCGATGCGGGTGCCGACACCTTTGTGGCCGGCAGCGCGATCTTTGGGCAGCCCAGCTACAAGGCCGTGGTGGACGCCATGCGCGAGGAACTGGCGCGCTGACGCCAGACATCCTCTGATACAACCTGAAGCGGCTTGCCGGACAGGCCGCCCTTCAGCCCGGCTATGCTTGAACGCATGCCCAGCTACCCCCACCCCATCGCCTCCCGCCTGCCCCAGGTGGGCACCACCATTTTCTCGGTGATGTCGGCCTTGGCGCAGCAGCACGGCGCGATCAACCTGTCCCAGGGCTTTCCTGACTTTGAGGCGCCGGCCGAGCTTTTGAACCTGCTCGACCAGGCCACCCGCGCCGGGCACAACCAGTACGCACCCATGGCAGGCATGCCGGTGCTGCGTGAGGCCATTGCCCACAAGGTGCAGGCCTTGTACGGCGCCAGCTACGACGTGGATGCCGAGATCACGGTCACGGCAGGGGCCACCCAGGCCATCTTCACGGCGGTGGCAGCCCTGGTGCACCCGGGCGACGAGGTCATCGTGTTTGCGCCGGTGTACGACAGCTATGGCCCGTCCGTGGCGCTGCAAGGTGGCAAGGTGGTCTACGCCACCCTGGCCGACCCTGACTACCGCCCCGACTGGGCTCAGGTGGCCACCTTGATCACGCCCCGCACGCGCATGATCATCATCAACTCGCCCCACAACCCGACCGGCTCGGTGTGGACGGCCGAGGACATGGCGCAGCTCGAAGCCCTGGTCAAGGACACGAACATCGTCATCGTCAGCGACGAGGTCTACGAGCACATGGTCTTTGACGGCGCGCGCCACGAGAGCGTCATGCGCTACCCCGGCCTGGCCGAGCGCAGCTTCGTGGTGTCCAGCTTTGGCAAGACGTACCACATCACCGGCTGGAAGGTGGCCTACTGCCTGGCCCCGCGCGAGCTCATGGCCGAGTTCCGCAAGGCGCACCAGTTCATCGTGTTCACGGTGCATGCGCCCTCGCAAGTGGCGCTGGCACAGTTCATGGGCAAGCCCGGCTGGTACGAGCAGCTCAAGGCCCTGTACCAGGGCAAGCGCGACATCTTCCGCCAGGCGCTGTCAGGCTCGCGTTTTGAGCTGCTGCCCTGCCAGGGCACCTACTTCCAGTGCGTGAAGTACGGCGCCATCAGCGACGAGGGCGACCGCGCCTTTGTCGAGCGCCTCACGCGCGAGCACGGCGTGGCCGCCATCCCCGTCTCGGCCTTCTACCCCGATGGCGATGACCAAGGGGTGATCCGGTTCTGCTTTGCCAAATCGGCCGCCACGCTGGAGCAGGCGCTGGAGCGCTTGATCAAGTTGTGAGGTTTGCCTCGCCCTAGAGACCCTGGCGTCAGGTAGACTTTCTGGATACAAAGTCCAGGAACCTCTCTTCATGGTGCACCCCAGTCACCTGCCATCGCTGAATCGCTATCTCGTGCTGCTGGCCGTGATGCTGGTGGGGGTGTTGTTGGCTTGGACCCTGCCGCTGGCGTTGGTGATGGGCCCGCTGGAGGCCTTTGTGCCGCTTCACACCGTGCTGGAGATTTTCTCCGTGGTGGTGGCCGTGCTGGTCTTTGCCTCCGGCTGGAGCGCCTACAGCCGTGCGCTGCCTGGCAATGCCGTGGTCCTGGCCTGTGCGTTCCTGGGCGTGGCCATGCTCGACTTTTCCCACGCGCTGTCCTATGCCGGCATGCCGGACCTGATCACCCCCAGCAGCCCGCAAAAGGCCATCAATTTCTGGCTGAGCGCCCGTTTGCTCGCGGCCATCGGCCTGCTGGCGGTGGTCTTGCTGCCCGCCCGCCCCCTGTCGTCTGCCCGCGTGCGCCATGCCTGTCTGCTCGGGATCGTGCTGCTGGTTGCAGTGGTGCATGGCATCTTCCTGTACCGACCGCATTGGGTGCCTGACACCTATGTGCCCGGCCAGGGGCTGACGCGCTTCAAGGTGGCGACCGAGTTCGTCATCATCGGGCTCAACGGGCTGGCCGCGGTGGTGCTGTGGCGCGCCATGCAAAAGGCCCAGAACTTCAATGCCGCTGCGCTGTTTGCTGCGGTGTGCGCCATGGCCCTGAGCGAGTGCTTCTTCACGCTCTATCTCAAGGTCACCGATGTGTTCAACCTGCTGGGACACGTCTACAAGGTGGTGGCCTACCTGTTCCTGTACCGCGCCGTGTTTGCCGAGGTGATCGACGAGCCCTACCGCGAGCTGGCCTCCATGCGCGACCAGCTCAAGGCCACCCTGGAGGCCGTGCCGGACGTCATGCTGGAGGTCAACCTGGAGGGGCGCTACCTGGCCGTGCACTCCAAGCGGCCTGATCTGCTGCTGCAATCGCCAGAGGCCCTGTTGGGCAAGACGGTCCATGAGGTGATGTCGCCCAAGGATGCCGCGTCGGTCATGGCTGCGCTGCAGGAGGCACTGACCCATGGGGTGTCCACGGGGACCCTGCTGGAGTTGTCCTTGCCGCAGGGCCCCCGGTGGTTCGAGGTGTCGATCTCCCGCAAGGGCGAACCCCATGGGGTGGACACGCGCTTCATCGTGCTCTCACGCGATGTGACCGAGCGCAAGCAGACCGAGGTGGCCTTGCGCGCACGCGAGGCCGCTGATCAGGCCAGCAAGGCCAAGAGCGAGTTTCTCTCGCGCATGAGCCACGAACTGCGCACCCCGCTCAATGCGGTCCTTGGCTTTTCTCAGTTGCTGATGCACGGGGGTAACGGGGCCTTGTCGGATGGGCAGAGGCGTCACGTCGAGCACATCCAGGGCGCGGGCGAGCACCTGCTGGAGATGATCAATGACATCCTCAACCTGACCCGCATCGAGTCCGGCCACGCCAATCTGTCGATCGAGCCCGTGAGCCTCCAGTGTTTGCTGACGTCAGCCCTGCCGTTGGTGCAGACCCAGGCGCAAGCAAAGGGGGTGACGGTGGCGCTGGCCTGCGAACCCTGCCAGAGCCTGAGGGTGATGGCCGACCTGCGTGGCCTCAAGCAGGTGTTGCTCAACGTGCTGTCCAACGCCATCAAGTACAACCGCCAGGGCGGTTCCGTGACGGTGCGATGTGAGCGCAGCCCTGGGGCAGGTGATCAGGTGGTGATCCGCGTGACCGACACGGGCATGGGCTTGAGCCGCGAGCAGTTGCAGGGCCTGTTCGAGCCCTTCAACCGCCTGGGTGCCGAGCGCGCCGGCATCGAAGGCACGGGCCTGGGTCTGGTCATCTCGCGCCGCCTGATCGAGGCCATGGGCGGCCTCATTCACCTGGACAGCACGCTGGGCGTCGGGACCGAGGTCAGCATCTGTTTGCCCGTGGCCGCAGACACCGACGCGGACGATGACGCCTGCCAGGCTGGGGGGCCAGGTGCGGATGGCGTCCCCGTTGTGGATCGCAGCGCCGCCAGGCGACCCACCGTGCTCTGCATTGAAGACAACCCCCTGAACGTGGCGCTGCTGCGCGCCATTTTTGACCTGCGCCCCAGCCTGTCTCTGGTGGTGGCCGAGACCGGCCAGCAGGGACTGGCCTGTGTCCGCGCGCACGGCCCGGACCTGATCCTCATTGACATCAACCTGCCGGACATGTCCGGGGTCGAGGTGCTTCACCAGTTGCGGGAGATGCCCCAAGGGCGCGATGCCCTTTGCATCGCGATGTCGGCCGATGTCTCGGCCAATCCAGTGCAGCGCGCGCGTGACGAGGGCTTTGCCGACTTCTGGCCCAAGCCCCTGGATGTGGCCAGCATGCTGGCGCGGCTGGATGAGGCGATCGCGTCGCTGACCGCGCCGGCCTGAGCTTCAGTCAGGCCTTGCCCTTGAACAACCGCGCGGCATGCAGTCCCAGGCCGGTGGCCACCGAGGCCAGGCGGTCGCCACGCTCGGCCCGCGCCTTCGGGAAGGCCGCTTCCAGCTGATCGGTCAGCAGCTTCAGGCCGGTGGAGCCACCGGTGAAGTACAGCGCGTCGATGTCGTCGGTGCGCAAGCCGGCCAGTTGCACGGTCTCGTGGGCGCACTGCACGATGCGGCCCAGGTCGTCCTGCAGGGCCTTGGCGGCTTGCTGCTCGTCAAAGGCCTGGTGCAGGCCGCGCTCGATCATCTGCAGGTCGATGTCGAACTGCCCGCCATCGGCCACGGCGATCTTGGCGTGCTCGGCCTGGCCGATCAGGGCATGGCCCAGGCGCTCCATCACCACCTTCATGAGGCGCTGGTGGTGGACCACCTCGCCATAGAAGTCCAGCATGGCCTTGAGTTCGGCCACGCGCTGAGGCTGGTACACCGTGTTGATCAGGTGCCAGGTGGTCAGGTCAAAGTACACGCGGCTGGGCACCGGGCGCGGGGGCTGGCCCTGCACGCTGGGGCCGAAGGCGCCATAGCCCAGGGTCGGCATGATGGCCGACAGGGACACGCGGCGGTCAAAGTCTGTGCCGGCAATGTGCACGCCGTGGCTGGCCAGGATGTCGTCGCGGCGGTCGGTGCGCGGCGCGCGCTGCGGGCCCACACGCACCACGGAAAAGTCCGAGGTACCGCCGCCAATGTCGGCCACCAGCACCAGCTCTTCGCCGGTGGCGCGTTGCTCGTGGTCAAAGGCTGCGGCGATGGGTTCGTACTGAAACGCCACTTCCTGAAAACCCACGGCGCGGGCCGCCTCTTCCAGTGAGGCCTGTGCCTGGGCGTCGCGCTCGGCATCGTCGTCGACAAAAAACACGGGCCGCCCCATGACCACGCGGTCCAGGTCCACGCCACCGGTGGTCTGGGCCTGGTCACGCAGGTGGCGCAGGTAGCCGGTGATGATGTCGATGTACTTCACGCCCTGGCCGTTGCCCACTTCGGTGGTCTGGTCGACCATGGCGGTGCCCAGGATGCTTTTCATGGAGCGCATCAGGCGGCCTTCGTAGCCGTCGATGTAGGCCTTCACAGCCGCGCGGCCAAAGGTGCGCGGCAGCTCGATCTGGGCGCCACTGCTGTGAAAGCGGTGCACGCCAGTGGGCAGGTCATCGGCATCCGTGCAATAGAACACGGCCGTCGGCATGGTCAGGTGTTCGCCCTCCAGGGGCACCAGGCGCATCCCGGGCTGTCCGTCCGCCGAAGGGATGGCAATGGCCGAGTTGGAGGTGCCGAAGTCGATCGCGCAATAGGTCATGAGGGCAAACAGCAGTCTCTGGAGAAGGGCGCGCGATTGTAGAGGTTTCAGCGCCCGATGGGCGTCAATGGCCTTGTCGATACGCGCGCGGGCTTTGACCGGCCCAGCGCCTGAAGGCGTGGATGAAGGCCGCTGATTCCGCATAGCCGATCTGGGCGGCAATTTCCTCGACCGGCAGGTCGGTCTGGCGCAGCAAGTCCCGGGCCTTGGCGTAGCGGGCCTCGGCCAGCAGGTCGCGAAAGCTCTGCCCGTCCTCACTGAGCTGGCGGCGCAGGCTGCGCTCGGACAGGTCAAAAGAGCGGGCCACTTCTTCGGCCGAAGGGAAGTGCCCGTTGAACATGCCCAGGTGGGCCAGCACCCGGTCGGCCAGCGTCTCGGTACTGATCTCTTGCGCCTTGAGTTGCTGATCGCACAGCGTGCGGTACATGGCCTGGGCGTTGGCGTCGGCCGTGGGCAGCTTGAGTTGCAAGTAGTCGTTGCGCAGCCAGAAGCGGGCCTCGTGCTCGCCAAAACGCACGGGGCAGCCAAAGTGGGCCTCGTAGGCCGCGGCTTCGGGCGGCTTGGGGTAGGGCATGTCCACGCGTTCGGGCTTGAGGTTCAGGCCCATGGTGGCCTGCATGTCCTTGACCAGCTTGAAGGTGCCTGCCACCTCGCCATCGACCCGAAAGCGAAAGGCCTTGTGGCCCATGGTCATGGGGTCCAGGATCAGGGCGCTCATGTGCTCACCGGGCTCCAGGCGCAGGGTGCCGTACAGGTAGGTCAGGCGCTGGTATTTGACGCCGACCTGCAGGGCCTCGTAGGCGGTGGCGCAGGTCATCAGCAGCATGACCAGGGGGCCGTAGCCGGCCAGGCCATAAAAGCCGCCCAGTTTCAGGCCGATCAGGGGGTCCAGCATGCTGTCGGACATGTCGGCGTAGATGCGCAACTCCCGCGAGCGTTCGATGCGGGTGGTCGGGTCCAGTTGGGCCAGGCTCAGGCCGTGGCGTTGCAGGATGGGTTCGGGGTCATGGCCCAGTTGCTGCAGGCCTTGAACCATGTAGATCAGACCGAGGATCGAACGTGTGCTCATGGGTGGCCGGAAAAATCAATTTGCTTCTGCAATCTAACATGGGGTGGTGGGGGGTTAGCTGGCGTTTTCTCGGGGGAGCGCGGGGCGGAGCCGAGTCGGTGGC
>DAORJC010000007.1:0-40737 GCA_035438885.1 Aquabacterium sp. | reverse complement strand
CGGGTCTGGACCATGCCCAAGGCCTGTGGGTGGGTGTAGACATAGAACTGGCCGGCCTCAATGGCGTTGAACACCAGTTGCGCCGTGTCCGCCGCCGTGACCCGCCCTGAGGTGACGGCCTTGGTGCTCATGGCCTGCGCAATCATCTGGCTGGCCGTGGGCTTGCCTTCGCTGCGCAGCTCGGCGGGCCGGTTGCGGTGCGACAGGTGGATGCCGGTGGGCACAAAATAAGGGCACAGCACCGAGGCGTGAACCTGATCGGTCACCAGCGCCAGGTCCTGGTACAGCGTCTCGGACAGGCTGACCACGGCATGCTTGCTGACGTTGTAGGCGCCCATGTTGGGCGAGTTCAACAAACCGGCCATGGAGGCCACATTGACCATGTGACCCTGCCAGGTCGGGTCCTGGCGTGCGGCTTCGAGCATCAGGGGCATGAACACCCGCAGGCCATGCACCACGCCAAACAGGTTGACGCCCAGCACCCACTCCCAGTCACGCTGGGTGTGCTCCCAGATCAGGCCCCCGTGGGCCACGCCCGCGTTGTTGATGACCACGTGCGGCGCGCCAAAGCGCTCCATGCACAGGTCTGCCAGAGCCTGCACGTCTTCTGCCCGGGAGACATCACCGCGCAAAGCCGCGACCTGAACACCCACGGCCGACAGCTCGGCCACGGCGGCATCCAGCGCGTCCTGCTGCACATCGGTCAGCACCAGGTTCAGGCCCTTCGCAGCCGCCAGACGGGCCAGCTCCAGCCCAAAGCCGCTGCCAGCACCGGTGATCACGACCGTCTGGCCCGCTTGCAATTTCAAATTCGCCATGTTGTTGTCCTTGGTATAGCCTCGGTATAGGCCTGAGTCGGTCAGATCAGCTTGACCAGTTGTTTGCCAAAGTTCTTGCCCTTGAGCAGGCCCAGGAAGGCCTCGGGGGCGCTGGCAATGCCGGGCGCCACGGACTCACGGAACTTGAGCTGGCCGGTGGCCACCATGGTGCCCAGCTCCTTGGTGGCATCGCCCCAGATTTCGGGGTGCTCGCTCACGATGAAGCCTTCGACCTTGAGGCGGTTGACCAGGATCAGTGCCGGGTTCTGCAGCGGGGTGGGCTCGCCGTTGTAGCCGGCGATCATGCCGCAGACCGCGATGCGACCAAAGGCGTTCATGCGCGCCATCACGGCATCGAGGATCATGCCGCCCACGTTCTCAAAGTAGCCGTCGATGCCGTTGGGCGTGGCCTCCTTGAGGGCCTTGTAAAAGCTCTTGGGGTCGGTGTGGGCCTTGTAATCCACGCAGGCATCAAAGCCCAGTTCCTTGACCACGTACTCGCATTTGTCAGCACCACCAGCCACACCCACCACGCGGCAGCCACGGGCCTTGGCCAGTTGCCCCACCACACTGCCCACCGCACCGCTGGCCGCGCTGACCACCACGGTCTCACCGGCCTTAGGGGTGATGATCTTGACCAAGCCGTACCAGGCGGTCACGCCGGGCATGCCGACCGACCCCAGGTAAGCCGACAACGGGATGTGAGTGGTGTCCACCTTGTTGAGCGTGCCGCGCACGTTGGCATCGACCACGGAATACTCCTGCCAGCCACCCATGCCCAGCACCTGGTCGCCCACGGCAAATTTGGGGTGCTTGCTGGCCACCACCTCACCCACCGTGCCACCGATCATCACGGTGTTCAGGGGGTGGGGCTCGGCGTAGCTCTTGCTGTCGTTCATGCGACCGCGCATGTAGGGGTCGAGCGAGAGGTAATGGTGGCGCACCAGAACCTGACCATCAGCCAGTTGGTCGTGCGTGGGCACCGGGGTGGACACCAGCTGGAAGTTGCTGGCCGTGGCCTCGCCCGTGGGGCGACTGGCCAGAAGGATCTGTTGGTTGGTCTGTGTCATGTCATGGCCTCAGCGTGTAGGTGGGATCAAACAAGGGATCAGTCAGAGCCACTGCCCTGCAGATAGGGCTCTGCCAGAGGAAGGGCTTGGCGGCGCGAGATGGGCACCGCGCGCAGGAACTTGAAGGTGGCCGTCGAGTGGGTGCAGATCTGGCCTTTTTCGTCCAGGACCTTGCCCTCACAGAACGCCAGCGACGCGGTCGAGTGCATGACACTGCCCTGTGCCCGAAGGTGGCCCAGGCCAGGGCGCATGAAATTGGTCTTCATCTCGATGGTGACCAGGCCGGGGCCTTCGCCCTTGGCATCCAGGCGCAGGCTTCGGGCTGCGTGGGCCATGGCCACATCCAGCATGGTCATCAGCAGGCCACCATGGGCCACGCCAAAGGAGTTGGTGTGGGTGTCATCGACCAGCAGAGCAATCTCGGCATGGCCGCTGTCGTAGCGCTCCAACGTGCAGCCAATCTGCTCGATGAAGGGAATGCGGATGGAAAACGGGATGGACATGGTGGGGGTCCTGAACCGTCAACCGCCGGTCACGGCACTGACACCACCATCCACAGCCACGATCTGGCCGGTGATGTGTTTGCCCGCATCGGATGCGTACAGCAAGGTCAGACCCTTGAGGTCTTCGTCATCGCCCAGGCGCAACAGGGGGGCGTGCTTGGCCATGTTGTCCTCGCCCACGGCGGCCAGCAGGCCTTGCGTCATCTTGCTGGGGAAAAAGCCCGGCGCAATCGCATTGACCGTGATGCCGTGACGGCCCCACTCGCTGGCCAGGGCCCGCGTGAAGTTGACCACGGCGCCCTTGCTGGTGTTGTAGGCAATGGTCTGCATGAAAGCGGGGTTGCCGCCCAGACCGGCGATGGAGGCCACGTTGATGATGCGCCCCTTGCGACGGGCGATCATGCTGCGCTTGGCCACGGCCTGTGCCAGCAAAAAGTAGCCGCGCACGTTCAGGTTCATGACCTTGTCCCAGGCATCGAGCGGGTGGTCTTCGGCCGGGGCGCCCCAGGTGGCACCGGCGTTGTTGATCAGGATGTCGATGTCGCCCACGCGCTCCAGGGTCTCGTCGACCAGGCGGTTGATGTCATCGGGCTTGCCGGCATCTGCCGCGATCCAGCGGGCGTCGATGCCCTTGTCCTGCAGGGCCATGACGGCGCCTTCCAGATCGGATGCCTTGCGCGAGCTGATCACCACCTTGGCGCCAGCTTCGCCCAGGGCCTCGGCCATCTGCAGCCCCAGGCCGCGAGAGCCGCCGGTGACCAGGGCCGTGCGGCCACTCAGGTCAAAGAGTTGTTGAACGGTGCGTGCACTCATGGAGGACCTCAGCAGTGATAGTCAATGACCTGACGGCCTGCGGCCATCTCGCGGATCTGGGCCACCACGCCCTGGTGGTGCGGGTGGGGTTGGTAGGCCGCCAGCGCGGCGGCATCGGCAAAGGTGGACACCAGCACCACGTCGGCATTGGCTTCCAGGCCGTCGGTGCGGATGCCGACGTCGAACTCATGAATGCCAGGCACCAGCGCCTTGCAGCTGTCCAGCAGGGCCTTGACCTTGGGCGCGTTGGCCGGGTCCTTGAGGGTGAACATGACGATGTGTCGAATCATGATGAGGGGGATCCTTGGAGGGTGTCCTTAAAACCAGTCGGCCTGTGCCTGGGCACAGGTCATGTCGCGGCCGGAGACCACGCCCAGCCAGGCGTCGATCTTGGGCAGCTCGAAACGGAAGAAGTAGTCCGCCGTGGCCAGCTTGCCTTGCAGGAAGCCCGTGCCCAAGGGGCCCTGGTCCCACTCGCCCTTGGCTTGCGCAGCCTTGGCCGCCAGGGCCAGCTCCAGCCAGATCCACGCCAGCACCGTGTGGCCAAAGGCCTGCAGGTAAGGCGTGGCATTGGCCAGGGCCTCTTCAGGCACACCGGTGGACCAGGCCGCCTTGGTGGTCTGGCCGATCTTTTGCAGGGCAGCGGCCAAGGCGTTGCCGTGTTCGGCCAGGCCCGCGACCTGCCCGGCCCGGGTGATGGTCTGGCTGATTCGCTCGGCCAGCACGCTCAAGGCCTTGCCACCGTTCATGACCACTTTGCGGCCCAGCAGGTCCAGACCCTGAATGCCGTGGGTGCCTTCATGGATCATGTTCAGGCGGTTGTCGCGCCAGAACTGCTCCACCGGGAAGTCACGCGTGTAGCCCGCCCCACCCAGGATCTGAATCGCCTGGCTGTTGGCCTCTTGCGCCCATTCGCTGGGCCAGCTCTTGGCAATGGGGGTCAGCAGCTCCAGCAGCAGGTTGGCCCGTTCGCGCTGCTCGGGCGTGCCGGTGTAGTCGTCGTCCACCAGTTGTGCGCACAACAGGCCCAGGGCCAGCCCACCTTCAGAGACGGCCTTCTGCATCAGCAGCATGCGCTTGACGTCGGTGTGCTCGACGATGGGGATCTGCGGGGCGCTGTGGTCCTTGCCACCGGCGCCCATGCGTCGACCTTGCGGGCGCTGCAGCGCGTAGGCCAGCGAGGCTTCAAAGCCGGCATAACCCAGCATGGTCGCGCCCAGGCCCACGCTGATGCGGGCCTCGTTCATGAGCGTGAACATGCACTTGAGGCCTTCGCCCTCCTTGCCGATCAGGTAGCCCACGGCACCGCTTTGACCGTTGACCGGGAACTTGCCCTCGCCAAAATTCAGCAGGGTGTTGACCGTGCCGCGGTAGCCGCACTTGTGGTTCAGGCCGGCCAGGGCCACGTCATTGCGCTGCGAGGTGATGCTGCCGTCGGCCTTGACCAGTTTGCGCGGCACGACGAACAAGGAGATGCCCTTGACGCCGGGGATGGTCTTGCCATCAGCCCCGGGGATCTTGGCCAGCACCAGGTGGACGATGTTCTCGCCCATCTCGTGCTCACCGCCGGAGATCCACATCTTGTTGCCACGCAGGCGATAACGCTGCCCCAGCGGGTCCTGCGTCCAGTCCACCCCCGTGCCATCGCCCTGGACATCGGGCACGGCGCGCGTGGTGATGTCCGACAGGCTGGAGCCGGCCTGCGGCTCGCTCAGGCACATGGTGCCAAAGGTGCGACCTTCAAAGCCACCCTTGGCAAACACCTCGATCTGCCGGGGCGTGCCATGCGACAGGATGGTGTTGGCATTGCCGCGCGTGAGCATCGGGTAGGCCGCCAGAGACACGCTGGCCTTGTAGAAAAAGCTCATCGAGGCCATCTCGATGGCGGTGGGCAGCTGCATGCCGCCCAGCTCGGCATCCTTGCTGGCGGCCATCAGGCCTGACTCGTTGAAGGCCTGCATGGCCACGGGCGTTTCCTTGGGCAGGTGCACCGTCTCGCCATCGAACTCGGGCTCTTGCAAGTCGGTCAGGCGGTTGATGGGCGCGAACTGCTCGTTGGCGATCTTCTCGCTCAGGTCCAGCACGGCCGTGAAGGTCTCACGGTTGTGATCCAGGTGGCGCTCGCGCTGGCACAGGCTCTCGGCGTCAAGCCAGTCGTACAGCAGGAAATCAAGGGTGGCGCGGTGGGTCATGGTGTCGTCAACTCTGAAATGGGTAGGGTTCAGCGGCCTTTGAACACCGCTTCGCGGCGCTCCATGAAGGAGCGAATGCCTTCGACGGCATCTTCACTCTGCATCACGGGCAACAGGTTGGGGAACAAGGCCTGGGCCGCAACGGCTTCCCCCTCGTTCCAGGCCAGGCGGGTGGACTTGAGCACGTTCTGCACGCCCAGGGGCGCGGCCTTGGCGATCTGCTCGGCAATCTCACGGGCCTTGTCCAGTTGCTGCCCGACCGGCACCACCTCTTGCACCAGACCGGTCCGCAAGGCTTCGTCGGCGTACCAGAAATCACCCGTGAGCAGGTAGCGCTGAGCGTTGCCCCAGCCCATCTGCTGCGGCAGGCGCAAGGTGGCGCCGCCGCAGGGAAAGATGCCGCGCTTGACTTCCAGCATGGCAAAGCGGGTGTTGTCGGCGGCCACCCGCACCTCGGTGTTGAGCATGATCTCCACGCCCCAGGTGAAGCAGTTGCCCTGCACGGCCATCACGACCGGTTTGGTGTGGCGCTCGCCGTTGAGGCCAAAAGGGTCGACCTCGCCCTCGCCAATCTCGAAGCCCTTGCCATTGCCAAAGATCGGCGCCCATTTGTCCAGCTCCACGCCGGAGGTCATGTGCGGGCCTTCGCCATACAGCACGGCCACGCGCAGGTCGGGGTTGCGGCTGAGCTCGCCATAGGCTTTGGCGATGTCGTGGTACATCTCGGGCGACAAGGCGTTGTGCTTGTCTGCTCGGTTGACCTGGATCTCCAGGATGTGCCCGACCTGGCGGGTTTCAATGAAAGCCATCTTTTGTCATGCCCTCAGAAAAAAGGCCTGCAAGACCAACGCCCTGCAGACCCTGTGTGTCAGATCCATCGATCCATGACCCTGGCGTGAGCCATCAGGCCTTGCCGCCCGTGAAGCTCTGGCCCTCGGCGGCCAGCCTGGCCAGCAACGGTGCGGGCGCCCAGAAGGCCGTGTCGTTGCCGGAGATGGCCGCATAGCCCTTCATCAGCTCGATCACACGGGGCAGACCCAGCATGTCGGCGTACAGCATGGGGCCACCACGGTAGACCGGGAAACCATAGCCGGTCAGGTAGACCATGTCGATGTCGGAGGCCTTGGAGGCAATGCCCTCTTCCAGGATCTTGGCGCCTTCATTGACCATGGACAGCACCAGGCGCTGCACGATTTCTTCATCGCTGATGGCGCGGGGCGTGATGCCCTTGTCCGCACGCACTTTGTCGATGCAGGCTTGCACCTCCGCCGAGGGCACGGGCTCGCGCTTGCCGACTTCGTAGTCGTACCAGCCCTTGCCGACCTTCTGACCAAAACGACCCAGCTCGCAGATGGCATCGCCCACCGGGCTGTAGACCACATCGGGCTGCTCCTGGCGACGGCGCTTGCGAATGGCAAAGCCAATGTCGTTGCCGGCCAGGTCGCCCACTCGGAAGGGGCCCATGGCAAAGCCGAAGGCCTCGGCCGCCTTGTCGACCTGCTGCACCGAGGCACCCTCTTCCACCAGGAAGAAGCCCTGGCGCACGTACTGCTCGAACATGCGGTTGCCGATGAAGCCATCGCACACGCCCGACACCACGGCGACCTTCTTGATCTTCTTGGCCACCTGCATCACGGTTGCCATCACGTCCTTGGCGGTGTGCTTGCTGCGCACCACTTCCAGCAGGCGCATCACGTTGGCCGGGCTGAAGAAGTGCAGGCCCACCACGTCCGAGGGGCGCTGGGTGACTTCGGCAATCTTGTCCACATCCAGGGTCGAGGTGTTGGAGGCCAGGATGGCGCCAGGCTTCATGACCTGGTCCAGCTTGGCAAACACCTGCGACTTGACGCCAAAGTCCTCGAACACGGCTTCGATCACCATGTCGGCCTGCGCGATGTCGTCGTAGCTCAGGGTGGTGCTCAAGAGGGCCATGCGGGCGTCGTACTTCTCTTGCGAGAGCTTGCCCTTGGCCACCTGGGCTTCGTAGTTCTTGCGGATGATGCCCACGCCACGGTCGATGGCTTCCTGCTTCATCTCCAGCAGCTTGACGGGCACGCCAGCGTTCAGGAAGCACATGGCAATGCCGCCACCCATGGTGCCCGCCCCAATGACGGCCACATTCTCGACCTGGCGCACAGGGGTGTCGGCCGGCACATCGGGGATCTTGCTGGCCGCACGCTCGCCAAAAAAGGCATGGCGCAGGGCTCGGGACTGATCACCCGCGACCAGCTTTTCAAACACATCGCGCTCAAAGGCAATGCCATCGACCAGGCTCTGGGTGACGGCCGCTTCCACGCAGTCCACGCAGCGCTGAGGCGCCTCCAGGTTGCGGCGGGTCTTGGTCAGGTCGGCGCGAGCCTTGCTGAAAAATTCGGCATCGGCAGGGGCCGTCACGGCCAGGTCGGCCACCGATGGCAGCGGACGCTTGGCGGCCACGCCCTGGGCAAAGGCGATGGCTGCAGGCAGCAGGTCACCCTCGACCAACTGGTCAAAGAGCTTCTGGCCCGGGGCCTTGAACAGCTTTTCGCTGGGCACCGAAGCGCCCGTGGTGATCATTTGCAGGGCCGCTTCCACACCCACCACGCGTGGCAGGCGCTGGGTGCCACCGGCGCCGGGCACCAGGCCCAGGTTCACCTCAGGCAGGGCAATCTGGGTACCGGGCGAGACCACGCGGTAGTGGCAACCCAGGGCCAGCTCCAGCCCACCGCCCATGGCCACGCCATGGATGGCGGCCACCACCGGCTTGGCCGACTGGCCCACCTGGGCGATCACCGTGTGCAGGCCAGGCTCGGCAAAGGCCTTGGGCGAGCCAAATTCACGGATGTCGGCACCGCCACAGAACACCTTGGCGGCGCCGATGATCACCACCGCCTGCACGGCAGCGTCTGCGTTGGCCTTCTGAATCCCCTCGACGATGCCGCTGCGGGTGCCGTGACCCAGGCCATTGACCGGTGGGTTGTCCAGGGTGATGACGGCCACGCCGTCAGTGACGTTGTAAGAGGTGCTCATGCCGGGCTCACTCGTGAAAGGTGAATCTGAAAACGTTCATTGTACGAATAGTTGAGCCCATGTTGCAGGAGGTCTGCAACATGGGCTCACTGCCAGGTCGGAATGCGCGAAAACGTCAGACTTCCAGCCACTCCTTGCGAACATTGGCATCGGCCCGCAACTCATCGGGCGTGCCCTCAAACACGATTTCGCCGTGCCCCATCACGTAGCAGCGCTGGGAAATGTGCAAGGCAATCGTGAGCTTTTGCTCCACCAGCAGCACCCCCAGGCCTCGTTTCTTGAGCTCTTTGAGGTACTCCCCCACCAGCTCCACGATCTTGGGCGCCAGGCCTTCGGTCGGCTCGTCGATCATGATCAGGTCGGGGTCACCCATCAAGGTGCGGCACAGGGTCAACATCTGCTGCTCGCCCCCGGACAGCACGCCCGCTTCGGTGTGCTGGCGCTCCTTCAAGCGGGGGAACATGCCGTACATGTCCTCCAGGGCCCAGCGGTTCTTGCGGCTGCGACCGGACTGAACACCCAGCAGCAGGTTCTGCTCCACCGTCAGCTTGGGGAAGATGTCCCGGCTTTCGGGCACATAGCCAATGCCTGATCGGGCAATGTCAAAGGTCTTGTCACCCAGGATGTTGCGCCCCGCCCATTGGATGTCGCCCTTGCCTTCGACCAGACCCATGATGGCCTTGACCGTGGTGGAGCGGCCCGAGCCGTTGCGGCCCAGCAGGCTGACGATCTCGCCCGGGTGGACCTCCATGTGAACCCCATGGAGGATGTGGCTCTTGCCGTAAAAGGCGTGCAGGTTGTTGATCTTCAGCATGCTCAGACTCCTGCCTCTGCCGCTTGCGCATCGGCCAGCGTCGAGCCCAGATAGGCCTCCTTGACGCGCTCGTTGGCGCGCACGTTCTCGGGGGTGTCAAAGGCGATCACCTCGCCATAGACCAGCACCGCAATGCGATCAGCCAGGCCAAAGACCACGCCCATGTCGTGCTCCACGGTCAACAGGGTCTTGCCCACGGTGACCTCGCGGATCAGGTTCACAAAGCGCGCGGTCTCGGACTTGCTCATGCCCGCGGTGGGCTCATCCAGGAGGACCACATTGCCCCCACCGGCAATGGTCACGCCGATCTCCAGCGCGCGCTGCTCGGCATAGGTCAGCAAGGAAGCCTGGGTGTCACGGCGGCGGGTCAGGCGGATCATGTCCATCACCTCTTCGGTGCGGCGGTTGACCTCATGGCAGTTGGCCAGGAAGCGCCAGAACGAGTACCCCTCGCCCATGGACCACAGCACCGCGCAGCGCAGGTTCTCGAACACGCTCAAGCGCGGAAACAGGTTGGACACCTGGAAGCTGCGCGCCAGCCCGCGACGGTTGATGTCGTAGGGCTTGTGATGATCGATGCGCTGACCGTGCAGGAGAATCTCGCCGCTGCTGGGGGCCATGCGGCCGCTGATCAGGTTGAACAAGGTGGATTTGCCGGCACCGTTGGGGCCGATCAAGGCCACACGCTCGCCTTCTTTGACGGCCAGGGTGGCACCACGGATGATTTCGGTCTTGCCAAAGGATTTGCGCAGGTCACGCAACTCCAGTGCGATCCCGTTGGGAGAAGAATTCGATGGACTCATGACAGGGCACTCAATGGGATTCGCGACGGCGGATTTCAGCCTCGATGGCTTCCTGGATCTGGCTCCAGATCAGCACGAACTGGCGGCGGACCACCTCGAAGATCAGGATGCCAACACCGGTGACCACACTGGCCGTCACCCAGGTCTGGGTGGCATGGGTGTCCAGCTCAACACCACGGTAGGTCATGAGCGGGCCCAGCACCTCGTTGAGCTTGATGTGATAGACCATCTCGACCATCACGGACACGCCCAGCAGCATCACCGCCGCGCCAATGGCCAGCCCAAGGTAGGAGGGCCACAGACGGCGCAGATGGCCAAACGCGGCCACGCGAACGTTCATCATGATCAGGCTGGCCACGCCACCAGGCGCGTACATCACCATCATCAGGAAGATCACGCCCAGATACAACAACCAGGCCTGGGTCATCTCGTGCAGCAGCACGGTGGCAAACACCAGCATCACCGCGCCCAGGATGGGCCCGAAGAAGAACAGTGCCCCACCCAGGAAGGTGAACAGCAAGTACAGGCCCGAATACTCGGGGCCCACCACCTCGGCCGTCACCAGCTCGTCGTTGATGGCATGCAGGCCGCCACCGATGCCGGCAAAGAAGCCCGCGATCATGAAGGCGATGTAGCGCACACGCTGGGTGTCGTAGCCAATGAACTCAACACGCTCGGGGTTGTCGCGCACGGCATTGAGCATGCGACCCAGCGGTGTGCGGGTGAAGGCAAACATCGCCACGGTGCAGATGAAGCAATAGATGGCGATCAGGTAATAGACCTGAATCTGCGGACCAAAGGTGATGCCCATGAAAGGCTCGCCCGCCATCCGGTTGCTGGAGATGCCGCCTTCACCGCCGAAGAACTCGGGCAGCATCAGCGACATCGAAAACACCAGCGCCCCGATGCCCATGGTGATCATGGCAAAAATGGTGCCGGACTTCTTGGTCGTGACCGACCCCAGGATGATCGCCACCAGCAAGCCGGCCAGGCCCCCAAAGACGGGGATCAGGCTGACCGGGATGTGCCAGGCGCCATCAGCAACCTTGACCAGCACGTGGATGGCGCCAAACGCCCCCATGCCGGAGTACACCGCATGCCCGAAGCTGAGCATGCCGCCCTGCCCCAGCAACATGTTGTAGGACAGGCAGACGATGATGGCGATGCCCATCTTGGACAGCATGGTCAGGGCCAGGCTGCTGGTGAACAGATGGGGCGAGACGATCAGGATCAGCGCGAAAAAGGTCCAGAGCGCCCAGCGGCCAATGTTGACCGGCTTGAAGGAGTAAGTTGCGTTGTGGGTCATGGTGATCACTCCTCACGGGTGCCCAGCAAACCCTTGGGTCGCAGGATGAGCATCAGAACGAGGAGCAGATAAGGCAGGATGGGCGCCATTTCGGCGACGGTGATCTTGAGCAAGGGGTAGGCCCAGTGGTCCCACGCCACGGGGTTGCCCATGGACGCCATCACGGTGGCCACGGACACGTCCACGATCACGGCAAAGGTCTGGATCAGGCCGATCAGCAAGGAGGCCAGGAAGGCCCCGGCCAGCGACCCCATGCCACCGACGACGACGACCACAAAGATGATGGCGCCCACCGAGGCCGCCATGTGCGGCTCGGTCACAAAGGCATTGCCGCCGATCACACCGGCCAGCCCCGCCAGGGCACAACCGCCGCCAAAGACGCCCATCATGACGCGAGGCACGTTGTGGCCCAGGGCTTGCGCCATCTCGGGGTGAGTCAGTGCGGCCTGGATGATCAGGCCCACGCGGGTGCGTGTCAGCAAGAGCCACAAGGCCCCCAGCATGAACAGCGCCACCAGGGCCATGAAACCACGGTACGCCGGGAACTGCGTGCAACTGTTGCCGGTGTCCGGCGCGCAGAGCACGGGGTCGGCCGCGCCCGCCATCATGGTCAGCCCCTGCCCTGCCACATTGGCCAGGGTGAACAAGGTGCCGCTCAAGGCCTCGGGCACCCGGTAATCGACCGTGGAGTTGCCCCAGTAGAGGCGCACCATCTGCTCGATCAGGTAGGACAGGCCAAAGGTGATCAGCAACTCGGGCACGTGGCCATAGGCGTGGACCCGCCGCAGGCTGTAGCGCTCAAAGGCGGCGCCCAAGGCGCCCACCAGCAAAGGCGCCAGCACCAGTGCGGCGGCAAAGCCGACCAGCCCGGTGAGTTGGTAAGCAAAATATGCCCCCAGCATGTAGAAGCTGGCGTGCGCAAAATTGAGCACGCCCATCATGCTGAAGATCAGCGTCAGCCCGGAGCTGAGCATGAACAGCAACAGCCCGTAGCTGAGGCCGTTCAGAAAGAAGACAACGAAGGTTTCCATGGAGAGCGCCCGTGACGCGGCCTTTGCCACCCACACCCGCCAAAGTGCGCCGGGAGGAGGGGTCCCCCGCCGCGGTGACCGCAGGCGGGGGGGCGCACCATCCGGAGCTCAGGTCGTTGCGCCAAGCGACCGGCCCATGAAAGAAAGATCCGGCAAGGCGCCGGATCTGCCAAAGGCTTTCTCAAGCCCCTGGCCTCATGACAAGCGCATCAGGAAGGACGCTTCATCTGGCACGACGTGGGCGTGCTGGCCACGTACGCGTCAAACTGCTTGACCGGCACAAACGTCATGCCCGTGCCTTCGACGTTGTAGGTGTTCTTGGCATCCACCGGTGCCCACCGAGCCATGAACAGCGGCTGCTGCAACTGGTGGTCGGTCTTGCGCATCTCGACATCGCCGTTGAAGGTCTTGAACTTGATGCCTTCCATGGCCTTGGCCACCTTGACCGGATCGGTCGATTTGGCTGCAGCCATGGCGTTGGACAACATCACCAGGCCCGAGTAGGTCGCAGCCGAGTAGAAGTCGTCATTGAAGCGCTTCTTGAACTCGCTCACCAGGGAGGCATTGAGGCCGCCCAGGTTGTAGTGACCATAGCCGATCTGATAGACGCGGCCATTGGCGCCCTTGCCCAGCGCCGTGGGCGTGCCGCCAAAGTTGGCGTAGTAGGTGTAGAACTTGGCGGTCAAGCCAGCATCGCCAGCGGCCTTGACCAGCAGCGCCAGGTCGGAGCCCCAGTTGCCGGTGATGACGGTGTCAGCGCCAGAAGCCTTGATCTTGGCGATGTAAGGCGTGAAGTCACGCACCTGAGCCAGGGGATGCATGTCATCGCCCACGATCTGGACATCAGGACGCTTGCGCTTGAGGTTTTCCTTGGCGAACTTGGAGACCTGGTGGCCGTGCGCATAGTTCTGGTTGATCAGGTAGACCTTCTTGATGTCGGCCTGGTCCTTCATGAAGGTGGTCATGGCCTCCATCTTCATGGACGTGTCAGCATCGAGTCGGAAGTGCCAGTAACTGCACTTGCTGTTGGTCATGTCAGGGTCGACCGCAGCGTAGTTCAGGTAGATGATTTCCTTGCCAGGATTGCGGTCGTTGTGCTTGTTGACACCATCCTGCAGCGCCAGACCTGCGCCCGAACCCAGGCCCTGCACCACATAGCGCACGCCTTGGTCGGCGGCGGACTTCAGGGCATTGAGCGTCTCGGCGGGGCTGAGCTTGTTGTCGATGGGGATGATTTCAAATTTGACGCCAGCGGGGTTGGAAGCGTTGAGCTTCTCGGCCACAAACTGGAAGCTCTTGACCTGGTTCTGGCCCACGCTGGCCATCAGACCCGACAGCGGGTCGATCCAGGCCACCTTGACGGTTTCGCCCTTTTGAGCGAATGCAGCGGCCGATGCGAGAGAGGCAGCCACCAGAACAGCAACAGAGCGACGGGGGAAGTTCATTTGTTCTCCTCAGAATGGACACACGTAACGAACGTAGATTACCCCCCCTGATCAAGGGGGTCGATCAGGGTTGACCCCAGGAACCCGCAAACCATTGCATTTTTAATGCAATGATTCAAAACAGTGTCCCCGGCAGCCCAAAAAAAAGCGCCCTTTCGGACGCTTTTGTCAATCAAATCAAGCAGTTGGCAGCTTGTGATCCTTGAAGGTCTCACGCAGCTTGAGCTTGTAGATCTTGCCAGTGGCGGTGTGCGGAATCTCGTCGACAAAAACGACGTCATCCGGGGTCTGCCAGTTGGGGATCTTGCCCTTGTAGAAGGCGATCAGCTCTTCCTTGGTCACCTCGGCGCCCGGCTTCTTGACCACCACCATCAGCGGACGCTCATCCCACTTCGGGTGATGGCAGGCAATCGCAGCGGCCTCGTGAACGGCCGGGTGAGCCATCAGCGCGTTTTCCAGGTCGATGGAGCTGATCCACTCACCACCGGACTTGATCACGTCCTTGGAGCGGTCGGTGATCTGCATGTAGCCATCAGGGTCGATGGTGGCCACGTCGCCCGTGGGGAACCAGCCATCGTGCAGCGGCGAGGCGTCGATGTTGAAGTAGCCCGACACCACCCAGTGACCGCGCACCTCCAGATCACCCGAAGTCTTGCCGTCCCAGGGCAGGACCTTGCCTTCGGCGTCCACGATGCGCATGTCGATGCCATAGACCGACTTGCCCTGCTTCTCCAGCAGCTTTTGCTTTTCTTCGGTGGTCCAGCCGTCGTGCTTGGACTTCAGGCGGCCCAGCGTGCCCAGGGGCGACAACTCGGTCATGCCCCAGGCATGGATCACCTCGACGCCGTAGTCGTTCTCGAAGGTGCGGATCATGGCGGGCGGGCAGGCCGCGCCACCGATCACGGTGCTCTTGAAGGTGCTGAACTTCAGGTTGTTGGTCTTGACGTGGTTCAGCAAGCCCAGCCAGATGGTGGGCACGCCGGCACTCATGGTGACCTTCTCTTCTTCGAAGAGGTTGTACAGCGAAGCGCCATCCAGGTGATGACCTGGGAACACCAGCTTGCAGCCGACCATGGCTGCCGTGTAAGGCAGGCCCCAGGCGTTGACGTGGAACATCGGCACCACCGGCAGGATGGTGTCCGTGGCCTTGATGCACATGGCATCGGGCAAGGCGGCCGCAAAGGCATGCAGCACCGTGGAGCGATGCGTGTAGATGGCGCCCTTGGGATTGCCCGTGGTGCCCGAGGTGTAGCAGATCGAAGCGGCCGTGTTCTCGTCAAAGGTGGGCCACTCGTAGTGGCCGTCTTCGGCGGCGATCAGGTCTTCGTAGCAGTGCAGGTTGGTCAGCGAGGTCTCGCGGGGCATGCTCTCGCGGCCGGCCATCAGCACCACGTGCTTGAGCGTGGGCAGCGAAGGCGCCAGCTTTTCAACCAAGGGAAAGATGTTGATGTCGACAAAGATCACCTGGTCCTGGGCGTCGTTGGCGATCCAGGCCACCTGCTGCGGGAACAGGCGAGGGTTGATCGTGTGGCAGACCAGGCCAGAGCCGGACACACCGTAGTAGATCTCCATGTGGCGGTAGCCGTTCCAGGCCAGGGTGCCCACACGGTCGCCCGGCTTGCAGCCCAGGCGAGCCAGGGCTTGCGCCAGCTTGCGCGAGCGGACGTCCACCTCCGCCCAGTTGGTGCGGTGCATGTCACCCTCCACCCGCTTGGACACGATCTCGGTGTCGCCGTTGTGGCGAGCCGCATGCGTCAGCAGCGACGAGATCATCAGGGGCATGTGCATCATTTTGCCCATCAGGCTCATAGGAAAGACTCCGTAAAAAACGCAAGGGATCGAAGGAACCGGGAGAATCTGACTACCGGTCGTTTCACTTTCAGGTACATCATAAGGAGCTTCGCACCCAGGCCCAAGACATGGAACTCAGCGAAAACCCTTGGTCAGTCCAGAAAGGTGGTGAAGTTCGAGACGGGCTCCCGCTCGGTCAGCAAGGTGTTTTCAATGGCGGCTGGATCGGCGTGACCCAGGGCCATGCCGCAGACCATGGTGTGTTGCGCGGCATCCAGCCCCAGGTGATCCAGGATCACCGTGTGAAAGCTGTTCCAGGCCGCCTGCGGGCAGGTATCGAGGCCACGGGCGCGGGCGGCCACCATGAAGCTTTGCAGGAACATGCCGTAGTCCAGCAGGCTGCCCCGCCCCATGATGGGATGGACCGTGAAAATCAGCCCCACCGGCGCGTCAAAGAACAGGAAATTGCGCGCCTGCTGCATCTGCATGCCCAGGCGGTTGGCCTTGTCCAGCCCCAGCAGGCCGTAAAGATCCCAGCCCACCTTGCGCCGCCGGTCAATGAAGGGCGAGATCCATTCCCGAGGGTAGTAGTCGTATTTTTCGGTGTAGCGCTGGCTGGCATCGGTGTCACCGGCGGCCACCAGCACCTTGTCGACCAGGCTCTGGCGGCTCGTGCCGGTCAGCACATGCACGTTCCACGGCTGGGTATTGGTGCCCGAAGGCGCCCGAGAGGCCACCGCCAGCATCTCCTCGATGGTGGCGCGCTCCACCGGCGTGGGCAAAAAACGCCGGATGGAGCGGCGCGAGGTGATGGCGTGATCGACGGCGGCGATGCCATCAGGCGTCACCACATCGGCGACGCGGGGGCGGGAGGCTGGATGGGACATGGCTTGAGGGGACCGATGAAGGCGGATCAGGCCGCGGGTATCTGCAACTGCTGCAAGGCCTTGACAAAGGCCTCTGGCAGCGCGGTGGGACGGCGGGTCTGGCGGTCCACGTAAACATGAACGAAGTGCCCGCTGGCCGCAGCCGCTGACTGGCCGGCTTCGAACAAACCGATTTCATAGCGCACGCTGCTGCGCCCGATGTGAGCCACGCGAATCGCCGCCTCCACATCCTTGGGGAAGGCCAGGGGTGCGAAGTAGTTGCAGTGGGTCTCGATGACCAGGCCGATGACCTCGCCGCCATGGATGTCCAGCACGCCCGCCTCGATCAGGTAGCGGTTGACCGCCGTGTCGAAGTAGCTGTAGTAGGTCACGTTGTTGACGTGGCCGTAAATGTCGTTGTCCATCCAGCGCGTGGTGATCGTGCTGAGGTGGGCGTAGTCGCTGCGAAGTGGGGGCGTGGGCTTGCTCATCGGCACATTATTCTTCACAAGGCCTTTGTCGTGTGCGAGAGACAGCGCCGTCGTTCATTCCGAGGTTGACCCAGCCCGCCAGAGGTGACTACCATTACTGACTCAGCAGTCATTAACCGATCTCCGAGAGCCCCGAACCCCATGGTTTCATGCCTGGCGACCCCAGACCCCACGTCGCCCCACCCCGCCCGACAGCGCCGCAAGGCCGAACGTCCGCAGCAATTGCTGGAAGCGGCCATGAGCCTGTTCATCAGCAAGGGCCTGGCCGGCACTCGCACCGAAGACGTGGCCCAACTGGCCGGCGTCTCCAAGGGCACCCTCTACCGCTACTACGCCAGCAAGGAAGACCTCTTCAAGGCCGTGGTGCGCAACCTGCTGAGCGAGGTGATCGCCGAAGGCATCGAGCGGGTGGATCAATGGGAAGGCCCCACGGGCGACCTGCTCAAATTGCTGGCCCACACCTGGTGGACCCGGATCGAGGAGTCGCGCGCCTCCGGCATCTTCAAACTGATCATTGCCGAGGTGGGCAACCTGCCCGAGCTGGCCCAGTTCTATGTGGACGAGGTGATCGAGCCCACGCACCGCCTGCTCTCCGTGGCCATCAACCGAGGCATGGAGCGGGGTGAATTCCGTCGCATGGATGTCACCTCGGTGGTCCATGCCCTGATGGCCAGTGGCCAGTTCCTGGTGCTGTTTCCCCAGTGCACGGCGGCCTGCACCCACAACCCCGTACCCCTGGACTCGGACCAGTTCATGAACACGCAGATCGAACTGCTGCTGCTGGGCCTTCAGGTGCGTCCCTCAGACACCCAGAAAGATTCCGCATGAAGCGTTCACGCGCATGGCTGGTGGGCACCGTGGTGCTGATCGTGTGTGCCCTGGGCATTGGCCGGACCATCATGAACCGCAAGGCCGAACAGGCCCGCCTGACCCAGTCCCAGAATGAACCCGCAGGCCGCCAGACCCTGAGCGCCAGTGACCTGGTACAGGCGCAACGGGCCGAGTGGGTGCGCACGGTCGGCATCTCCGGCAACATCCAGGCCATCGACAGCGTGGTGATCAAGGCTCGCGTTCCCGGCGAGGTGGTGACCCTGAGCGTGCGCGAGGGCGATGCGGTCCAACAAGGTCAGGTGCTGATCAAACTGGACCCGCGCGATCAGCAAGCCCGCCTGGAGCAGGCCCTGCAACAGGCCGCAGCCGCCAAAGCCCAGTGGGCCATCAGCCAGCGCACGCTGGAGAACAACCAGGCCCTGGTGGCACAAGGCTTCATCTCGCGCAATGCGCTGGACACCTCGGTCTCCAGCGCCACGGCCGCCAAGTCCACCTGGCAGGCGGCACAAGCGGCCGTCGACCTGGCCCGCAAGGCCGTGGAAGACACCCGATTGAGCACCCCCATCAAGGGCATGGTGGCCAAGCAATACGTGCAGGTGGGCGAGCGGGTCAACGTGGACGCCAGGCTGCTCGACGTGGTCGACCTGTCCCGTGTAGAGCTGCAGGCCAGCCTGCGTCCTGAGGACGTCACCCAGGTTCGCGTGGGCACACGCGGTCAGATCCGGGTCGATGGTTTGAAGCAGCCGATCGAGGCCCAGGTGGCCCGCATCAACCCCAGCGCCGCCCCCGGCACCCGCGCCGTGACCGTCTACCTGTCACTGAAACCCCACGAGGCCCTGCGCCAGGGCCTGTTTGCCAATGGCCAACTGGAACTGGCGCGCGCCACCAGCCTGATCCTGCCCCGCAGCGTGATCCGCCAGCGCACCAACGGCAGTTATGTGCAACTGGTGCGTCAGGGCAAGGTGGTCCACCAGGCTGTGACCCTGGGTGCCGAAGGCCAGATGGCCGGCGATCAAACCCTGGCCGTGGTGGAGGTTCGCAGTGGCCTGGATGGCGGCGAGTCGATCCTCAAGGAATCACTGGGCCTCGTCAAGGAAGGCGCCGAAGTGGTCATCACCCCTGCGGCCAAGGGCTGATCCCCCATGTGGTTCACCCGCCTGTCCATTGGCAACCCCGTGCTGGCCAGCATGCTGATGCTGGCGCTGGTGGTGCTGGGGCTTTTCTCCTACCAACGGCTCAAGATCGATCAGTTCCCTGACATCGATTTTCCGACCGTGGTGGTGCAGATGGACTACCCCGGCGCCTCCCCCACCATTGTGGAGAGCGAGGTCACCCGCAAGGTCGAAGAGTCGGTCAACGCCATTGCCGGCATCAACCAGATCACCTCACGCAGCTACGAGGGCACCTCGGTCGTGATCGCCCAGTTCAACCTGGACGTGGACAGCCGCCGCGCGGCCGATGACGTGCGCGAAAAAATGGCCCTGCTCAAACCGCTGCTGCGCGAGGAGGTCAAAGACCCCCGCGTGCAACGCTTTGACCCGGCCAGCCGCCCCATCCTCATCCTGACGGTGACCGCCAAGGACGGCAAGACATCGCCCATGGAGGTCACCACCTATGCCGACCAGGTGCTGCGCAAGCGCCTGGAGAACGTGGCCGGGGTGGGCTCGGTCAACCTGGTGGGAGCCACCCGGCGCCAGATCAACATCTACCTCAACCCCAAGGCCCTGGAGTCGCTGGGCATCACGCCCGACCAGGTGCTGACCGCCGTGCGCAACGAAAACCAGGACCAGCCCGCTGGCAGCCTGCGCACGCTGGAACAAGAGCGTGTGGTGCAGGTCAGCGCACGCCTCAAGACCGTGGCCGATTTCAGGCAACTGATCGTGGCCACCCGCCAGGGGCAAACCACCCGGCTCGGTCAGGTCGCCGATGTGGTCGACGGCCCCCAGGAGCAAGAAAGCCTGGCCCTGGTCAACGGGCAACGCGCCCTGGCGCTGGAGATCCTCAAGACCCAGGGCGAGAACACCCTGCAGGTGGCCGATGGCGTCAAACAGGCCCTGGCCGAGCTGAACAAAGAGCTGCCCGCCGGCCTGGAGGTCCAGATGGTGCGCGATGGCAGCCGCCCCATTGCCGTCTCGGTGGCCACTGTGCGCCAGACCCTGATCGAAGGCGCACTGCTCACCGTGGGCATCGTGTTCCTGTTCCTGAACTCCTGGCGATCGACCGTGATCACGGGCCTGACCCTGCCCATCTCGATCATCGGCACCTTCTTCTTCATGATGCTGATGGGCTTTTCGATCAACATGGTCACGCTGATGGCCCTGAGCCTGAGCGTGGGCCTGCTGATCGACGATGCCATCGTCGTGCGCGAGAACATCGTGCGCCACCTGCGCATGGGCAAGTCAGCCTGGCAGGCGGCCATGGACGGCACGCAAGAGATTGGCGTGGCCGTGCTGGCCACCACCCTGTCCATCGTGGCGGTGTTCCTGCCCATCGGTTTCATGGGCGGCATGATCGGCAAGTTCTTCCATGAATTTGGTCTGACCATCGTGGCGGCCGTGCTGATCTCGATGTTCGTGAGCTTCACGCTCGACCCCATGCTCTCGAGCAT
Source organism: Aquabacterium sp. (assembly GCA_035438885.1). Taxonomy (GTDB): domain Bacteria; phylum Pseudomonadota; class Gammaproteobacteria; order Burkholderiales; family Burkholderiaceae_C; genus Aquabacterium. Next base: position 20,346 of record DAORJC010000007.1, on the reverse strand, counting down.
CTGGCACGATCCGGCCGCCGCAGGTCCGGGCACCCGCACCGACCAGCCCCCCAACTGGTATGACCGCAGCATCGGCCGCCTGACCCAGGCCTTCGAGCGTTTCACCGACCGGCTGAGCGAGGGCTACCAGACCATGCTGGCCTGGGCGCTGGACCGCCCCAAGACCACGCTGGGCATCGCCACGGCCAGCCTGGTCATCAGCCTGGGCCTGGTGCCCTTGGTGGGCACCGAGTTCGTCCCCAAGGCCGATTACTCCGAGTCCTTCGTCAACTTCTACACGCCCAGCGGCACGGCCCTGGAGGCCACCGAACAACGCGCCCGCGAGGTGCAGGCCCTGATCGGCCAGCAAAGCGAGGTGGACTACACCGTGGCCACCATCAACACCGGCGTGGCGCTGGGGCGCAACCAGGTTTCGGTCTTCATCAAGCTCAAGCCGCGAAACCAGCGTCAGCTCAGCGTTGACCAGTTGTCCGTGCCCCTACGCGCCGCCCTGGCCAGGTTGCCCGGCATCACCGTGACGCATGTGGGCATGCTGGACGCCGTGGGCGGCCAGAAACCCATCCTGTTTTCGCTGCAGGGCTCGGACCTGGTCACCCTGGAGCGCCTGCACACCGACGTGCGCGCCCGCCTGCGCGACATCCCCGGTCTGGTCGACGTGGACAGCAGCCTCAAGCCCAACAAACCCACCGTGGACGTCCACATCCAGCGCGATGCCGCGGCCGACCGGGGCCTGAGCGTCAACCACATCAGCCGCACGCTGGACGTGCTCATGAACGGCAAGATTGCTGGCAGTTGGCGCGCCGAGGACGACCAGAACTACGACATCCGCGTCTCGCTGGACCCGCAGGCCCGCCAGCAGATGACCGACATCGCCCGCACCAGCCTGATTGGCACCAGCCAGGTCGACGGCACCCCCCAGGTGATCCGCCTGGACCAGGTGGCCCACATCACCCAAGGTGAAAGCCCGGCCCAGATCAACCGCCGCGACCTCAACCGCGAGATCGAGATCACCGGCAACGTCGTGGGCCGCTCGCTGGGCGAGGTCTCGGCCGACATCCGCCAGGTGCTGGACGACACCGCCCTGCCCACCGGCTACCGATACCGCTTTGGTGGCTCGACCAAGGACATGAAAGAAGCCTTTGGCTATGCCGTCACGGCCCTGGCGCTGGCCGTGATCTTCATCTACATGATCCTGGCTTCGCAGTTCCGCAGCTTCCTGCAGCCCCTGTCCTTGATGAGCTCCCTGCCCCTGACCATGATCGGGGTGGTGGTGACGCTGCTGATGTTTGGCTCGACCATGAACATGTTCTCCATCATCGGGGTGATCATGCTGATGGGCCTGGTCACCAAGAACGCCATCTTGCTGGTCGACTTTGCCAACCGGGCCCGTGCCGGCCTGGCCCATGACGAAGGCAGCGATGCCCCGACCGGCCCCATGAGCCGCCGCGATGCCCTGCTGCTGGCCGCCAAAGTGCGCCTGCGCCCCATCCTCATGACCACCCTGGCCATGATCTTCGGCATGGTGCCGCTGGCGTTTTCGTTGATGGAAGGGTCCGAACAACGGGCCCCCATGGGACAGGCCGTCATCGGGGGCGTGATTGCTTCTTCGGTGCTGACCCTGGTGGTTGTCCCCGTGGTCTACACCTACATTGACCGGTTTTCGGCATGGATCACAGGTCGCAGTCCCGCAGAAAATGCACGACCAACCGCCATTTCCGCCCATTGAGGCACCAGCACTTCTTAAAATACGGTGTTTGGCACCAGCCATTGAAGATTGACCCCAGGACCCCGCCATGAACGTCGAACAAGCCCGCTTCAACATGATCGAACAACAAATCCGCCCCTGGGACGTGCTGGACACGTCCGTGCTGGCCCTGTTGTCGGTCGTTCGCCGTGAAGACTTTGTGCCCCCCGCCTACCGCAGCCTGGCCTTCATGGACATCGAGATCCCGCTGCCCGGCGGCCACAAGATGCTCTCGCCCAAGCTGGAAGCACGCCTCGTGCAGGAGCTCAACCTCTCCAAGTACGACCGAGTCCTGCAGATCGGCGCCGGCAGCGGCTACGTGGCCGCCCTGATCGCCCACAAGGCCCAGCGCGTGATTGCCCTGGAAGACAATGCCGAGCTGGCCGACCTGGCGCGCCAGAACCTGCGTCGTGCGCAGGTCCACAACGCCGAAGTGGTGCAGGCTGATGGCAGCCATGGCCTGGCCGCCCAAGCCCCCTTCAACGCCATCGTGCTGACCGGCTCGGTCACCACCGTGCCCCAGGCCCTGCTGGATCAGCTCAAACCCGGCGGCCGCCTGCTGGCCATCGTCGGCCGCGAGCCCGTCATGCAAGCGACCTTGTTCACCAAGAGCGAGCAAGGCAGCCTGAGCACCCAGACCCTGTTTGACACCGTGGTGGCTCCGCTGGAGCACATGGCCACCGAACCCGGCTTCACTTTCTGATCGATTCACGGCGGCCTCCGGCCTGCCTTTGCACCCACAAGAAGGACCCCCATGACACAACGAGACCTCCTCTGCACCCCTGCCACCCGCACCGCTTCGTTCAAGGCTCGGGGGCTTGCCGTTGCCGTGGCGGCCGCCCTGTCCTGCTGGGCCCTGGGTGCTCAGGCACAAAGCCTGACCGAGCTGTACCAGACGGCCAAGGGCTACGACGCCGCCTACCAGTCCGCATTGGCCCAGGCCGAAGCCACCCGCTACAAGACCGAACAAGCCTACGCCGCCAACCGCCCGACCGTGGGCCTCAAGGCCACCATCGCGCGCCAGCACTTTGACTCGGCCAACGACACCAACGTCACCCCCACGGGCAACACACCGGCCGACAACGCGCAGGCCGCCGTTCTGGCCGCCGCATCCGGTGGCAACTTCTCGGTGACCAACAAGAACATCGCGGTGCAAGCCCGTCAGTCGCTGTTCAACAAGTCCGTGTCCTCCACCATCGAGCAGGCCGAGCAAGCCCTCAAGGCCACCGAATCCGACCTCAAGGCCGCCGAGGACGACCTGATCGTGCGCCTGGCGCAGGCCTACTTTGACGTGCTGGGTGCCCGCGATGTGTTGAGCACCGCACAGACCAACAAAAAGGCCCTGGCCGAGCAACTGGCCTCGGCCAAGCGCAACTTTGAAGTCGGCAACGCCACCATCACCGACACGCGCGAGGCACAAGCTCGCTTTGACCTGGCCACCGCCCAGGAAATCGCCGCCGAGAACGACGTCAAGGTCAAGTCCATCACCCTGGACCAGGTCGTGGGCCAATCCAATGTGTCGCCCCGCCCCATGGTCACCCCGGTCAACCTGCCCCCGCTGGAGCCGGCCAATGCGGAGGCGTGGGTCGACATGACCGCCACCTCCAGCACCATCCAGAAGGCCCAGATCGGCCTGACGGTGGCCCAGATCGAGGCCTCCAAGGCCCGTGGCGAGCACTACCCCACCGCCGACCTGGTCGCCTCGCTGAGTCGGACCGACATCGACGGCAACGCATCGGCGGCGCTGGCCTCCAGCAATGGCACGGCGGCCTCCCTGGGTGTCGAAGTGAACGTGCCCCTGTTCACCGGCTTTGCCACCACCAACCGCGTCAAGGAAACCGCCGCCCTGATCACCAAGAGCGAGCGCGACCTGGACAACGCCCGACGCAGCGTGGCCCTGGCCACCCGCCAGGCCTACTTTGGCGTGCAGTCGGGTCACGCACAGGTCAAGGCCCTGGAAGCCGCTGAAAGTTCCGCCCGCCTGGCCCTGGAAGCCACCCAACTGGGCTACCGCGTGGGTGTGCGCGTCAACAAGGACGTGCTGGACGCACAGACCGCCCTGAGCAGCACCCAGAAGGACCTGTACAAGGCCCGCTACGACGTGATCGTGGGCACCATGAAGCTGCGTCAGGCCAGCGGCAGCCTCAAGGCCGAAGACCTCGAGGCGCTGAACAAGCTGCTGTCGCGCTGAACGGCCATGAGAATAACCATTGGTCCGGCACCAACGGCTACATCGGCCCCTGGGCGGACCGCATCAGGCCGACCACACCGGCCACGATCAGCCCCAGGCTGATCAGCTTGAGGCCGCTGGCGGGCTCCCCCATCACCAGTACGCCCCACAGGGCCGTGCCCACCACACCGACACTCACCCAGATGGCGTAAGCCGTCCCGGTGGGCAGTGACTTCATGGCCATGCCCAACAGACCAAGGCTGACGAGCATGGCACTCACCGTGAGCACCGTGGGCCACGGACGAGAAAAACCTTCGGTGTGTTTGAGTCCGATCGCCCAGGCGACTTCGAACAGTCCGGCGGCGACAAGCATGAGCCAGGCCATGATCCAACCCCAACGATTGGGGTCGTCCCCGGAGAGAGATGAAGATGGGAGGTCGTCCTCCCATCCGGGCCAGCCTCTCATTCTAGCGGGCGTGCGTCATCACTTGTGACGGCGCACCGCGGCCCAGCCCAGGCAACCCAGGCCCGCCAGCATCAGGGCATAGGTCTCTGGCTCAGGCACCGCTGCCATGGATGACAGCACGATCAACTGCGATTGGGGGTTGGGCAGCAGGTTGCTGCCATCCTGAATCTGCTCGGCCACCAGGTAGATGGTGCCGTGCTGATCCACCGTCACGCCCTCGATGCCGTTGTGAGGCAGCACGTTGGACAGGTCCAGGCTGCTCTTGATCACACCGGCGCGGGTGATTTCGATCAGTCGGCGCGAATCCAGGCTGAACACCAGCAGGTTGTCCGCAGCGGCGGTGCCTTGCAGCGCGTCAATCGGCGCCAGGGTCTGCACATCCGACAGGCTTTGCAGGCCAAACAACGATGAATTGCTGTTCGGGCCCGTGAACTGCGTGCTGGCCACGGCATCGGGCGCTGCCGTCGTCGAGAACGTCAGCGCGTTGTAGATGCTCAGTTGCGCCGGATCGTCCTGCTTGACCGTCACAAAGCTGCCATTGCGGGGGTCGTAGCTGATGCCTTCGATGCCGATGTTGCCAATGGTCGGGCCAAAGGACACATGAGGCGCACTGCCCAGCGCCACGCTGCTGCCCGCCACATAGTCGAACTTGTAGCCGTTCTGCAGGCGCTCTTCGGTCACCACAAACTGGCCGTTGCCCAGGTAGGTCAGGCCTTCGGTGTCGTTTTTGCTCGATCCTGTGCCAGCCCAATTGAAGGTCGTGCTGCCAAGGGTCTGCCCGGTCAGCGAGACCTCGACCATGCCGGTGCCCTCGTCGCCCACGAAGAACAGCGTGCCGCGATCGCGGGCGTAGGTGACCGCCGAAGCCTCCAGGCCCGACAGGCCGCCGCTGGTGCTGTTGAAGGCATCCAGCGCGTAGGTGCCTGTCACGCTGTACTGGGCCAGGTTGATCGAATCAGCCGCCTGAGCGGATGCACCGCAGGCCGCAGCCACGGCCAGAACCAGGTGTTGGAATTTCATGAGATGTCTCCCGGTGCTGGATCAGCGTTGACGCTTGCGGGCGATGACACCGAACACGCCCAGGCCAGCAAGCAGCAAGGCGTAAGACTGGGGTTCAGGCACGGCCGCCGCGATGGCGCCGGGCGAGCCGATCTCCACCAGGTGGTTCACCGCCGCAAAGGCGCCATTCACCCCGACCACGCTCAGTTGCGAGACCGTGGTGTTGTTCAGGCCTGCGGCGTTGTCAAAGGTCTGCGTGAGGCCGTCCGACGTGCCAAAGGTCAGGTTGGCATGCAGGTCGCCACTGGCGTTGTAAATGTTGACGGCATCGCCACTTTGGCTCAGGCCCACACCCTTGCCGGTGTAGTTGCCAATCTGCAGACCGGCGGGCGCCTGGTCCCCAAACCAGGTGCTCAGGAACGATGCGGTGGCAGCGGTCTCCGTGAAGATCACGGACTCGCCCGCGGCAATGCTGCTGATGCCGGTCAGGGCGACCTTGGCCGAGCCATTGGAGCTGTCATCCATCGACCAGCCCGTGAGGTCCGCGGCTGCACCGCCAAAGTTGGTCAGCTCAAACCAGTCGGTCTTGTAGGGCGTGGAGGAGGCACTGGCCCACGGGGCAATTTCAGTGATCCGGACCTGGGCGTGGGCGGCAGATGCGCCAGCGGTCAGCAGCGTGGCCACGGCGGCCAGCAGCGAAGAATTCAAAACGTTCATGCTTACTCCTGTTGAACATCAAGGCAACAAGATTCAGACAATGAACGGTGGGTGTGTCGCGGCCGTGACAGTACCGTGTCAGTCGCGTGATACGGCCCCACCATGCGGGCACGGCGCACCGCAAAGAGAAAAGCCCACCGCGCAAAACGTGGTGGGCTTTCAAATGTTGGTGCCGACTGTCGGATTCGAACTGACGACCTACCGCTTACAAGGCGGTTGCTCTACCAACTGAGCTAAGCCGGCGCAAAGAACAACGTTGATTATAGCTGTCTTACACACGCCTGCGAAAGACGTGACTTGAACGGCGCGACAATGGACAGACATCACCCACAGGACAAGCAACGAATGAATGCCCCGTCACGCACTGAAGCTTTCGTTGAAGAAACGCGCTTTGGCAACTGGTTTCTGGAATCGCGCACCTGGCAAATCCATGTACTGCGTCGCGCGCTGAATGACCTTCAAACCCTGATTCCGGCTGGCGCTCATTTCGAGCGCATCCTGGACGTTGGCTGTGGGTTCGGGCACTCCTTCCACGAACTCGCTCAAAGGTTTGATCCCCAATTGATCGTCGGCATGGATGCCGACCCCCACCTCCACCTGCGAGCAGGCCCGCAAGCTCAGGCATGCTCACGCAAGGTTGACTTGCACGCCGGCAACGCATCGAAGATGCCCTGGCCCGATGGCAGTTTTGACATGGTCTATTGCCACCAGACACTTCATCACATCGTGGCCCAGGAAGAGGCCATGGCTGAGTTTTTCCGAGTCCTCAAACCTGGCGGCGTGCTGCTGTTGGCCGAGTCAACACGCAAGTACATCCACTCCATGCCCATTCGGCTGCTTTTCAGGCACCCCATGGATGTGCAACGCACCGCGCCGGAGTACGTCAGCATGGTCCGTCAAGCAGGCTTCGATCTGCCTGACAGTCGCATTTCACTGCCCTACTTATGGTGGAGCCGTCCGGACATTGGCCTGCTTGAGTGGCTCGGACGGCCTGTACCGCAAAACCGAGAAGAGACCTTGATCAACGCTGTCGCCATCAAACCATGAGTGAACGCATGGGCATGATGGCAACCCTCAACCGCTTCATCCTCGAGAACATCCGCAGCATCGAAATGCTTGGGGTGTTGATGCGAATCTTCAGTTTCAGTCTGGTCAGCTGGATGGGGCCATCCAGCCCTTTCCTGTTCGTCTGGGCCTTCAACACAGTCGATGCTGTGGTGCTTTCGTGGTGCGCCATCCTCAAACGTGACGCGGCTTATTCACTGCTCAATTTGTTCTGGATCGTCGTCGGGATCGTGGGAATGTTACGGGCAGGCCATTCAATCGGGCACTGACCCTGACATGGCTCAACGGTCTGGGCAACGACGCCATGCTGCCATGACCGTGCCTTGCAGAGCCGCCCCATGGAGGCGCAATGCATCAGGGCGTGCCGGGGTCACTGCCAGTGCAAATCCGGCTGACGTCATGACCACGGCCCGGGCCTCTTCTTCAAGGCATGGCTCGAATTCGATCGATGCCATGCCTTGAGCGTTTGAGGCCTGCTTGATCCACGCCTCTTTCAAGGTCCAGCGGCAAAAGAACTGTTCCCGACGCTCTGCGGGGCCCATGGTTGCCTGGTGTGCCAGTTCGCTCGCCCCCAAAACCATGTTTGCCAATGCGTCGGTGTCCCGCGGACGTGTTGTGTCTTCAACATCAACGCCAACCGGATGCGACGCCAGGGCGCAAGCCAACCAATCGGCGCTGTGGCTCAAGGACATGCAGATGGGACGATCATCCATCCAGGCTGGGCGGGTCTGGACCAGGGGGGGCTCATCGTCCCGCGCCGACAAGGCATAGTCCTGCCAAACGCCACCGCACCATTGCGCCAGACATTGCCTGGCAAGCCACCGACCGGCTAGAAACTGGCGCCTGCGATTGGGTGCGGTGAAGGCATCCAATCGAGACCGCTCTGTCGCACTGAGCCAAGTGGCAGGCCCGCAAGGCATGAGCGCGCAAAGACCTTCAATGCTGACCAATGCCACATGGACACCATCCATGTGTTCAGCCTCGCTACTCAAGCAATCATGGTTTGACGGCAGATGCGGGCACCAGTTCGCCAGGAATCATGGCTCGGACCAGGAGGTTTCGCACCCACATGTTGTAAGTGGGGTGAATGGTGACCGACCCATCCGCCGATTTTTCGTAGTTCAGTTCAACGCTGGACACGTAGGACAGCTGATAGCCTGAGGCGTCATAGTCGAAACGAACCACGGCACGGTGCTTGCCGCCCTTGGTGTAGCTGAATTGCATGACCGAGGCCTGATCTTGCTCCAACACCCAGCCATGGGGTTGAGTCCCCATGAGGATGGCCTTGCGCACTTGGGCCACTGAAGGCGCTTGACCATCCATGGGCTTGAGCACCACCCGATCAGGCGCCAACAGCGGCGCTCTGCGAGCATGCGCGAGAGGCATCACAACCGACAGTGCCACAAAAAGGGCGAAAAAACGAACCAGTACGCGCAGCAACATCAGCAATCTCCTGAGGATTTAGTCAAACCAACGGCGCAGGATCAATGAGGTATTGATGCCACCGAATGCGAAATTATTGCTCATGATGGTGTCCGTCTCGATGTGCCGCCCACCGGCCCTGATGTAGTCCAGATCGCCACAACGCGGATCAACGGTCTCCAGATTGATGTTGGGCGCAAACCAGCCATCGCGCATCATCTCCAGTGACATCCAGGCCTCCAGCGCACCGCAAGCGCCCAGGGTATGGCCCATGTAGCTCTTGAGCGTGCTGATGGGCATGCGCGATCCAAAGACCTCCGCGGTGGCGTTGGATTCGGCCACATCGCCGTGGTCAGTGGCCGTGCCATGTGCGTTGACATAGCCAATGGCCTCGGGGGGCAGGCCTGCGCTGCTCAGGGCCAGTCGCATGGCTTGCGCCATGGTGCGGGTGTTGGGCTGGGTCACATGCGTGCCATCGCAGTTGGTGCCAAAGCCAATGATTTCACCCAGGATCCTGGCGCCGCGTGCCTGCGCGTGCGTCAACTCTTCCAACACCAGGGTGCAGGCGCCTTCGCCCAACACCAGGCCATCACGCTGGGCATCAAAGGGCCTGGGGGTCAGGTGTGGTTGATCGTTGAGCGTGCTGGTGGCGAACAAGGTGTCAAACACCGCCGCATCGATCGCATCGAGCTCTTCGGCCCCACCCGCCAACATGGCCACTTGGCGACCGGTTTGGATCGCCTCAAACGCGTAGCCAATGCCTTGGCTGCCCGCCGTGCAGGCGCTGGATGTGGTGATGACCCGCCCAGTCACACCAAAGAACACGCCGATGTTGACCGCCGCGGTGTGGGACATCATCTTGATGTACGTGTTGGCCGTGATGCCTTCGGTGGTCTTGCGCGTGATCATGTTGCCAAAATCACCGATGGCCGCTGGTGAGCCCACCGACGAGCCATACGAGATGCCCATGAGCCCGCTGCTGACCAGTGGATCGCCCAGCAGGCCCGCATCCATCAAGGCCAGCTCGCTGGCGCGCACCCCCAAGACCGCCACCCGCCCCATGCTGCGCGTGGCCTTGCGGTTGTAATGGGCAGGCAGCTCAAACGGTGCAGCCCGTGCACCCACGCGCGTGTTGAGCCCTTCGTATTCATCCCAGGCCGTCAGGTACTGCACCACATTGCGCTCAGCCTTCAGTTGAGCCCGCACCGTTGGCCAATCATGCCCCAGGGGGCTGAGCGCGCCCACGCCAGTGATCACGACACGTTTCATCCCACCATCCCTCCATTGACCGAAATCACCTGACGGGTGATGTAGGCCGCATCGGGTGACATCAAAAAGGCCACGGCGGCGGCCACTTCATCGGGCGTGCCCATGCGACGAGCGGGGATCATCTTGATCGCCTCTTCCAGCACATGGGGCTCGACCATGTCGGTGTCGATCAAACCGGGCGCCACGCAGTTGACAGTGATGTCACGCTTGGCCAGCTCGACGGCCAAGGCTTTGGTGGCACCGATGATGCCCGCCTTGGCAGCGCTGTAGTTGGTCTGCCCGCGGTTGCCCATCAGGCCCGAGACCGAGGCCATGGTCACGATGCGGCCCGGGGCGCGGCGACGCACCATGGGCATGACCACGGGGTTGAGCACGTTGTAGAAGGCATCCAGGTTGGTGTGGATGACCTCATCCCACTCCTGGCCACTCATGGCCGGAAAGGCGTTGTCGCGGGCGATGCCTGCGTTGCACACCACGCCGTGATAGGCGCCATGGGCCTCCATGTCGGCCAGCAAGGCATTTGAGGCGGCCACCCGGTCGGCCACGTCAAAGCTCAGCACACGGGCCTCGCGCCCGAACGAGCGCACGGCATCGGCCACGGCATCGGCATGCTCACGCTGCTGGCGGCAATGCACCACGATGTCAAAACCATCTTTGGCCAGGCGCAAGGCAATGGCTCGGCCAATGCCCCGGCTTGATCCTGTGACCAGGACACACCGATCTTTCATGCAGACTCCCCAAAGAAATTCCGAAGCGCCGCCTCGGTGGGCGGCTCAAATACCGACAAATTGCCCTCGGCGGCAAGCACATCATCCACCAGGATCTGGCAGGCGAACATGCCCAGGCCGTTGTCGCCCATCAGTTCACAGCGGATGTCGATGTGCAGTTGATCGCCCACCCGGAAGGCCTGCCGATGGGTGTCGTAGCGGCGCGTGCCCAGCAACAGCCCAATCTTGGGCGGCCCACCTTTGCGGCGCGCCCGGTTGCCAGCCCAGGCCGCCACCGCTTGCGCCATGTACTCCACCCCCACCCAGACCGGGAGCATGCCGTCGCGCACGAAGTAGCTGTCAGTGCGCACGGTGGCACGCGCCACCACCCGCTCGTCATCGGCCTGCAAGACGGTGTCCAGCCAGCTCATGGCACCGCGGTGCGGCACCAGCTCATCGACCGACAGGTCGGCCAGTCTCTCAGGCATCAGGCGGCCCCCAACAACAAGGTGGCATTGCTCCCACCAAAGGCAAAAGAATTGGACATCACGTAGCGTGGTGCACGCCCGAGTTGGTGACCTGGCTGCACCACAGACAAAGCAGGCAGCGTCGGATCGGGTTGGCCATCCCACCAATGCGGCGGCAAGCACCCCTGTGGATTATCGACCAGTGTGATCCAGCCAAAGGCCGCTTCCAGCGCACCCGCCGCCGCCAGGGTGTGGCCGGTCAGGGGCTTGGTCGAGCTGACGGCCACCCCCGCCCCCAGGACGTCGGCCACGGCCAGGGACTCCATCGCATCGTTGTGCAGGGTGGCCGTGCCATGCAGGTTGAGGTAATCAATGGCCTGGGGCGCCAGGCCCGCCCGGTCAAGCGCCGCACGCATGGCGCGGATCGCGCCCCGCCCGGTCGGATCGGGGGCCGACATGTGGTGCGCATCGGAGGTCTCGCCCCAACCGGCCAGCCGCGCTGGCCCCGGCTCGCGCCCCATCAGGAACAGCGCCGCGCCCTCACCCAGGTTGATGCCACAGCGGTGCCTTGACAAGGGCTGGCACACCTGGGGCGAGACCGATTCCAGCGCAGAGAACCCCGCCACGGTGAACGCCCCCAGCACATCGCATCCGCCTGCGATCACGGCATCGGCCAGGCCCGCGTTCAACAAGCGCGCCCCGCTGGCCAGGGCCTTGGCCCCCGACGAGCAGGCCGTCGAGATCACATGGGCGATGCCGGTGACTCCCAGCGCAACGGCCAGGCACTCGGCCAGGTTTCCCAGCTCCTGCTGGGCGTAGGTGAACCCGTCAGGCCAGGTGTGATGTTGCTCGAACTGCGCACGCGCGGCCTCCCCCTCCGGCAAACCCGAGGTGCTGGTGCCCACCACGATGGCCACTCGATCAGGGCCATGGCGGGCGATGGCCGCTTGAACGGCTGGCAGCATCTGCGCCAATGCGGCCCAGGCCATGGCGTTGTTGCGGGTTTGGTAGGCGGGCAGCAGGTGGCTGAGATCCGGCAGGGCCTGGGCCACCTCACCAATGGGCAAGACCCGGCCAGGCGAATAGCGATCAGTCACCGTCAAGCCACTGGCTTGGGTAGGGTTCATGAGGGCCTGGCGTACCGCCGCCACACCACTGCCCAGCGAGCAGATCAGGCCTAGTTCTTGAAGGTATACCGTGGTCATGGGGCCTCAAAATCAGTGCGTGCGCCTTGCGTGTTCAAGCGCACCAGGTAGCCGCTGCCAGGATGCGTCAACTCGATCATGCCGGGCCGAATGGCACGCATGCCCAGCACCACCGCATCGCCATGGCGCAACTCACGCGCCTGGGCCTGCTGCACCAGCGCCCAGCCGGGGGGCAAGGCGTTTTGCACAGCGGCCAGTGGCCACCACACATACTGCAGATCGCTCAGCACCCGTTCGGCTGAGACCACCTCAGGCCAGCCTGGTGCCAGCACTTGGGTCAGTGCCTGCCCATCCCAGCTCAGGCGCGCAATGGTCTGGCCCAGTTGCAAAACGGCCAAGCGCAGTTCGGTGTGATCAACCTCCAGCGCCGTCTCGAACGCACGCACCTGCCCCAGGACCACGACCTCCATGCGCTGCATGACGGACAGCTCGCGGCCCAGCGAGGCGGGGCTCAAGCGCAGCATGGGCGCCACCTCGGCTGGTCGCCAGAATGCGCACCCGCCCGAGAACACGGCCAGGCCAGCGCCCGACAGGCCCACCAGCATCCGCCGACGCGATGGATTGACTAGGCGCACACGGCCTCCAGCACCCCCAGGCGGCGCTTGGCATCAGCGACATAGGGGTTGGTCTGATCCCAGGCATAACCGGCTAGGATCGAGGCAATCATGCGGCGGATCTCAGGCGACGCGTTTTCATGGAAGACCACCTTCTGGAAGCCCCCGGCATACCAGGATTCGACAAACACCCGGAAGGTGTCGACCCCCGCCTTCAGGGGCCGTGCGTAGTCGGCTTCCCAATCCACCGCCTCGCCTTGCAACTGCCTGTTCAGGCACGCGGCCGCCAGGCTGGCCGATTTGACCGCGATCGTGACCCCGCTGGAGAACACCGGATCCAGGAACTCGCCCGCATTGCCCAGCAGCGCATAGCCCTTGCCCCACAGGGACTTCACGTTCGCGGCATAGCCGGTGATGTGACGTGCAGGTGTGTCCCACTCGGCGTGGGCCAGCAGGCGCGCCAGGCCTGGCTCCTCGGCCACCAGTTGCTGCAGGCGCTCGGTGTCCGTGCCCTGGTAGCGCGCCAGGAAATCCGCTTTGGCCACCACCCCTTGAGAGCAGCGCCCATCGGAGAAGGGGATCGTCCAGTACCAGACATCGCAAAACTCGGGATGAACCGAGATGCGGATCTTCTGGCGGTCAAACTCGCCACCCAGCGGCATGTGGTCTTTCACGTGCGTGAAGATCGCCCCCCGCACCGGGAAGTTCGAGGGGTACTCCAGATCCAGCAAGCGCGACAAGGTGCGGCCAAAGCCGCTGGCATCGAGCAGGAAGGCGCAGTTGACTTGGTAGGTCTCGCCCGATGCGTCGCGCACCGTGACGGTGGGGCGCTCGCCGGACACATCCACCGCCAGCACCTCTTGCTTGTAGCGCACCTGGGCCCCCAGGCGTTCGGCCTCTTTGGCCAGCACATGGTCAAAACGCGCGCGCTGAACCTGGTAGGTGGTGCCCCAACCCTCAGAGAACTTGTCCCGAAAATCAAACTCGGTGTAGCGATCACCCCGTGCAAAGGTGGCGCCGTTCTTGAACTGGAACCCCGCCTCGACCACGGCCTGCAGCATGCCCGCCTCTTCGATGTAGGCCATGCTTTGGGGCAAGAGGCTCTCGCCAATCGAAAAGCGCGGGAAGGTCTCTCGCTCGATGATCAGGACCTGATGGCCCTGCTTTCTCAGCAAACCTGCGGCCACCGCGCCGGCAGGGCCTGCGCCGATGATCACGATGTCGGTGTGTTCCAGTGTCACGAGTAATCTCTTTTCTTGGGATGAATCAGGCGCATGGTGGGTGCCAGGAGGCACACCACGGTCAGGCCAATCAACAAGGTCAGCCCGAAGGCACGCAAGGCAGGTGTTGACGACAAGGCCAGCAGGCCAAACGACAGCCCTGTGCTGATCGCGCCCAGCAGCACGGCCAGCCAGGCATGCCCCTGCTGCTCACCCGGGTGTTCAAGCAGGAAGATGCCGTAATCAACCCCCATGCCCAGCAAGAGCATCAAGGCCAGCAGATTGAACAACTGGAAGGGCTCACCCAGCAGACCCAGGATCGCCACGCACACCAGCGAGCCCAGCGCACAGGGCAACCAGGCCCGCCAGGCCGAGCGGCCAAAGCGCAGGCACAAGGTCACCAGCACCAGTGCATGACCAAGCACCAGCAGCCAGCCCATGACACCGCGAAAGCGCCCCAACAAGGCGGACATGTCATCGGCACGATCCACCCACTGCACGCCCTCAACCGACGGTGCAAGAGCGCTCAGGGCTTGGGCTTGTGCGCGTTGGTTCAAACCGCGGATGAGCACGACACTGGCAAAGCCCCCATCCTGGGCGCCCAGCCATTGGGCCCGCACCCCGCTGGACGCTGGGCTGGAAAGCCACTGGTTCACGGTCAAAGGCGCGGCGGCAAACAAGGGTCGGTGCAAGGACTCTCCCACCGCCTGCCCAACGGCCTGCAGCACGGCGCTTTCGCGCGCTTGCGTCAAGGCCCGGTTGTCGAGCTGCCTCTGGCGGGATGGCACCCAGTCAGACACCGCGCTCACCCCGATGTGCATGCCCTGGTGAGCAGGCTGTGCTTGCCATGCGGCCAAGGCCTCTTTGAGGGCCTCCTCGCGGCGGAGCACCTCGTCTTGGGTGCGCCCCTGAACCAGGAAGAACTGGGCCGGGCTGGGCATCTGCAACAAGCGCCCGACCTCCAGTTGGGCCTTGATCAAGGCGGGCGGGGAGGATTGCAACTGCCGTAAATCATCGTTGACCTGCAACCGGGTGATCCCGACGGCGGCCAGCAAACCCAGGATCACCAAGGCCACCCACAACCGTGCCCTGGTCAACACAGGCCAATGCGTGAGGCTGGCCGCCATGCCGTTCGCAAACCGGCCACTGCGCAACTGGCCACGGTCCATCCAGGGGAACCAGCACACCGCCGTGGCAAAGGCCGCCATCAGCCCGACGGCTGAGAACAAGGCCATCTGCCGCAACCCCGGAAAGGGCACCACGGCCAGCACCAGGTAGCCCAGCACGCTGGTCACCAGCGCCAGCAACAAGCCAGGCAGCAGGTGACGCATCAAAGACCACCGCGGCGCATCAGGCGCGCCCAGCCTGGATGCGAAGTAGTGGATGCCGAAGTCCTCGGCCACGCCCACCAGGCTGGCGCCAAACACCAGCGTGAGCAGGTGCACCTGACCAAACACCAGCACGGTGGCCGACAAACCCGCCGCACAGCCAATCACCAGGGACAACGCGATCATCAGCATGGGCCCCGCCGACTTGAAGGCGGCCAGCACCAAGGCGATCACGGCCAACAGCGAGCCCAAGCCAATGGTGTTCATCTCCTGATGCCCTTGCGCGGCACCGGCCTCGGCATGCAAGGGCACCCCGGCAGACAAGACGGTCAAACCGTCACCCAGATCGCGCCTGGCGGCGGCCTCGGCCTGGCTCAGCGCATCACCCCAACGGCGCTGGCCATCAAACCGAAAGGCCGAGCCCTGGGTCTCATACAGCAGCACCGCCCACTCACGGTGCGCTTCGTCCCTCACCCACAGCACCCCATCGCGTGGCCGGGCGGCCGTCAAACCACCACGCTCGGCCCACCACGAGGGCCACAGCCCCAGGGGGTCGGCTGACCAGGTGGTGGGCTGCCCCACGCCCAGGCCATGAAGCCGCCCCATGGCTTGAGCGACCAGCGCAGGCACCGCAGCGCTGGGCAAGGCCGCACGCTGGGCATCGGTCAACAAAGCATCTCGCCAGGATGCGTAGAAGGCCATGAGCTGCTCAGGTTGCAGGGCATCAGGGCTGCGCTGTAACCCGGCCTGTTGAGCCATCAGCGCCTCATCAAACCGCTGTGCCGCCTGCCGAACCGCGCCCCAATCTGAGCCGCCCAGCATGACCACCACCCGCCGCTCGCCCTGCTCGGCCAACTGCGCCATCGCCCGCTGCGCAGCAGGGGCCTGCTCGTCCTGGGGCAACAGGGCAAACACATCGGATTCAAGGCGCGGCGCCTGCCAGAAGCCCCACTGATGCCAGCCCAGCAAGGCAACCACCAGCAACCACGCCAGCGGCAACCACAAAGGGCCCCGTTCGGAACGATTGCTCACGCCCTGCCCTCGCCGCTCATCCGTTGAACCGCCCGGATTCGGCCGGGGTCAGGCTGGTGCTGCTCTGGCGGGCGAAGTGGATGCGGCTTTCGTCGCCCGAGCCTTCGCTGAGGCGCACCTGCTGCACATGGCGATCACCCACCATGTCGATGCGCGTGATGAAGCGAGACAAGGCCGCATCCTTGGGCACCAGCGTCATGCGCCAGCCTTGCGCACCTTGCAAGCCACCGTCGACCTCAAAGCGTGTGTTCAGGGCCCGCAGGTCTCCGCCCAGCACCGCCATCAGCAGCTCATTGACGGCGCGCAGGCCGGGCTCCTGCCGGGCGTCCATCTGCTGCACCCCGCCTTCGGTGGCCATGGTCAAACGATCACGGGTGACGACCAAGGTCGATGGAAATGGCGCTGTCGTGATCCACTGAATGCCCTGCCCACGCGCCATCAGGAAATGCCCACGGGACACCAGCGGCTTCTTGAAGCCCTTGATGAGCTTGGTTTGCTCAAAATCACCGCGGATGATCGGTGCACTGTCCATGCGGCGCACGGCCTCGGTCAGCCAGTCAGGCCCGTTGGTCTGGGCACTCACACCGCAGACAGGCCACAGCGGCGCCAGCATCAACCCGCCCATGACATGGCGGCGCTTCATGGTGCAGGGCCTTTGACGCCCAGGCGCTCAAACAGCACCGGTGGGCACACCCAGCACATCTCTCCGGTGGCGATGGACAACGCCACCTGGATGGAGCTTGCCTTGTGAAGGCGGGCGCCGGTGTCCACACAGCTCACCAGGTAGTTGATGCGCAAACGGTTCTCCCATTCAACAATGGTGGCGCGGATGCGGATGCGCTGGCCATAACGCACCGAGCCCACATACTTCATGCGCATGTCGACAATGGGCCAGGCGTAGCCTGACTCGCGCATCTGAGGGTAGTCATACCCGAGCTTGGCCATCAAGGCGTTCCGCGCGATTTCGAGGTACTTGACATAGTTGCCATGCCACACGATGTCCATCGGATCGAGGTCATGGAACGCGGGCGTCAGTTCGACCTCGTGGCTGAGATCGGGCAGATCGGCGCAGGGGCGGGCGTCAATCAAGGTAGGGCTCCCACACGCCATCGGCCATCCCCTGGATCAGGCCGCGCAGGTCAACATCCAACGCCCGGTCCTCGTCGACCAAGGCCACGTGATCGGACAACTGCACCAAGAAATCAGCCAGCGCCTGCGGCAGGGGCAACACCCCCACACGCTGGCGCAAAGCCATGGCCTGGCGGGCAGCGATCAGCATGGCGGCGGCCACCTGCTCGGTCAGCTCCAGCACACGCAGGGCATCACGGGCGGCAATCGTGCCCATGCTGACCTTGTCCTGGTTGTGGCACTCAGTCGAGCGCGAGAACACGGAGGCGGGCATGGTCTGCTTGAGCGCCTCGGCCGTCCAGGCAGACACACTGATCTGCAGCGCCTTGAGGCCATGGTTGATGGCCGCACGCGGGCCCTGGGCGCCCGACAAATTGGCAGGCAAGCCATGGTTGAATTTGCTGTCCACCAGCAAGGCCAGTTGGCGGTCCAGCAGATCGGCCACATTGGCCACGCCGGTCTTGAGGGTGTCCATCGCCATCGCGATGTGGCCCCCATAGAAATGCCCCCCGTGCAGCACGCGCTCGCCATCCGGATCGATCAGAGGGTTGTCGTTGGCACTGTTGAGCTCATTCTCGATGAGCTGGCGCAACCAGGGCAAGGCGTCCTCCAGCGCACCAATGACGTGGGGCGCACAACGCAGGGAGTAGCGGTCCTGCAGGCGCTGCTCGTTGCGCGCAGGCAAGTCACAGTTCAGGTCCTGGCGCAAACGCCGCGCCACCGATTGAGGCCCCGGATGCGGCTTGAAGCCAAACAAGGTCTCATCAAAATGGTGGGCGTTGCCATCGGCTGCCCACACATTGCAGGCCGTCAGGCGCGTGGCCAGGCGCACCAGACGCTCGGCCCGCTGCCAGGCCAGGCAGGCCAGCCCCGTCATCACCGAGGTGCCGTTCATGAGGGCCAGCGCCTCCTTGGGCCGCAACTTGAGCGGCTGCAGACCGATGCGCGGCAGCACATCCTTGGCCGCTTGAATGCGTCCATCCCACACCACATCCCGCTCGCCACACAACACCGCGGCCACGTAGGACAAGGGCGTGAGATCGCCACTGGCCCCAACCGAGCCCTCAGCCGGGATCAGGGGCAGCACGTCATGCACCAACAACTGCTCAAGCTGCGTCAAGAGCGCCAGGCTCACACCCGAGACACCCTGCGCCAATGACGACAGCCGCGCCACCAGCACGGCCCGGGTTTCCTGCGGGCTGAGATAGCGCCCCGCCCCAATGCCGTGGTAGGTGTAGAGGTGATGGGGCAACTCCGCGATCAATTCAGGCGGGATATTGACCGTGCAGGAATCGCCGTACCCGGTCGTCACGCCGTAGATCACGCCATCCTCGCGCAGCAGGCGATCAAGGAAGGCCGCGCCGCGCTCGATGCGGTCCGTGAACGCGGGGTGCGTGCTCAGTTGGGCCGGGCGCTGGCGCGAGGCCAATGCGACCACGTCTTCAATGGCGAGGCGCTGGCCATCGAAGACCACCGCCTTGGCGCGGTCAGGGAGTTGATCCGTCATGTTGTTCAGCTCGCGGCACCACGGCCCCCTGCTGCCAGAAAGAAAAGAAATTGAACCAGGCCAGGGGCGAGCGTTCAAGCACGGTCTCCAGCCAGTCAGAAAACTGCTGCGCACAAGCAGCCATGGCCTGCGCCCTGGCTGCGCGCGGCAGCACCAGTTGCTCGGCCAGGCAATGCACATGCAGCACATACCCCTGGCCACCACGGGGCAACCTTTCGCGCACGCAGGCCATGGCGTACAGCGGGCACTTGAGCAAGGCGGCCAACACATAAGGTCCAACCGGCCATTGCGCCTCGTGCCCCAGGAAGCGTGCAGGCACCGTCATGCTCTGCATCACGGGCACACGATCGCCCGCGATGGCCACAAACTCGCCCTGCGCCACCTTGTCGGCCAGCAACATGGCGGTGGCCGGGCTGATCTCGGTCACCTGGATCAAACGCACGTCATTGCCAGGATGCAGGCGCTGCAACAGGCGGTTGAAGCGCTCAGCATGCTTGGTGTGCACCAGGACATTGAGGCGCACACCGCGGTGGCGCTCGGCGCTGACGCGGCACAACTCCATGCACCCGACATGGCCCGTGACAATGACCGCGCCCCGGCCCTGCGCGTTCAGGGCCAGCAGCCCCTCCTCACCAACCGTGCGCAAGGCATCGCCCGAGATGGCCCCGCTCATGGCCAGCAGCTTGTCCAGGATGGTGTCGGCAAATGACAGAAAGTGCGCCAGCGTGTCCCGCCAGCTTGCCGCATGCCCCAGCGCCTGGGTGCTGGCCTGCAGCCGCTGCAAATAGTGCAACGAGGCATGCCGCGCATCACGCCGGGTGGCCCAGTAGTACACCACCACCGGGTACAGGCAGGCCCGAAACGGCAGGCGCCCCAGGACACGGTAGATCCAGAACAGCACGCGGATGCCCGACACAAAGGTGTGCTCGGTCAGACTGGCCCAATGCGGAGCCAACGGCTGGTCTTGCGGCGCGGGGGCTTGTGCCATCACGCCACCTTGCGCCACAACAGCAAGGGCAGGCGCAGCAACATGCCCAGGAGCAGGCGGGCGTGCATGCGCGAGATCAGCACGTTGTCCTGCAGCATCTTGAAATGCGAGACCCCATCCAAGGGGTAGCACACCCGGGTCGGCACACTGACCATGGCCGTGCCCCGCCAATGCAGGCGCACCAGCAGTTCAGGGTCGAAATCCATGCGGCGCCCCAGCTTGACCCGATCGAGCAAATCCACCACAGGCTGCAAGGGGTAGACCCGGTAACCGCACATCGAATCACGGATCTCCAGCGACAAGGTGTTGATCCAGACCCAGACATGGGTGAGGTAACGGCCATACAGGCGCCCCTTGG